>PAGT01000071.1 GCA_002705485.1 Flavobacteriales bacterium | reverse complement strand
GCCACCAACAAGAGCACCATCAGTATCAATTGGCATATTTATATCAGGTAACTCTATATCAAGCATTGGAGTAGGCATTTTTTTTAATTCTGGTTGATCGATTTCCGGAGGCGGTGGCCTTTTAGGTGGTGGTGGTTTGTCCGGAAGTTTTCTATCTCTCTCATTTAGAGTATCGTCTTTTTTTAAACGAATAAAATCAATCATTTGACGATTTTTAAGTGCCTCTAGGTCTAACTCACCAGGCTTAATCATTAAATACATTAAGAGAAAAAGAAGAAATGCGAACAAACTACCAGAAACTAAAAAAAATATATTTTTTTTAATCTTTTTCTGCAGCAATTGAAACATTTTGTACTCCAGCAAGTCTAACTTGATCCATGGTTTCAACAAGAAGACCAGTTTTAGAATTTTTATCCGCTTGTATAATTACTGATCCTTCAGGATTTTCTGCTTTAAGCCTTTCTACGTTTGCTCTAACAGCTCTCAAATCAATTAGTCTTTTATCAATATATATTTCATTATTTTCAGTTATAGCTATAAGGATATTTCCCCTTTCATCTGCAACTGCTGTAGAGGCATTAGGTCTATTCACTTCTACACCTGTTTCTTTAATAAATGTTGTGGTTACAATAAAAAAGATAAGCATTATAAATACGATATCAAGCATAGGTGTAATATCTATAGTTGAATCTTCAGGCAATCTTTTGCGTCTTCTAATCATTTTCAAACACCGACATATTTTTTGCATACTTGCTTTGTATATATTTCTCTACAACTGTAATTGCAAACAGACCAGATATTGATATCACTAATCCAGTCATAGTTGGAAGTGTTGCCTTAGAAACTCCAGATGCCATGGCTCTAGGATTTCCAGTCCCTGTGTATGCCATAACGTCAAAGACTTCAATCATTCCAGTAACTGTTCCAAGAAGTCCCAATAATGGACACAACGCAACAAGACCTTTGATTTGATTAATATTTTTGGATTTATGGGAATTAACTTCAGCTATAAACATTCTCTTAACTTTATTATTTATCCAAGGATTATCATTTTTAGTCTCTTGGAAATTAGAATGCTTATTATCAATAAGATCTTTCAATTGAAACTTATAAAAGTAGAATCTTTCTGAAATTAAAAACCACATATACAAAGCAACAACAAAAAGCACAATTAGAACATAACCACCTTGATTAATGAAAGTTGCAACAAATGTGAAAGGAAGAAATAAATAATAAAACATTACTTAGACGTCGAAGCTATCTTACCAATCGCTTGTTCTTCAATTATTTGAACAATCTCTCTAGATCTTGTATCGAGTTGATTATGAATAAATAAAAGTGGAACCGCTGTAATTAGGCCAAGCATAGTTGTTACTAACGCCTGAGAAATACCATCTGCCATTAATTTAGGATCCCCAGTTCCAAACAAAGTAATAGCTTGGAAAGTTTCAATCATTCCTATTACTGTCCCAAGTAAACCAAGCAAAGGAGCTACTGCAGCGAGCAGCTTTACAGTACTTAGATTCTTTTCATATACAGGCTCTACATTTGAAAGGACAGCTTCAATTTTATTTTCAAGTTGTTCTTGGTCTAGGGTTATATCAGAAATTAAAGTTTCTATTTCTGAGAGAGGTGAGCCCGAAACATAATTTCCTGTATTTAGCTCATCATCTAAACTTTTCTTTTCATTTAATAAAAATTTAAATCTTAGGCCTCCCATCGTTAGACCCATTACTAAAATGATTAATATCAAATATCCAACAAATCCGCCTTGATTAATTCTTTCAAAAAAACCAGGGTTCTGAAGGATTAAACTTAATAGGGAGCCTCTTGTAGGATCAATCATGAATTCCGCATAACTATTATTTTCTAATTTAGATAAAGCTCTTACAGAAGATCTAGTACCAGGAGGATTTGCTTCAAGAAATTCTAATTTTTGTTCCTCAGATATAAATCGAAGATATTTTTTTTCAGAGATAGCATTAAACTGACCCAATCTCAAAACTTCTTGATTAACTATTTCTCCACTGGGATTGAGAACTGATGTATTGAATGAAACGACTTTACCAGACTCATACATTTCATTAAGAAGCGTAAACCAAAGTTTTTCCAACTCTTCAACGGATGGAAGCGCCTTCCTTTCAGCAAGATCTGTTAAAAACTCTATTCTGCTAGGAAACTGTAAATTGGTTAGAGATTGACTATAAGTACTCTTAGCATCACCACTGATTTGTCTAACCACACCAAAGGTTTCTCCAAGTGTGCCAATTTTTAAATTGAGTTGTTCTTCTAAGTCTGAAAGTTTTGCATCATTGTCTTCAAAGGTCTTGGTAAGAAGTCTTTCCCTATCATTTTCTTTTTTTAGGAGCCATTTTGCATCGTTTAATAACTTTTGTTGTTTATTTTTGTTTTCTAGAAATTCATTTAATCTCTTTTGATCCTGAGCTGATCTAAGTAATGTATTTTCTTCGACTAAAATTAATAATTTATCAACATCCGTTAAGACCACCTCTTCTTCGCTTTCTTGTGAAAACAAGAACGGAGTTAGTAATACTAAAAAAAAGCTTGATTTAATTAATTTTTTCATAATCTGTTAATGGAACTGTTATTAGAGTTGGAGGGGCTTGTTTTAATGCAATTTTTAAGCCGTCAATTGTAGATCTTTTTACTGCGCCAGATGACTCTTCCCACGAACTGGTTTGCTTATTCCAAAAGCCAGCTTTATCACCATCTGATGTAACAAATGTTAAAGCAACTCTACCTACTCTAAGAAAATCTGCATTAAAAGTATCTCCCTCAAAAGTTACTGTGTCTCTGTATGCCTCAATTGTTCTTCCATAATCAGTTTCAATTTGATAAGCCTCTGTAACTTTTCTAAATTTTTCAGATGTTGAAATATCTCCTCTGTCCATAATTTGTTTAAGGTTTGATACTCTTTCGGTTCTTTCATTTATCAAAAAAGGTACATCCAAAGAAACAAATTTGTCGAGCGCATCGATCATTTTTAACATTATTGGAATCATGTTTATATTAATATTGTCCAACTCATCAATCTGATTCATGATTGAAATCATTTCTTCTTCTTGTGAATTAATGATTCTTTGGAGTTGATCATTGTAGAGCTTCAGATTTTCATACTCTTTCATAGTATCTCGGTAATCAAATTCTATTAATCTTGTGGCTTCATCAATTTCGTTTAGTCTATTTTGGTTTGAAGCGCCGTCTTGTATTGATGATCTAGAAATATCAACAGATTTCTCTAGTTGATCATCTTGATCATTTAAGCCTTGTGATACAAGATCGAAGCAAATCGGTGCACACATGATTACAAAAGTTAAGTTTAAAAATTTCATTTAGGATCCCTTTATGACTGATTATTATAGATTATTTAATAAAAAAAACCAGATAAAAAAAAGGCAGCACAAGTGCTGCCCTTAAAATCTAATATTACTTAGAATCTAGCTTGAAATACTAAACTTGCAGATGGTCCATATATTGGATATATGTTCTGGTTTACAAAGAAAGGTTCATACGAACTTCCACCATAAGCAGCATCTCTATCAGGGAAAGCATCAAATATATTATTTGCTGAAAGCCCGATATACATATCATCAGCTATTTGATAATAAGCAGTTGCGTTAGTATTAAAATATGGACTCATTTTGGTATCTTCGTATCCATTCATATGTCCAATTCTGCTAACTGAAAGTGAAGCAGACCAGTCACCAAGACTCCACGAAGTTGTAGCAACTTGTCTAGATCTTGGTACATATGAAGAATCCATGTAGTCAACACGTGATACACCCTGCTCAACAGCTTGTTTCAGTGCTAATTGAGAAGAACCTCTAAAGCTAAATCCAAAGTCTCCAGCTTGATCAGTAATTAATGTATATCTTAATGTATAGTCAGCTCCTTGATATTCAGTAGCAGCGATATTAAGAGGACGTGTTATAAGTTCGACCATGCCTGGAATCGCTACTGGATCATCAGGTTGAACACCAGTTGCTCTTCCATCTCTAATAACATTTGAATAAACATCATTACAATATGCGCCATCAAACTCAGGTGCATTTGCAATAGGTGTTCCAGCTTCCTGAGCTCTACATACGGCTTCGCCATATCTTAGAGCAAATTCACTAGAAGACGATACGATATCTTGAAGTACAATTTTGTAAAGATCTAAAGTTAATGTCAGTCTATCAATTGGTTCCCAAACAAATCCCATTGAATATGAATCACCGGATTCATCTCTAAGATCTAAGTTACCAGTCTCAGTTGATTTAATATTACTTTTACCAAAACCAGCTGGAAACTCATCAGAACTTCCGCAGTTTTCAATTGATCCAGTTGCTAACCAACACTGGTAATAGTCAATACCGCTTGTGAAACCTTCAACGGATTCAATAAATGATCTTTGCATGTCAGGTGCTCTAAAAGACTCTGACCATGACATTCTAAATAAGAAGTCCTCATTAGGTCTGTACTCCATACTTGCACCAACAGTTGTTCTATCAACATCTACAACTCTATCGTCGTAAACGTCTTTTCTTGCAGAAACATTGATTGTTAAATCAGAAGTCACTGGCATTCTTAACTCACCACCGAGTGCTTGTCTGTCTCTTTCACCACCACTTTGTGTATAACCTATACCCCAAAGCAATCCGTCAACAACAGCTTGAGAAGGATCAGTGTCATATCCCATATCTTGATATTCTGCAACAAGTGCAAAACCAATTGGTCCACCATTTAACATTCCAAACTCTCCTACTAGAGAGGCTGTTGTGAAATCTGAGAATGATTCAGCATATTCATCATTAGTTCCCTGATAATCTTGATAAGCAAAGTCTGCTCCTCCAAGAATCCAATCCCAATTTAAACAAGTTGGTTGTGACCAAGAGTAAGCTGATGCATAAACATCATATGGATCAGTTGGATCATACTGACCAAAAATATAGTTGTCTGCATTCCAATAACCCTCAAGATAAAGATCAATAGCATTCATTTTACATGGATTACCCATCGCATCATTACCGCCAATGTTAAAATATAGGTCTCTCATTTCAACTGCAAGCCATAAAGTACCAGTACTTTCTGACTCGTATTCATTGGTTGTATGAGAAACGTCATACTCCCAACCATTATTGAGTACTCCTCTGACACCTAAATCTATAGTAGTAGAGGTTTCGTCAAAAGCATTATCCCATGCAGGCTCTCTAAACTGCTTCAATGAGTTAAAGTCAGCTACCCACATTGCTGAACCAGGTGAAGCTGGATTTGGAACTGAATAACCAGCGGGACCATAATTTGCATAACCCATAGTCCAGTCTGTAGTTATGTTTGCAGCATCTCCTGAAGCTGGATAGTAAAAGCTGTTCCAATAAGTACCTGTAGTTTCTGTATTAAACTGCATAGCTTTAAGGTAAACTTCTGCATTTTCATTAATGGTATATGCTCCAGCGAAGAATGCCGATGCATTTTCTCTCTCATTTTGAATAGTTTGCGGTGGATTACCATCTAAAAGGAAACATAATCTTGAGCCTGTATCTCTTCCAGGGAAGAAGCTCTCTGTAGCACCTGGGATGTTTGTAGCTGTTTCACAAGTAAATCCAGCATTTTCTCCACTTGAATTTAGGAATTCAGATGGACCCCAATATCTATAACCAGAATAGTTTCCGCCCCACAAACCACCATTGTCACTTTGTGCGTCATAGGCTCCATAAACTCTTACAGAATCCCATGGGAAACCTTCGCCAGGTCCTGAGCCTTTTTCGTCATCGTAGTTGTCATACTCATCTCTGTCAGTTGTGAAAAGGGGATCATAACGTTTAGCTTCAACTGCAACTGTGTATGTAAAATTATTGATGACTCCACCAGTAGTAAATTCGATACCATATTCTTGGCCTCCTCCATCACTTGCTTCAAGGAATCGACCAGCTGTTACTCTTACCGTTGTCTCTTCAACACCCTCAACCAAAACAACGTTAATAACTCCAGCAATAGCATCTGAACCGTAAATAGATGATGCACCAGCAGTAAGAACCTCAATTCTCTCAACTGCTGCTAATGGAATAGAAGCCCAGTTAAATGAAGATTGTGTTCCACTGTATGGGAATGGATAATCTGCCATTCTTTTTCCATTAACTAGAACAAGAGTTCTTCCTGGCCCAAAATCTCTTAGGTCAATAACCTGGTTAGCAGGAGTAAAACCTGCCTGGAAATTTTCACCAAATGTTTGTCCAATATTTTGTGTTAGATTTGAAACTGCATCATAAACAGATCCATAACCAGCCTGATCGATGTCAGTTCTAGTTATTACCTGAATAGGTGTAGCTCCTTCAATATCAATTCTTTTGATTCTAGAACCTGTTACGGTAACTTTTCCAACATCAGTTACATCCTCATCTTCGGATTCATCAGAGACCTCCGCTGAAGCTTCAACTGATTCAACTTCATCTACAGTCTCATCTGCATAAGCATTTAAAACAGTAAATGATAGTGAAAAAAGAAAAAATATTGAAAAATTAAATAAATTTTTAAAAATTCGCATTATAAATATCCCCTTTTAATAGAATAAATTTTACGGCCTGTCCTCTTAAAACAAGCATCCATCGCTTATATTGACAGATTTTTTATCTATTGCAAGGTTTATTTAAACTAATTTTATGGTTAAATAAAATACGTAATAATTTAAAACTGTCAAATATGTTTGACATTTTTGTCAAAATATATTGTTTGTCTTTAAAAAAATTTGTATTATCTTATTTCAAATCAACATCTAAAAATAAGGAAATTATGCTAAATACTAAATATTTACTTTTATTTACCATATTAATAAGTTTTTTTGGGCATTCTGATAATAAAATTCCCATAGAAAAACTTGTTTGTTATGGAGAATCGACTGGGATTGATATATCACCTGACGGAAAGTTCTATGCTGCATTAATACCATCTGGCGAGGTTTCATGTGATATTACAAGACCTGAAGAAGATGTTGCCGTTCCTATATTAGTAGTTGTTAATTTAGAGACCATGGAAACTAGGCAGTATTCAGGTACTCAAATTAATACAAGAGTTGATTCGGCATCATTTTTAAATAATGATACTTTATTAATAACTAGATCCTGTGCTCGAGGTGCAGGTACTTCAGGAACAGTCGATTGTTATTCATTATATGGACTTAATGTTTTAACTGGAAAACGAGAGGCTTTAATACAGGCAAAGCAAACAAAAAGTGGACAGGGAATAAGGTACCCAAGACTTTTCGATACAATGCCTCAGTATCCTAACAAAATATTAATTACTATGAATCGTATGCCTCAATATCCAGGAAGATTTAGAGATTTATATTGGCTTGACCTTGAAACAAAAAGAACAACAAAAATTGCAGAGGTGCCAAATATTAAAGATGAGCAATTTGGGTCTTGGCTTGTTGATCATGATGGCAAAGCAAGAGGTTTTACAACTTCTCATGACAGAAATAAAGACTATAAACCAAACTCTGATAAAGATGGTCTTTTCACATATGTATATCTAATGGATCCTGATACACAACAATATTCAAGAATGACACAGTGTCGACATCAAGAACCATGCTTTATGCCGTTAGACTTTGATTTTGATAACAGATTTTTATTTGGTGTCGGTCAAGCAGTTTTACCAGATGGTTCTCTTGATCCAGATTGGGAATACACTGATACAAATGCACTTTGGTTATATGATACAAAGGATAAAAAGTATGTCGAAAAAGTCTTTCATGACCCAAAGTTTGATTTTTCTAATCCAAGACAAGGATATTCAGATGGATACATTCTACAAGACAGAATAAATAAGGTTAACTTCGGCTTAAGTTATTACGCAGAACAAAGAAAGTATATTTATTGGGATGAAACATATGGCTACCTCAGAGAAAGCATTCAAGCTACATTCCCTGATGACCAAGTTGGGATGTATGCAAGTAGTGACTTTTCTAAAATAATAATAACAACTTCATCGGATAAATCTCCTGGGTCTGCATATTTTTATGATCCACAAGAAGGTGGTATTGTCCAAGTTGCTGAATATGCACCATGGCTTAAAGATTACGAGCTTGGAGATATGATACCTTTCGATTTTACTTCAAGAGATGGTCTAGATCTTACAGGATACATAACGTTACCACCTGACTATAGAAAAGGACAAAAAATTCCTTTCATTATTCATCCTCATGGCGGGCCAAATGCAAAAGATAGATTTGGCTATAATCCAGAAGTTCAGATTTATGCTACTAGAGGGTATGGAGTTATCCAAGTTAACTATAGGGGCTCTGTAGGCTTTGGTTTGGAAAAAATGAAATTAGCAAACAGACAATGGTCCTTAAAAATGCATGATGACTTATTGGATGCTCTAGATTGGGCAAACAATAAAGGTTTTGTGGATATGAATAAAGTCTGTATTTCAGGAGCAAGTTATGGTGGATATTCTGCTATGGTTGGAATTACGAAGAATGCAGATATATTTAAGTGTGCTATTAATTATGTTGGGGTTGTAGATTTATATACACTCTATGACGACAAACAATGGATGTTTGCAGATATGGGAAGGCCGCAACAACACATAGAAATGGGAGATCCTGAAACTGAACGTGATGTCTTAGAAAACGCCAGTCCTATAAATTATGTAGATAATATTAAAGGTGATTTATTTGTGATTCACGGTAGGCAGGACAGACAAGCATCATACAAGCAAGTTTTACAACTTAAGAATGCATTAGAAGATGCAGACGTTCCGTTTGAGTATATGATTAAAGGAGACGAAGGGCATGGTTTCTACTCAGAAACAAACAACTTAGAGTTATATACAAGAATGGTTGATTTTCTAGAAGCTAGTTTAAATTAATTAAAACGCACTAATATCGGTTTGCTTTTGACCGAGTATTAGTGCATGGATGTCACTGGTTCCTTCATAAGTATTAACGGCTTCAAGGTTCATGGAATGTCTTACAACATGATACTCGTCACTAATTCCATTTCCACCATGAATATCTCTGGCTGATCTTGCAATCTC
>PAGT01000010.1 GCA_002705485.1 Flavobacteriales bacterium | reverse complement strand
TGTTTATTTCTTCAATGTTTAAAGAAGAGCTTGAAACAACAATACACATAGAAATTAACCCACCCAATACTATAGAAACTATTGTATCTCTCTTTGCATATTTTAAATCTGAATTTTTTTTCCACCTTTCTTTTGAAAGTGATGTGTGTAAAAACAAGTTATAGGGAACCACAGTTGTACCAATCAAGCCGATAATAATTAAAGTACTATTGTCAGGTATTTTTGGAATGAAAACACCCTCAAGGAGTTCAGTTAAATTTGGTCCGGAAATAATAGCTGTTATTAAAAATGAGACACTCATTATCATTACCAAAAAAATCAATGATTTTTCTAAAACTTTATAGTTTCCAGAAAATAAGATTCCAAATGCGATTAAACCCATAAATATGCTATAAAAATTGATCTTAAGTCCAAGAAATGCATAGTTTATTTCTCCAAAAATAGATTCAAGACCCAAAACTCCTCCACTTATATTTCCAGCTTCATATGCAGCATTTCCTACTACAATGGCTGAGATAATTAAAAACATGATTAGTTTTTTTGAGGCAGGTTCTTTAATTTCTGTTCTAATTATTTCTGAAAGTCCTTTCTTTGAAACTATTCCGAGTCTTGCAGCCATTTCCTGTAAAACTATTGTAGAAAAAATGGATAAAACCAATGCCCAGAGCAATGTAAAACCAAATTCGAGCCCAGCAATACTACAAATTGTAACAGTTCCAGGCCCAATAAATGCAGCAGCTATTAATGGACCTGGTCCAATATTTTTTTTAAAAATCTTAAGAAAAGATTTTTTCACAATATTATGGTTTTAATAAAATAAAGTTGAGTTGTTATTAAATAACAGTAAATAACTTACTGTTTTCTTTTCCAAACTTCTGTTATTTCTCTTTGAACTCCTGTTGTATCGGAATCATTTTGCTGTGTATAATTTACGGTAAAGTGATTAAAATCTTTAGTATATGTCAAATTGTAAACCTCCATGCTTTGTGCATCTTTACCAACTTTAACTTGATCATTGGTGCCATTATAAGTCCACTGTCCATCTTCAATATCTGTTTCCATAGGAGATCCGTCCGTAAAACATATAAACTTAGTATAAGTATAAGTTCCGTAATCATCTTTTCCACCTTTAATTGTTAACAAATCGGAGGGATTATCATCACATTTTTTTTCTCCATCATTCCAAAATGGTTCATCATCAGTATTATTTGTCCAGCTTTCCATGGTCCATTCACCGATCAATGGACATTCTGGCCATGTACCCCATACAGGTTTTTTTTCTGCCTCACAGGCAGATCCAGTTGTGAAATCTGTTGGTTCAGTTGTTAAATTAACAACACACCAATTTGATAAGTCTTGATTGAAATTAGTTGCAGATTTAAACATTTTGTTCATGTTTGTGACTTTGTTTGTATCCCATTTGCTAATGTCTTTATTAAAAGTTGCTGCTCCTTCAAACATACCTTCCATTGATGTTACATTGCTACAGTCCCAAGAAGAAATATTATCATTGAATGATCCTTTTCCTTTGAATATCTCCTTCATATCTGTGACCAGTGTTGTTACAGCAGTTGACATATCTTTTTCTGCACTAATCCAACTTTTCAACATGTCATTGTCAACTACTGTGTAAGTAACTCCATTAAGTTCATATGTTGTACCAGCTGCAGTATCAGGTTTTGCCTTTAAAGTAATCCCATCATTATCAAGAACAATTGGAGCAAGTGACTTGTATTCAGCAATAATAGTTTTGTCAGTGTCAATTGTAACTTGTTGTGGGTTTACTGTCCCAGAGATTGCACCAGACCATTTGTCAAAAGCCCAACCAGACAACGGAGTTGCGGTTACCTCTACAATAGTTCCGCCAGAAAATTCAGTTATAGATCCAGCCTTTACAATTGAGGTCGATACGTTTCCTTGACCATCATTAACTATTGATAATTTATATTTTGCTTTGGAGCTAAATATTGCTGTTACAGTTTTGGCTTTATCCATTGTAATCTGTTGTGGATTGTTATTTCCAACGATGGCACCGCTCCATTCTTTAAATTCCCATCCTTCGTCAGGTGTGGCAGTTAGTTCAACTGTAGATCCTGTATCGTACTTTGTTGCAACACCTGCTTTGATAATTTTTTGTGAAACACTTCCTTCTCCGCTAACATTCACAGTAAGTTCAAATTGAATTTTTGCAAAATTACCAACAACAGTCTTGTCAGAATCCATAACCAAGTCTGTTTGAGCATCTCCTGTGGCTCCTGTCCAACTTTCAAATAAGTAACCTTCTGCTGGATTTGCAATTAATTTTGCTGTATCTCCGTCATTATATTGTCTAGTTGAAGGAAGAACTGTTCCACCCAGTTCTGGACTTGCTGAGGTAGTTAATAAATATTTTATGGTATCATCTTTATCACAAGACAATAAAATTATAGTTGCTACAAAAAAAAGTACTTTTTTCATTTGTGAAATATTTTTTATTAAAGATATAAAAAACCTTCTGACTATTTGGTTTTCAATTTATTAAGGGTTTTTGAAAGTACCATTGTGTGAATGAGTGTTGTAGCAAGCTTACCATCAGAATTGTATATTTCGCCCATAACAGTTGCGATATTCTTGCCTTTTTTGAGTAATTGGGCTGTTGCAGTAACTTTACCTAAAAATAAAGGCCTGTGGTGAATACTGTGTAAATTAGTTGAATTTGGATAAGTTTTCCCACCACTTTCGTAAATTATTAAAAGACTAGTTACATCATCTAGCATTGAATTCATCATTCCTCCCTGGACCGAGCCACCTGGGTTTAGTGATTGACTTGAAAATTCACCCTCAAGTTTTAAATAACCTTTTTTATTTTCTATAAATCGAAAATTATACAACTTACCAGTTCCTCCTTTTTCTCGATGAAAAGTTAAAATTTTTTCAAACAGTTTATTCATAATTGTAAAGTTAATTTAAAAAACATTTTATTCGGGATGTTTTTGCAATATTTAGTTTAAATAAAATAAATAAATTATGAAAAAATACTTATTAATATTCTCAACTATACTAGCATTTGGTCTTTCATATTCACAAACTCCTACATTTTCTGTTTATTACATGGATGTTCTTCCAGGTTCAGAAAGTGCAGTAGGTGAAGCATTTGATCAATTTTGGGGGGATGTAGAATTTAAGTCCGGTGGCGCCTATCTTGAAAGAATGGATCGTGGAAATATTGAAGGAACTCATCGATTTGTTCGTTTTGGCGAATTAGAAAATTTTGGTTTGGTTAAAGCTAAAACACCCGAACAATGGCAAGCTCATAGAAACAGATTAGAGCCTTATATTGAAAAAAGAGGTCCAAAATACTCAGGAAGAATAATGGGTTCAAACGATGTAGACCCTGCTTCGAAGCCATACATTCAACTTCATGACTTAGAAGTAAAAGATCCCATGAAATGGTCCTCAGCAATGGCTAAGCTAATTAATGATACCAATGCATCATCTGATGGAAACATGGTTGTCTATGGATCTTATGATATTGGTAGTCCCTCGGGAGCTACTCATTGGGTTGCTTTAGGATCTAATAATCTAGTGTCTCTTATTCAAGCACTTGCTGATGGAGAAAAAAATGTTAAAGAGTGGGCAACTTATCACAAAACTAGTGGAGGAACCAAAGTTTTAAATAAATATAGCCTTAGGATCATTAAGAACTACGGAGAGTTTTAAAAATTTTAAACTCTTTTTTAAATTAAAAACTCCTAAGAAATTAGGAGTTTTTTGTTTTAATTTGCTGCTATGATTGTAACTGAGTATAAAGAAATCTTAGAACAAATAGATTCAATAGATCCTCTCAAATATGGATTCAACAGGAACTATATTGACGGATCAGTAAGTAGATTATCACCCTACATTTCAAGAGGGGTAATTTCTACACGTTATGTTTATGAAAGATTGATTTCAAAGGGATATGATTTTTTAAAAATTGAAAAATTTATTCAAGAGCTGTGCTGGAGAGATTATTGGCAGTTAATTTGGGTTGAAAGAGGAGAAGACATTAATACAGATCTGAAACAGGAACAAAGAAATGTTACGAACCGTTTTATGCCATTATCTGTTTTCAACGGAAAAACAGGAATTCAAGCTTTAGATGATTCAATTAATGAGCTCTACGAAACTGGTTACATGCACAATCATTTAAGAATGTACATAGCTTCAATTACTTGTAATATTGCTGGAAGCCACTGGAAAAACCCTGCAAAATGGTTGTATTACTATTTGCTTGATGCTGATTGGGCATCAAATGCATTAAGTTGGCAATGGGTAGCGGGAAGTAACAGCAATAGAAAATATTATGCTAACCAAGAAAATATTAATAGATACTGTTACACCAAACAAAAAAACACCTTTCTTGATGTTGAGTACTCACAATTTGAAAATTTAAAAATACCTAAAGTTTTAAAAGAAACAGTTGAGTTTAATTTACAATCTATTCTCCCTGAAAATAAATCTTTAAAAATTGATAAAGAAATTCCTACTCACATCTATAATTTTTACAATTTGGATCCACTTTGGAGAAAGAAACAGAAATCCAATAAAATATTAATTTTGGAACCTGATATTTTTCAAAAATATCCAGTGTCTAAGAAAACTATTGAATTCATCATTCAACTTTCTAAAAATATTATTGGTATTCAAACTTTTGTCGGTTCATTTAATGATCTAAAAAACACTTATGATTTAAAAAATATCATATTTAAAGAACATCCCTTAAACCAACATTATAAAGGAGTTCAAGACAACAGAGATTGGATGTTTTATAACGATAACATGAAATCTTTTTTCAATTATTGGAAAAAATGTAAAAAATATTTGTTGTCTAATTAACTTCCTCCCCAGGTATTTTGAAAAAAAATTCCAACACCTAACTCAGCCCACAAGTAGAGAATTCCTAAAATTATCAAAACAACAATTAAGCTTTTATTAAATTTTTTCTTCAATTTTTTCTAATTTTTCTTCAATTTTTTCGAGTTTCATAATTATTTCTTTAAAATAATTTTTAGCTTCTGTTGGGCAGTTTTCTTTAAAATGTGAAAGGTCAAATAGTTTCATAAACAATTCTTTATATTTTTTTTATAATTGAAAATTTATAATAATTTAATAAAATTAATTTTAAGAATTAATTGGAAAAGGATCAAAATAAAAGAGGAAGTTATTTAAGTATAATATTATTAATTCTCTCAGGTGAATTGATTTTTATGCTTCCATATGTATTAGCTAGAATTTTTAGACCTACATTCTTAGATGTGTTTAATTTAACCAATCTAGAACTTGGGAGTTTATTTTCAATATATGGAATTGTTGCATTACTTTCATATGTGTATGGGGGTATAATTTCGGATCGGTACCAGCCAAAAAATCTTATTGCTATCTCTTTGTTTTTTACCTCATTTGGTGGCCTTGTAATGGCAACTTACCCTTCATATATAATACTACAAATATTGTATGGGTACTGGGGATTTACCACTATTTTTCTTTTCTGGGGGGCAATGATTAAAGCCACACGAGTATGGGGTGGAACTGAAAATCAAGGAAAGGCTTTTGGTTTTTTAGATGGAGGAAGAGGTTTGGTTGCTGCTTCTTTTGGAAGTATTGGAGTTCTTATTTTCTCAGTTTTTCTAACTTCTGATATAAAAACTGCAACCCTTGTTGAAAGAAAAGAATCGTTCAGAAATGTAATTATTTTTTCATCAGCTGTTGTTTTTATTACAGGTATATTGGTTTATTATTTAATGGATTCCAATAACTCCAAACAACAAAATGAATCAACCAAAAAAATTTCTTTTAATAACATAAAAGAGGTATTAAAAATTAGATCAGTATGGTTGATTATGTTAATCATTATTTCAGCCTATATGGGTTACAAGGTTACCGATATATATTCTCTTTACGCTTCAGATGTAATGATGTTTGATCAGCTTGAATCAGCAAATATTGGTTCACTTCAGTTGTATTTGAGACCACTAGTTTGTTTTTTGATTTCAATTATTGCTTTAAAATCAAACCATATTGATTTTATCATTACGGGCTTTGTTGTCATGTTGATCGGTTCTTCATTATTCTCATCTGGTTTAATACAGGTTAATATGAATGTGATTTTTTATTTTTCATTAATCATTGTTGCAACCGGCACTTATGCAATTAGAGCTTTGTATTTTTCAATCATGCAGGAAGGTAAAATTCCTCTGATTTACACTGGAACAGCGGTCGGTATTATATCAGTTATTGGATATACTCCTGACATTTTTGCAACACCTGCTTTCGGGTACCTTTTGGATAGATATCCTGGAATTTATGGTCACCAAATTGTTTTTTTCATATTGGCCATGTTTTCCGTCTTAGGTCTAATGTCTTCAATTATGTTCAAGAGATTAAAAAATTCTATAATTTAGATTACGTATTAGAACTAGTAAATCAAAAAATGAGAAAATTAATTACAATATTAGTATTTATCCCATTAGTTTCTTTGGGTCAAGAGTCGCAAACCAATAAAAAAAATGGAATTGAAAATTTTCTAAAACAAGCAAAAAAAATAGTTGATAATATAGACTTAAAAAAATCATCAAACCCAAATACTACTCAGAACAATGAGAAATTGATTGTTAGTTTATGGAAAAATTACAGTAAGTCTTTTGAATACAAAGATTACGATAAACTGGCTTCTTTTTTCAGCTATCCTGCTGTATTTAATGTCTCAAATCAACCCAGAATAGCCAACGGTAAAGAAAGTCTTATTAAATATTATAAAACAATTAGAGAAGACCAAATACAAGCTGGATATAGGTATTCTCTTTTGGATTCATATGAATTTTATGAAACTTCTAAGGATCGTTGTTTAATTAAGGTAACTTACAACAGATTTGATTTTGGATACAACAAAATCCATACTGGAATTGGTTTGTATTACTACAAAAAAATCTCTGGAGATTGGAAACTTTATGCTATTGATTCTTTATAGTTTGTTCTAATGACAACTTTGATTGTATTTTTTTAACCTCCAATAATTGTAGGGTAGTGGAGTTACGAATCCTGCTATAAGCATTATTGGAACTACCCAAAAATTCAACATTGCTCCCCCAGTGAGAAGAAAGTCTGTTAGATTCATTGAAATTTCCATAGCCAACATCGAAATAAAACTCATTCCTAAAGCGGTCTTCAGTGCACTTGATATATCCATTTGTTTTGCCAAAATTATTGTTTCTAGTAAAATGGAAGTCAAAAGACCATTAATTACGGCTAAGCTCATTACTTGAAATGTACTCCAGGCATGATCAATATTTTGAAAATACAGAATGGTTCCGAAATCACCTATTGAACACCCAATTAAACACCAAAGAGTATTTACTTGTGCTTTTTTCCAAGTATGTTTACATTTCCAATTCAAACTCTTTCTTGTTTAGTTTTTTGAGATTAAATAACTCGAAAGTATTTTTTCTAAAATATTTAATGTTTAAATTTAACTATCTAAAATTAAAAATAAATGAAACAAATTATATATACAGTACTTGCTTTAATTTTTATTTCTTGTCAAAATAATGTTCCATGTGACTGTGATGAGCCGTCAAATGGTTTTGTTCAAAGAACTGGCCAAACTATTTCAATTGGTGGTGATCAATCAGTCGATGTAGTAAAAAAAATCGATAATGCATGGATAAATCGTGATTATGAGACATTGAAATCATTAGTATCCTCTGACGCAACTTTATATCACGACGATGGTAGAGTCTCTAATGGTCCCGAGGAGTTTGTTAAAGCAATTGAAGATGATTATATTCAAAATACTGCTGAAGGTAAGGAATGGTCATGGGTTATGGATTTTGCTTTTTCTATAAAAGTATCTAAATCAGAGGATCCAAATGAATGGAATGATGATGGAGAATGGGTTAGTGCCAGATTTACAACAGCCTCTGATGAAATTTATGAGGAATGGTATTATATAGTTGACGGAAAGTTACAGTGGTGGGGATCTGCTAAAAGAGGCTTATATCAATAGAATACGATTTTAGCTAATTCGAGTATTAAATTTTGAGAAAAAAAGAACTTTTTTTTAAGTATTCTTTAGAGTTTGCTGTAATAGTTATCGGTATTTTAATTTCTTTTTATATTCAAAGACTTTCAGATGAAAAAAGAGAGTTGAGGGAAATCAATGAATCCATAGCTACTCTTTCTTATGAAATTCAAACAAACATCAACTATTGTGACGAACACTTGAAACAATTGCAAAACATGCAAATTGTTAATGATAGTATTTTAAATAACTACGATTTTTTGAATAAAGTCAACTTAATTAATTGGCATAATAAACATCCGTTTGGCCATAGTTATTTAGAAGATGGCAAGTTAAGATACTGGACTAATGATTCCGACTATGACAACTTATACTTGTGGATGATAACCTGGTGGAATACTTTTGCCCAGAATGAGATTTATTTCAAATCACTGATATCAAAAGGACTTTTGTTAAATATAGAAGATTCTTCAATTAGGGAGGATATTGAATCTGTTTATGTTACAAAAAAAAAACGAGTCGAAGTTAATGAGAGCCTGCTGAAGGCCAATTCAGACAAGATTTTTTTATGGGTTGAAAATCAGAGAGACAATTCAACCAAGTCAATAACTAGAGATGAAATTTTTAATTACAAAAAAGATCTCAAATTAAAAAACCTTTTAGAGGATAGGTCATTTCGAATTAATTTGAGAATTATGAGTTTAAAGAACTATTTATCTTCTCTAAAGTCTTTAAAATCTAAGCTTGAGGATAGGTTTAGTATCCCATTATCTTAATTTTTAAAAATTTATTATTGGGTTTTGTTTTTAGGAACATACCATAAATCATTTACTTTATCAACCCCTCCTTCAAGATCCGATTGAATGATACGGTCGATAATATGTATTCCTTGAAGCGACATGTTTTCAAAGGTGTCAATTCCATTATTTGGGAAATTTTGTCTTGTTCTGTGAATATTGTACGAATTAGAAAATTTTCTATCAAAAATTTCTTCAATCTTATCTTTACCAATCATAAAACCTATTAAACCTCCCCAAGTTGATGTAGGGTTGTCAGAATCCCATCCACACAAAGTCCCTATTTTAATAGTTTCTTTATAATCTCCTTCTCCATAAAACAAACTCACTAAACTTGCTGCAAAATTAATTCCAGCAGCAAAACAACCATTACAACCAAAATTTTTTGAAGTTATATCATAACCATCTTTTTGATTTACTTGATATCGATAGTAGACAGAATCCCTTGCTTGTTCCCATGGTATTTTTGAATTATATTTTTCTTTTACAAAATCATACATTTTTGATGCGTAAGAGTCATTTGGAAGAACAACTCTTGATTCTTCAGAAAGCCACATAATTTGATCTTTCATGTTGAGAGTTTGATCTACACTAGAAGCTAAGGAGTGCATAGTAACATAAAACTCTGAAATCCAAGCAGCGTTTTCTCTAGCCGTTGTCCTAATTGGTAAATGTGAAAGTTTCAAAGCAAAATCTTCTCTGGATGGGGAGAATAGACCAAAAATTTCTGTTGTCAATTGGGCATCTATCATTTCATAAAACTCATTGAGTTTTGAACTGCCTGTTTCAGGGGGAAAAACCCCATCTTTCATTAAATCAAAGGCCTTTTGGTTTGAAACCCATAAATAATTTTGTTCTTCATGCTTGATGTGTTTCAACCATCCCTCTTGTATTGTTTTAGGTGTGAGAATATTCGAGTTTTGTGTTGTTAGAAATTGATACATGTATTCAATATCAGTATCGTCATCGGCTCCCCAAATTTCATCAAGTTCTTTGAAAACAAAATCTATTTTTTTTTCTGTCCTAGATGAAACCCCTCCCCAATCTTTCCTTGTGTAAAAATCACCTGATTTTGAACCACCTACATTACCGATTTTATCATTTTCAGTTGAAAGCCCAGTCCAATTTGCTATGCATTGTCCAAGCCAAAATCCATATAATTTATCATAATAATTCGATCTAGAAATAATGATATCTGACTCATTTGGGGAATAATCTTTGTAATCAATCTTCTCAGAAAAGGGTACATTAACTGTCTCTTTTATAGAAGTGGTACATGATGTAAGTAAAAAAATAAATAAAAATGCAGCATTTTTCATTATGAAAAAATATTTGAATTATTTATTTAAATTTACAAATTAATCAATACATTCATTTTGAGAAAAGTTTTATTAATTACATTACTTTTTACATTTTTTACTAACCAATCACAAACAAGAAAAAACATTGAAGCTTACAGGTTCATTAATCCTCCGGATATTGATGGAAAGTTAAATGAATCAGAATGGAAAAAGATTACTCCTGCTGAGGGTTTTACATTTATTAGACCCGAAACTAAAGCTGGAGAAAAACTTCCCGATGATTATAAATCAAAAGTGTATTTTGGATATGATAACAATGCTATTTATGTTGGAGCTCAATTAAATCATCCTAATCCAGATAATATTCCAAGAGAGTTTGGACCTCGTGATATTGGGATTTTTAGTAAAAGTGAAGCGTTTTGGATCTCATTGGATACGTATGATGATCGATCAAATTATTTTTCATTTTTTGTTACCAGCGCAGGTACAATTGCGGATTTGTTTCAATCTGGTGATAAAGGTGATGTAAATTATGACACCGTATTTGATGCAAAAATAGATTTTAATGAAAGTGGTTGGTCTCTTGAAATGTTTATCCCATACAGTGCTATTCGATTCCCTAAAAAAGATGTTCAAAACTGGGGCTTGAATTTTGTCAGAAGAGTAGTTGATTTCAACGGAGATTTTGTATGGAATCCTGTTGATAAAAGGGTGTTTAAATACCATGAATCCATGGGGCTTTTAAAAAATATAAAAAATATTGAGCCTCCCATTAGATTGTTTTTTTATCCCTATTTACAATCTTCGGTCAATAGTCGCAAAGGTACATCTCCTAGCGCCTCATACTCTGCAGGACTTGATCTAAAATATGGTTTAAGTAATAGTTTCACATTTGACATGACATTGATCCCAGATTTTGGTCAAATATCCTTTGACGATAGAGAATTAAATTTAAGTCCTTTTGAACAGCAGTTTAAGGAAAGAAGAGCGTTTTTTACAGAAGGTGCAGACTTATTCAAAAAAGCTGATGTTTCAAGGGGCTCTGGAAATTTTTTTTATAGTAGACGAATTGGACAATCAGTTCAGTTTAATGAATCAGATTTTATAAAAGATGGGGAGGAGTTAATTGATTACGATGAAAAACCTGACTTAATTAATTCCGTGAAAATAACGGGGACAACAGATCGTAAATTAAGTATTGGGTTCTTAAATGCCATAACAGATAAGGCTTATGTTTATATCAAACAAAGTGATAATTCAGTAAGAAAAGAAATGATCAGTCCTTTAACAAATTTCAACGTCATCTCACTAAGTCAACAACTTTTAAATGACTATTCTTCAATTAGCTTTTTGAATTCAAATGTAAACAGATCTACTGGTCCGAACGCGAACAATTCTTCTTTGATTTTTGACCTGTATGATAATAAAAGAGATTTTAATTTTAAATCCTCATTTTTTAATAGTTATGCTCCCAGATTCTCAGAAAAAAATGGTTTTAGAGGTTCTTTAAATCTAGAAGAACTTAGAGGAAGTTTTACATTTAGTTTGGGTTGGTATGGTGTCGATCGTTATTATAGTCAAAATGAACTTGGAATTTATAACCTAACAAATGCTCAGAGATTTAATGCTAACATTAGATACAGAATGCTCAAAGAAACTAAAAAAATTAGAACTTATACAAGTTACTTGTTTTTTAACAACAGCTACAGGTTTCATGATTTTATGAAAACCAATATTGGTTGGAGATTTGGTAATAACATTGAGACACAAAATCTAACCAAATTTGAGGCTGATTTCTATTACAACGGAACAAATAAAGACTTTTATGA
>PAGT01000002.1 GCA_002705485.1 Flavobacteriales bacterium | reverse complement strand
TGATAAGGTCGCGTAGCTCAGCTGGATAGAGCATCTGCCTTCTAAGCAGACGGTCAAAGGTTCGAATCCTTTCGCGATCACCATTAAAGCCTCACTTCTAAAGTGGGGTTTTATTTTTTTGTATTTACATGTGTTTTTAAAATTCTTTGTTTTTCTTTTTTAACCATTTTTTTTTTCATGTATTTCCAAATTTTATCTCTTGCTTCTTTCGAGGATTTTTGTAAATCTACTATTGGATATGGGTAATCTTCACCTAATTTGAAATTTAAAAAACTTAATTCCATTTCAGGTATTTTCCAAGGTTCATGAATATACTTAGTGGGTAAATCTTTCAGTTCTGGAACCCACATTCTAATAAAATCACCATCTGGATCATGTTCAATCGAATTTTTTACTGGGTTGTAAATTCTTACAGTATTGACTCCGGTTGTACCTGCTTGCATCTGCAACTGAGGAAAATGAATTCCTGGCTCGTAATCTAAAAATTGTCTTGCTAAAAAACTGGAACAACTCCTCCAATCATGATCCAAATTATGTACAAAAAAAGAAACAATCATTGCACGCATTCTAAAATTAATCCAACCAGTTTGTTTCAAAGCTCTAATACAAGCATCAACTAAAGGGTAACCAGTTTTACCATTCTCCCAGGAATTAATTAGTTCTTGATTTTTATTTTTTTTGAGAGAATTGAATCCTTTGTTAATATTTTCAGTCTCATAAGAGCAATCAACTTCAAATTTTTGAATAAAATGACAGTGCCAATGTAACCGTGTAATCATAGCACCTAAAGCTCTTGAATAAATTTTTTTGTTAGGGTGTTGATTTAAATATTTATAGACCTGTCTTACAGAAAGATTTCCCCAAGCCAGATATACTGAAAGCCTACTAGATGAAATTCGACTTTTTTTTGGTTTTGAAATATGAAATGAATAATTTTTACATCGATCATTTACAAAAGATTTTAAATATTGAAACCCTTTGGTTTCTCCACC
The DNA here is from genome assembly GCA_002705485.1 of Flavobacteriales bacterium. Lineage (GTDB taxonomy): Bacteria > Bacteroidota > Bacteroidia > Flavobacteriales > Flavobacteriaceae > MAG-121220-bin8. The sequence goes on along the minus strand of PAGT01000002.1, from coordinate 7,930 downwards.
AGGTTGAAAAAATTTGTTTTTTTTTGATAATTCTAAAATTAAATCTTCATCAAGCTTAAATGGGTTTTTTATTCTTATTTTTTTTTGAAATGAATAGCTGTTATTAAAACATTCTTTGTTCATTTGAATTTCCCACATTTTATTCCAACCCTTTCTGTTTTTTATTCCTCTTACTATACCATCTCTCTGAAACTCTATCCAACTGATATCAGAATTTTTACATAATTGCATGACTTTTTTATCTCTGTTCCATGTCAGTTCGGTTCCAGATTCCTGATAGCTAAATATGTTTTTAATTATAAATTTTTGAATTAAAAATTTAAATATTTCAACACTATCGCCTAAAAAAATATTAATTTCTTTATTATACTTAACTAATTTTTGATTTGCATCTAAAATAGATTGATAAATAAAGCGCATATGTCTTTTACTAAAATCCGGACAATCAATTATTTTTTTATCAAAAATATATATGATAAGATAAGGTTCATTCTTTTTCTCAGCATTAAAAATGGGTTCATGATCAAGTGTTCTGATGTCTCTTTTTAACCAAACTAAATTAATATGATTTCTTATCATTTTTTTTTAACCAAAGAAATTAAAAAAGCCCTTGTTGAAGGGCTTTTACTTTTAGAATAAATTTCTTTTTTTATTATTTGGGATCTTGATAGTCGTAATAACCTTCAACTGGAATCATTAAATGTGCATAGTCGGTTCCAGCAAACATCACATAAGGAGCACCTTTGTTGAAATCAGTTGTTTGACCGTCAAGAGTGCTTTGGTCTTTAGGCATCAACATCAAATGTGGACCCGATTCAATCCATGCACCTTCAACTGAATCTTCTTTGTTTAAAACTCCTGCTTTTGTATTATCCTCACCCATATCTCCGTGCAGCATCCATGCCCAACCATCACTTTCCATAGTTGTCTTTGGTTTTGTTCCAGCAAAATAAGCGGAAACCCATGCGAAAGATTGAGCATCTCCAACCATTGGCATAGCTTCGTGAGCATCTTTCCATCCATTCTCAGGATCGGCAGGTCCCCTTGGATTAGCAGCCATTGCTGTCCAACCATTTGTACCTTCTCTTAAAACAATTTGATTTCCATCTGCATCCATATCAACTACTGTACAATTAGCAGCAATAAATGATGGAGCAGCTGTGCTATACGCCCATATTTTCCATTCTGCTGAAGTATGTGGGGCTTCGGGCTCAACATTTGAATTTTCCAAATTGGGAATTGATGGGACTGGATCTTGATAATCATAATATCCTTCGGTTGGAATCATCAGATGAGCATAATCAGTTCCTTCAAACATTAAATATGGAGAACCGGTGTTGAAGTCAGTAGTTTGACCATCTAAAGTACTTGGATCTTTAGGCATCAGCATCAAATGTGGTCCTGATTCAATCCATGCTCCTTCAGGCGTATTGGCCTTATCTCCCTCGGAATAAGGTCTAAAGTTATCAACTCCAGAATCCCCGTGCAACATCCATATCCATCCATCACCATTCATTTCAGGTTTGGTTTTGTCCATATAACCCTTCATCCAATTGAATGATTCAGCATCCCCTACCATTGAGATTGCCTCATGTCTGTCCCTGTATCCATTTTCAGGATCAGCTGGACCAGCCATGTTTCCTGACATTGCAGTCCATCCATTAGTTCCTTCTCTTAAGACAGTTCCATCGTTATCGACAACAGTACAATTTGCAGCAATAAATGATGGAGCTGCTGTACTGTAAGCCCATATTTTCCATTCAACTGAGGTGTGTGGTCCATCTGGTTCACCATCAACAGTAATTGTTTTTGGCTTTGGAGCAGTTGTATTACAGCCTATTAGTAAAGCTGAGATAAATGTTAGTAAAATTTTCTTCATTTTTTTGGTTTATTATAATTAAAATTAACAAAATTTAATTTGACTTAATAATCATACTTGGATCATATTGACAACATAATGGTAGTTCATCATAGTTGTCCATATTATACTCTACAAGTTCAGTTCCGTATCCAGAGTTTGCAATAGATTTATGTATGTTTAACAATTCTACAACCTGAGGATCATATACAATACTAATTTGCTTTGTTTTACCACTCCATTCTGCGCTAAAGACACCGTCCAATGATAAAGCAGCTGTTTCGATTGTTTTTTTGCACATTCCACAGTTGCCTTTAACTCCAAATGATGTTTGGTTACCCATTAGTTCGACTATATTTTCTGGACTTGGATCAACTTCCTGCTGTGGAAATGAATTATTATTAAAAATCCATAACAATAAAACTGTTAAACCAGAGCTTATTATTACGGTGAGTAATGTATTTTTGTTTTTCATTTTAATGGGGTGTATTTGTTTTGTAAAAGCAACATTCAGGTAGGCTGTTATAGACCTCATCAGGTGCTTTATAAATCCCTGAATCATGGCCAAAAGCGGCAATTTGTTTTTGAATTGAATCCAAATCAATCTTGTTTGAATTGAAAATTATTGATAGGTTATTTGAGGTAAGATCCCAATTTGCGTACTTAACACCTTTAATCCTTACCGTTCCCACATCAATTCTATTTTTGCACATTTCACAAACTCCTTTTACAAGAAAAGAAGCCTTTTTATTTTTATCTCCAGAGTTCTGACTGAAACTAAAAGAGAAAAACAAAAGGAATATTAAACATAATTTTTTCATAATACTAATTTACAATTTTAATCTAATTCCCGCATAAATCATAGAACCAACGATAGGTGAATATATTAAAGTTCCATCAAAACTGGTTCCAAAAGGGTTTTCAGAATCCAAAATAGGATTTTTTTGGGTGTAATTACCTAAGTTTTCTCCTCCCAAATAAATTTCAAATTTTTCAGAAAACACCTTTGTGACTTGAGAATTAAAGAGGGTATATGATGGGCTAAATCCTAAAAAATTAGATAAACCACCGTGTTCAGGTAATCTCTGTTTTCCGACGTTATTTAAAGTAAAATCAAACTTCCAAAAAGCACCCTTGTCGTTTGGATCTGAGGAATAGTCAAGGTTAATGAAAAATCTATTTTTTGGAGTTAATGGGTTCTGTTTCAGACCAGAGTTGTATTGTTTATTCACTTGATAATTCTTGTAGGCAGTTTTCATTTTAATTTTTCTAGTTAGCTGATAGTCTATTTCTAATTGAAAACTCCTGGCATAACTTTTTCCATTTAAGTTATAAAAACTCAGTTCACCCTCAGTTTCCCAGTCAACTACAATTTGATTTTGAAAATCAGTAACATAGTAATCAAATGTTACGTCACCATCATTACTGTTTAAATTGAAACCCTGCCTAAAACTTAAACCATAATTTAATGCTTTCTCAGGATTTAATCCGTAAAATTTACCATTACTGTTAATTACTTTGATTTTTCTTCCAGTTGAAAAAATTTCTTGATTTTCAGCATAAATATTTGAAGATTTTCTTCCAGAACCTAAAGAAAATCTCATAACAGTTTTTTCTTTTGGTTGAAATCTCAAATGAAGCCTTGGAGTAAAAAATGATCCCAAATTGTTATGTGAATCATACCTTAAACCAGCTGTTAAGCTGAAGTTTGTAGTGTTATCGTAACTATATTCAAAAAAACCACCAATTGATCTGTCAATTCTTTCTGTTTTATTTTTATCTAAATCTATTAACTCTTCGTAGTCATCGTAAGTCAAATTAATACCTGTTTTAATTTTATTCATGGTATTTCCTATTATAGAATTGTAAATTATATTTGAGTATAAACTTCTATGTGTTATATCATAATTCCTGATCCCAAAAAAAGAGTTTTGATCATGATCTGAATACGCCATTTGAAAGCCTAAAGATTGATATGGAATGTTTGGATTGACGTAACCTAACTTGAAAGTAGCATCAAATCTTTCGGTTTTAATCTCACTCAGCCAAAGCTTATTTGACAAACTATTGGTGTCAAACCTTTCACCTCCTTCTTTCTCATTTTTCATGAACTTAATACCAAAAAAACTTACAACGCCCTTTTCCAAATCAGTCAATTGCCATCTATTGAATATATTGTAACCCTCAACATGAGGAATATCCAAAAAACCATCATTGTTACTATCATGTTTTTCTTTTCTGTGATCTGCATGAATAAATAATCCAGTACTTAATTTTTCGTTAACCATTCGATTGAAATGAAAATTCAACTCATTTCTTCCCATGCTATTTCTAAAAATATTGATATAGGTGGGAACATCACTAATTGGTTTGTTCAATTCGATATTAACCTGTCCAGAAATACTTTCAAATCCGTTGACTACACTTCCAACACCTTTTGTAACTTGCATACTCTCAACCCAAGAACCAGGAATAAATGACAAGCCAAAAACTTGAGAGGCACCCCTTACCATGGGAATATTTTCCTCTGTTATTAGAAGGTATGGGCTTTCAAGACCAAGCATCTTAACCTCCTTAACCCCGGTTATGGCGTTCGAGAAACTAACGTCAATTGATGGGTTTGTTTCAAAACTTTCTGAAACGTTACAGCACGCGGCCTTAAGTAACTCATCACTAGAAACACTTACTATGTTCATAGTTTTAAAATAAGATTTCTGAATTGTATTTTTTCTTTTAAGTAAAATTACTTCATCTAATTCGTCAGATTGTTCAGTAAGAAAATGGTCATAGTTTAATGAGTCAATTATTTCAACGATATCTTCTTTATAACCCAATATCTTAAATACCAATTCTTTAGTTTCAGTTGAAATTGGTATAGAGTAACTCCCATCATCATCGGATACAACTCCTATACTTGTACTTTTCCAAAAAATATTAACTCCTCCTACTCCTTGGTAATTTCCATCATTTAGAGGAATATAAACTTTTCCTTTAACCATTTCTTGACCGCTAAAAATGTAGAATGAGAAAAGAAGTATGATTGATAATTTAATTTTCATTCTCTAAAAACATTTTAGTCCTATGAATTGAATTTTGTCTTATATCCTCCCAAAACATATTAATATCCGCTTTGTGGTAATCTCTGACTGTTGAGACTGCGAGTTTTTTTATTATGTCCATTTTTGGAATTTTAACAAATATAGCTTTGTCCATGTTTTCAATTTTGACTGATTTGGGATAAATTTTAGTGTTCAAATAAAGAAAACCTTTGTGTGATGAATAATTTGATGCTTTTTCTAAATTCCATGTAACAGGATTAACACAAAGTGCATTTTCAAGGTAGTCAAATGGAACAGTAAACGATGTTTTTTTTGTTTTTCTTTCAGACATTTTTCTATGAGTATTCCAAGTAATAAAACCACCTGTTTCGTTTTGATTAGTCATTAGTTTTAAACTTTTAAAATCTTTACTTGTAATTTTGGTTCCAATTAAATAAGCTGCAACTAGTTTATTTTGAAGAGGTTTGTTATCAAAAAACTCTTGTAATATTCTCTTGGCATGGCCAGCTCCCTGGCTATGACTTGCAATAATAATCGGATTTCCAGAGTTGTATTTTTCTAAAAAAATTAAGAATGCCTCCCTTACATCTTGATAAGCAATATCAAAGGCTTCTTCTCCACCGTTTTTCCAATAAGACTCTTCAAAAACCCTAAGGTGTGCCTGCCTGTAAAATGGAACATAAAGATTACCAACTGAAAACCATGCAGAAGATTGATATTTGACTGTTGATTCAAGGATATATTTACGAGTTTTAGCGTCAAAAATATCTGCATTCCAAGTTGTATCGTTCTTATCGGTATGCATGGTCGGGTAAATAAAAAAAACATCCACCGGTAATTTTGATTGATTATTTTCAAAATCAATTAGCTGCTCTACCGTTTTGTTTGGATGAACTGCCCAAGGGTCTAAATTTCTGTAGTCTGGTTTTTGAGAGGTTTTCAAATTTTCAAAATTAGAACTCTCGTAAACTATTACTTTATTTGATTCAGAAAGTAATCCACATGAATAAAAAAAATATAAAATCAAAGCAGCTATAACTTTATTCATAACCTTAAAAATTCTGAACTTATTACTCAAGAATCACCGTTCTTTCTGAGGAATTGAATCGAGAATCGATTAAATTTCCATTGAGATCAACTAATTCAAGTTTAATTATAATTTCTCCTTTAGGTAACCCCTCAATAAAATATGGTGCCCATTCATCTATAATAAATTCTTTATCTTGGACAGTAGCTTTAACTTTATTACCATCAGGTGAAATTTTTGTATTAACTAAATAAAAATCTAGAAGTAATTTTTTCGTATCATCTCCTTTATAAGTACCTTTTGGTCTACTGTAAAAAAGAAATTCTCCTGAAAGGTCAATATCTTTTACTTCACCTAATTGTTCCAAAATGTAAGCATTTGGATTTTTTACGGATTCGTGGTGGGACCTTGACAAAAATGCCAAAACAAGACTACCATCATTAATCTCTTTAGAAAAGTTGTTAGTGTAATGAGCTGAGTATGGTCCATTATCAACAATAAAATGTATGTGCTGACCTTTATCTGAATTAGCTAATCTATAGTCAAACTTATTGTCAGTTTGAATGCCTAAATCGTAATTTTCGATGTTAAAAGAAAAAGAATAATCATTTTCATTTTTAATCATCTCTACAGAGGATATCCGTGCATCATCATAATTGGGTGAACCTTTAACTTTGGTAATTGAAATTTTTTCGCTCTGGTCACATGATAAAAAACCAAACAACATAAAAATTAGAAATATTTTTTTTAACATTTTTAAATAATTTATTTATATGCAAATTTAATAAACAAATTGATTACCACTCTCTACTTTTATTGTTTTCTTCCAATTGATTAATTTGATCTTGAGATAAAACCTTCAAAAAAGATGAGTGTTGTTCAATTGCATATTCTATTTTTTCAACAATTGAATCGACAGACTCATTTTCATAATCAATTTTAAGTGGCTTTTTTATTTCCATTGATTGAAGAATATTTTTTTTTCTTATCATAATTCCCTTTTTGTCAAATGACCTTCTAAATCCATCTATTACAATGGGCACAACAATGGGTTTAAATTCCTTAATTAAATGGGCAGTCCCTCTTCTGATTGGTTTAAATGGAGTAGTCGTTCCCTGAGGAAATGTTATAACCCAGCCATCATCCAGAGCAATACCAATCTTACTTACATCACTCATTTTGACTTGCCGATTAATATCCTCTCCTTTTGATCTCCAAGTTCGATCAATTGGTACAGAACCGACATATGCTAAAATTTTTGGAAATATCCCATCATTCATCGTTTCTTTTGCAGCTATATAATAGATATTTAACTTTGGCTGCCATAGATAGGATAAGTTTTTGATTGAATCATCTCTTCCACTCAAACTAGCATTGAAAACGTGAAACATTGCTACGACATCTGCAAAGTATGTCTGGTGATTGGATACAAATAGAACATTATTTTCAGGAAGAGATCTGATTATATCAGAACCTTCAATATTTAGTCTATTGAAACCTTTAAATCTTTGATGAGATAAAAGGCCTAAAATTCTAATTAACCATTTTTTAATTACTAAAATATGACCAAAGGGATTCCTTTTAAATAATTTCAAGTATAAATGTTTATATGTAAATGTATTAAGAATTAATTAGTTCTTTAAATAAAGAAACAAATTCATTAATGATCATAGCAGTTGCTCCCCAAACAACATTGTTTTCAATATTAAAGCTTGGAACTATTTTGGGTTGATCTTCAATTAAAATTTCTGATTTGTTAATTTTCAAACGAAGTAAATCTTCTAAAAGTGGATTATAAATAAAAGCTACTTCATTAGAGGATGGATTAAATTTTGGAGGTTTTTCATAAAAGCATAAATACGGCTTCACAATACAATTACTTGGTGGAATATATATTTCAGTTAATTCTTTTTGAATCACTATATATTTTTTTAAAAGACCTAATTCTTCAATGGTTTCTCTAATCGCAGTTTCTTTTAAATCGAG
>PAGT01000004.1 GCA_002705485.1 Flavobacteriales bacterium | reverse complement strand
TGCTCATATCAATATGTTTAGTTTTAAGCGCCACTATTTTTCCTATATTTGGCAATAATATTTTTTATTTCTTACGATCTATTATTCCAAGCAGTATATGGATGGAATTTACAGATTTTCAGATTTCAAGATTGGATATATGGAATTCCGCGATAAGAACAATAATAAATAATCCCATTTTCGGAACAGGTGGTGGTTCCTTTCCAGAAATTTACAAATATGAAACGGGTTTATGGAAAGGTCATGCTCATAATCTACCTTTAGAACTTTTTGTTAGCTATGGTATTCCTGCAGGAATACTTATCCTTTTACCAATTACTTATTTGTTTCTTGTAAGCAGCAAAATTATTTTTTTTAAAAGACCAATTCAAATATCAATATTTGATAAAGCTTGGTTAACTTCTATTTTATTACTTTTGTTTTCACAATTAGTTGATGTTCAATATTTTGATGGGCGTATAAGCATAGTATTTTGGATTCTAGTCTCGGGTGCCAGAAATATTTTTGATCAAGATAAAGATAATCTTTCTAGTTCTTTTTAAAAGAATTTCAAATTAAAAAATGATATATTAAGTAAATTAGTTAATTTTATTAATGCAAATTAAACTAACTTGGATTAATACAAGAAGAAGAAAGATAATTTCAATTCTTATAGATTTTTGCATATCTATAACCTTATATAATCATATATATTTTAGTGAATTTGATTCTTATCCAAATTATTTAGTAAATATTAGTTTAGGTTTATTTTGGATAACTATAAGTTATATATTAGGAAGATATATGAAAGAAAAAAAGATTTCAATAGAAAGTCTTTTTAATTCGTTTTTAAAAGTTTTTTTATTGATAATCTTATGTATAGTCGTATATGTATTGGTTAATTGGTTTTCTTCACTAATTATTTTAGATCAATTATTCTTTGATAAGAATGATTTCTTACTAAATAATATATTTGTTAAATCGATCTTTTACCTTGGTTTTATAAGTTTATTTTTTCAGTATTTTATTAGCATTATTAATTATAGGATTTATGAAAAAAGAAATTTATGGATTTTTTATGGCATTAGAGAAGATTACTTGAGATTAACGCAAGAAATAAAATCCAATAATAACTATTCTAAAATAGAATTCGCATCCACTTCGGAAACTCTGAAAATAGATTATTCAAAAAGATTAAAAGGTATAATTGTAAATGAGAATAATTTAATTAATAAAGATAATTTAGATAATTTATATAAACTAAAACTCTCAGGAATAGAAGTTATAAGTTTGATTAATTGGTTTGAAAAAGAGTTCCATAGAGTGCCAACTAATTTGATAGAAAATAAGTATCAACTAATAATGAGAATAAAGTCAATTGAAGATAGTTTTCATATAAGGATTAAGAGAATAGGTGATATTTTCATAAGCCTTTTAATTATATTGTTAGCTTCACCGATTATTTTAATAGTAAGTTTATTGATTTATTTGGAAGATAAAGGTCCTATTTTTTATTCCCAAATAAGAACAGGTTTAAATGGAGAAATTATAAAAATAATAAAATTCAGAAGCATGCATGTAAATGCTGAGATTGAAGGTATTCAGTGGTCTAATAACAACGACAAGAGAATTACTCGTATAGGTAAAATTATGAGAGCAGTAAGAATTGACGAATTACCTCAACTAATTTGTGTACTTTCTGGAAGTATGAGTTTAATCGGGCCAAGACCAGAAAGACCCGAAATAGAAGAAAAACTTTTTAAAGAAATTCCTTATTATAACTCAAGATATGTTTTAAAGCCTGGTATTAGTGGTTGGGCACAAGTAAATTATCCATATGGAGCAAGTATTTCAGATACAAAAATAAAATTAAGTTATGACATCTATTACATAAGTAATTTCTCATTTTTTCTAGACTTATTAATCTTTTTTAAAACAATCAAATTAGTTTTGAATGCGCGAGGTTATAAACCACAAAAAAAACACTATTGATAAAAATCCAAGTACCATTTAGCAAACTTTTGCACTCCATCATTAATATTGATTGATGGTTGATAGCCAACCCATTTTTCTAAATTCTGGGTAGATGCATAGGTGGATGCAACATCTCCTGGCTGAATATTTTCGAAGATTTTTGTTGCTTTTAAAGATAAAGCATCCTCCAACAACTCAATAAAGTCGAGCAATTTAACAGGATTTCCATTCCCAATATTAAATATCCTATGTAGTATTGAGGGATCACCAGACTGATAAGCATCACTAGTCTTAGGCACTTTTAAACAGCATAAATATGTACCATCAACGATATCAGATATATAAGTAAAATCCCTACTCATATTTCCATGATTAAAAACAGTTATTGATTTTTTATGCAATATCTTATCTGCAAAAATCATTGGAGCCATATCGGGTCTTCCCCAGGGACCATAAACAGTAAAAAATCTAAGTCCAGTTATTGGTAGTTTATAAATATTACTATACGCATTAGCCATCATTTCGTTAGATATTTTTGTGGCAGCATAAAAGCTTAAAGGAGTATCAACCTTATGTTCCTCTGAAAAAGGATATTCATTATTAGAGCCATAAACTGAACTACTTGATGCATATACTAAATGTTTAACATCATTGGATTGACATAACTCCAAAACATTAGAGAATCCCAAAAGGTTTGATTTAACATATGAATATGGATTAACGATAGAATATCTAACCCCCGCCTGAGCAGCTAAGTTAACAACAATTTGAGGTTTTGTGTCTAAAAATATTTTTTGCATATTTGTTTTATCTTCGATACTGATTTTATAAAAAGACCAACTGGAATTTTTTACGATCGAATATTCTTTTATATTTTTCAGTCGCTTTAATTTTAAATTCTTATCATAGTAACTATTGATGTCATCAATTCCAATAACCTTATAACCAGAACCTAAGAATTTCCTCACAAGAAATGAACCGATAAAACCAGCAGCTCCAGTTATAAGTACAACTTTATTATCCTTCATCTTCTTTTTAGGAATGAAATTTAAATATAAAGCATCACATTATATAATGAGAAAAACTTATTTATAAATAAATATTTATGCATTTTTATAAATCAAAAAGTAGACATATTCTTTTTTTTAAATTTTATTTTTTAATAATATCTTTTATAAATCCTAGTTTCTTAATTTATGGATATGAATTATGTGAGGCAAAAGAAAGTTGTTATAAAGATGAGAAATTAAATACAAAAATAGCTTTTAAAAATAAACTTAATAAAAAGATTAATTCCAAAGTTAGTTTTTTTAATGAAAAAAATATTAATCCATTAGAGATATTTTTAGCATTTACAAATGAAAACTTTAATCAAATTAGTATTGAAATAGAGGCTAATGAGCAAAGCGAAACTAAAGATAAAATAATTGCCAAAGGAAATGTAATAATCAAAAGCAATGGTGCTATTCTTTTAACTGATTTTATTGAGTATGAAAAAAATAAAAAATTATTAAAGTCAAGAGGAAAGATCAAATTTATAAATAAGAATCAAATATTTATATCTGATTATTTTGAATATAATTTTTCAGACAAATCAGGATTTATTAACAATATATATGGAGTTATAGATCTTAAAACATTAACTGAAGATATTGACCTTAAACAAAAACCTATATCAGACTCAAGAACTACGTCAGAAAATTTTAACAACGTAAGATTAGATTCAGAAGATCCTATTGGTTTGAATTTTAATAATTTAAGAGAAAACTCTTCATCAAGTTTTTTAAATTTTAATACCTCAAGAAATCGTGTTCAGAAATGGAGGTTTAAATCTAAAAAAATAGATATAAATAATTCATTAATAAATTCAAAAAAAATAATCTTTACAAATGATGCCTTTAATCCTCCTCAATTAAAGCTTATTGCACATAACGTATATTCTAGAAATAATAAGAATAAGACAATCTTCATAAGTAGGTGGACGACTCTAATATTAGATGATAAATTATCTCTACCTTTAGGCAGAAGGAGAATAAGTGATGGAGAAGGAAAGCTTAACAAAATCAGCATAGGGATAGATAATGAAGAAAAAGATGGCTTATTTATTTCAAGAATATCTGATACATTTAAATTTAAAAATTTAGATTTTAAATTTATACCTGAGCTTTATTTACAAAGAATCTTAGAAGATGAAACATATAGTTTTAGGCAAAAAGGCGAATCCATAACCAGTCCTAAGATAAAAAATCAAATCACTCCTATTGATTATTTTGGAGGGAAGATTTTAATTGATGGTAAGATCGCATCTTATAGAATTAATTCAAGAAGCAGCATAAACTCCCTTGATATAAACAAACTAAATGAGTCACTCAGATCATCTATATCTCTATCAAAAAATCTAAGAAATAAAAATCATAAAAATTTAGAATTAAATTATTTTGCCTCATATAGAGAAAAAATAGATACTGGATATCATGGAATTCACGAAATTTATAATGGTTATGGTTTCAATTTAAAAAATTCATTTAATAAAACTCATAATAAAAGTAATTGGTCCTCTACTCAAAATCTTTCATTAGGTAAATTTAAGGCTGACAATCATCAAGGTAATCTTGCGACACATACTCGCACAAGTTTAGGAGGAAATATAAGGAACGCATATACGATTTGGAAGTCTAGTTCGAAAGATAAATACATAGATAATTCTTACAAATTTGTTCCAAATATCTTAAAAAACGAATTAAATTTAGTTAGTGATATTAATCTCGCAATTAACAACTATAGTAATTATGGATCTCAAAATATAATTAGATTTTCTATCGGACCCGAATTAACAATAGGAAATTATAGGAATCATTTTTTAGACTATACATCTTTAGTAACTTTTTTAGAAATAACAAGCAAAAGTGGTTCTTCTCCTTTTAAGTTTGATAACCTTAACGATGACTTGAAACTATATTTAAGTCTTAACCAGCAATTAATCAAAAGTTTAAGCTTAGGTGTAAGTTCTTATTTTAATATTGATAAAAGTTCTAATAAATATAGTAAATTTATTAATACAAAGTACGCACTTAATTGGAATAGAAGAGCTTATAATTTCCAAATTTATTACGAAGAGGATACCAAAAATGCGGGTTTTAACTTTACAATATTTGGGATGCCATTTGATGGATTAGGTAAAATTTTTTAATATTGGAAGTTAAAAAGAAACATAATAAAATTACACTATAAATTTAATAGAAATAAATAAGCTATTAGCTTTAGGTTTTAATTAGATAATAAAATTAAAAATCAATTTTGTTTAAATCCAAAGATAAACTATATGTTTAAAATATTGCGATAAATACGATTATATTCTTTTGCTTGTTTCTCAGCAGTAAATATTTCTAAATACCTTTTTCTGGCATTTAAAGACATCTTATTTGAGATTTCTGGGTTTGAGATAATAAACTTCATCGCATTATGAATTTCTGAAGGTGAATTCGGCTTAACAACTAATCCAGTTTTATTATGAATATTTATAAAAGATGTCCCTGTTCCTATCTCACATGAAATCATAGGTTTTCCAAAAGCGGCTGCCTCTAGAAGGGATATCCCGAAAGCTTCTGACCTTCTATTTGAGGGAAATAAAAAACATCTACATAAATTGAGCAAACAAACTTTTTCTTTATCAGTTATTTCCCCAAGAAAAGTTACATTTTGAAGTTTTAAATTATTTGCTAATTTAAGCAATTTAAACTTCAATTCTCCATCGCCAGCAATTACAAATTTAAAATCTGTACCCACAAGTGCTCTTAATGCAAATTCCAGACCTTTGTAGTATCTTAAAGCGCCAATAAATAAGAAGAATGGTTCTTTAAATTGGTTTTGAAAATTTCTGAAAATCTTTTGATCTATTTTTGGATAATCTTGGGAATCAATTCCTATTGGAACAACCTCTACTTTATTAAGGTATTGCCCAAGAGAAGGACTTGAATTTAAATAATTGTAAGATGTAACAACTATATTTTTGCTAGCTTTTAAGAATTTATGCATAAGAAACTTATAAATAAATAATATTAGCTTTTGTTTTATGATGTCTGAATGATAGGTAATAACAAATGGTTTTTTAACACCACAAAAATAATGAAGAATATCTGCAAAAGGATTTGGGAAATGATAATGAATAATATCAACTGATTCTGATAATTTTTTAAATTTTGAAAAAGCTTCAAATGAAAAGCCAGTTGAAAAAATATATATATCCTCTTTAGCATTTATGACGGAATATTTCTTTAGATCTATTTCTTGATTAAGATTTTTTTTACTTAAAGAAAATAAAATATTTTCTACATTGAATTCATAAGTACCTTGACAAAGGGTATCAATAAATTTCTCTACTCCACCATAACTATCAAGTATGGATTTCTTATAAAAATGTAAAATTCTTATTTTTTTCAAAATTAATTAAAGAATTTGAATTCTATTTTATAAATTTTCAAACCCTGCCATAATCATCATTAAATCTAACAATATCATCTTCTTCTAAGTATGGTCCACTTTGAACCTCTATTAACTCGAGTGTCATCTTCCCCGGATTTGTTAGTCTATGTGATTTCCCAATAGGAATATAGATACTTTGATTTTCAGATAATAGTTTCTCATCTCTATCTATTTCTACTTTTGCAGTACCTTTAACAACAATCCAATGCTCTGATCTATGATGATGCATTTGTAATGAAAGAGATGAATTTGGCTTAACTTTGATTAATTTAACTTGCCATCTTTGTTCCTTTAACATTGATTGATAGCTTCCCCAAGGTCTATACACTAAATTGTGAGTAGAACTTTGAGGAAAACCTTTTTCTTGCAATCTTTTTACAACATTTTTAACTTCTTGAGTTTTTTTCATATCTGATATCAAAACCACATCATCTGTCTCTACAATTACGGTATTTTTTATTCCAATAGTCACTATTAATCTTCCCTCACTTCTTACATAGTTATCTGAACTTTGCTCTGAATAAACTTTACCCTGAATAAAATTTGAATTTTTATCCTTATCTGAACTTTGCCATAAAGAATACCAACTGCCAATATCGCTCCAACCATAATCGATAGGAACTACAACACCCAAATCTGTTTTTTCCATAACTGCCTTATCAATTGATATATTCTCACACTTTTGGAATAAATCTTTATCTACCCTTAAAAAATCTAAATCTTTATTACCTTTTTTTAATGAAGTTTTAATTAAACCTATATTATTTTTTGAATATTTTTCTAACTCTTTCAAAACAACTGATGCTTTAAACATAAATATTCCACTATTCCAAACATAATTTCCTGAAGTGATAAATTTTTTAGCTTTGTCAAAATCTGGTTTCTCAATAAATTCTTTAATAGTATGACCCTTCAAATTATTTATATCAATTCTATTTTGAATTTGAATATAACCGTAACCTGTCTCTGGTCTATCAGGCACAACCCCGAAGGTAACTATCTTATTATTTAAAGTAAAATCTAGGCCGCATTTAACAGCTTCTAAAAATTGTGATTCATTATGGATTAAATGATCTGATGAAAGTACAATTAAATTTGCATCTTTGTTTTTATCTAAAACTTTAAGAGAAGCTAATGTTATGGCAGGAGCGGTATTTTTTCCAACTGGCTCAAGGATTATTTCTCCAGGGACTACATCAATCGACCTACACTGTTCAGCGACTATAAATCTATGCTCCTCATTACAAATAATTATCGGTTCAGAAATATTTTCAAGATGCTCTAATCTTTTTAAAGTTTTCTGCAGCAATGTTAATTCTGAATTTCCATCCAATGCCAAAAACTGTTTTGGATAACTTTTTCTTGAAAGAGGCCAAAGTCTTGAGCCACTGCCACCACAAAGAATTATAGGAATTAAATTCGATTTTTTAAATGAATTCATATCTAAATTTTTAAATCTATATTTGTTAATTATTTATGGTTATATTTTCTAATTTATCATATTTTAGAATATTTCAAATAAATAAAATTATTCAAATATATTTAGAATCATTATTAATTTTTTAAAAAAATAACTTTAAGTAATTAGTTAAATTAATAATTAATTTAATACACTTCAAAAGATATTAAATCAATGTTGTTTATAAAGAATTAATACTAAATAATTAAAAGAAGGAAAGTATAAGCCAAACAAATTATTAAAATACTGTAAATCGTAGCTTAACAATATAAAAAAATATTTTAAAAGATGAAAAACAATGATTTTCTTATTATCTCAACAGCAGACTGGGATAGCCCTATTCAAACAAATAAGCAATACGTTAGCAGGGAAATTGCAAAATTAGGAAATAGAGTTCTTTATATAGAGTCTTTAGGAGTACGTAAAATTCAAATGAAGAAAAAAGACCTTCTAAGAATCTTAAAAAGGATAATAAATAATTTAATAATTATTAAGCAAAAAGAAGAAAATATATGGGTACTCTCTTGTATTTTATTTCCTGGCGCTACTAATAAAATAATTATATTAATCAATAGAATGATTTTTAATTTTAACTTGTTTATCGCAATGAAATTACTCAATTTCCACAAAGATTATTTATGGACATATAATCCTTTGACATCATTGTATTTAAATATAAACAAATTTAAATCATCTATTTATCATGCAGTTGATGCCATTGAACATCAACCATTTATGCCTAAAGATCTTATTAAAAGGCAAGAAATAATACTATCTAAAAAAGTAGATAAAATTTTTGTTACTTCAAAGAATATAGTTAATAAATTAAAAAAATACAATTCAAACATCTCTTATTTTGGGAACGTCTGTGATTATGAACATTTTTCTAAATCACTATCAACTCATATTGATGATATTCCTACGGACATAAAAAGTATTAGTAAACCTATCATTGGATTTATTGGTTCAATTTCAGAATATAAACTTAATTACAAATTAATTTATGATGTAGCTAAAAGTCTTAAAGAAATCAATTTTGTTTTTATTGGTCCAACAGATGACTCTTTAAATCATTCAAACTTAAATAGGATTAAAAATCTTAAGAACGTCTATTTTTTAGGATTTAGAAAGTATAAAGATCTACCCTCTTATTGTGCATTTTTTGATGTTGGATGGTTGCCCTTAATCCACAATAATTACACCAAGTCAATGTTTCCCATGAAATTCTTTGAATACTTAGCAGCTGGACTTCCAGTCGTTTCAACAAATTTAGAAAGTTTAAGGGAGTTTAGGAATTTTGTTGCTATGAGCGATGATCTATCAAAAATCAAAATTGCCATTATTGAGGCATTAAAAAATAAAGAATTTAATTTAAAAAATAGATTATCTCTTGCTATGGAAAATACATATCAAAAAAGAACAAAAAAAATGTTAATGGAATTAAATTAAAAAAATTTAATTGTTCTTTCTTAAAAAATCTATTGTTTCTTTAAAAATTAATTTACTAGAATCTCCATTACCAAAAGTATTTAAGTTTTTTTTCAATTCTTTACATTCTTTTGAATCTTTAAGCAATTTATTTAACTCTAATTCAATTTTTTTAGGGTCAGTTCCAACTAATTGCCCATTCCCATTGAAAATAACCTCAGGCCTTTCAGTAGAATTCCTTAATATTAATATTGGTTTTCCTAAAGTATGAGCCTCTTCTTGTATACCTCCAGAATCAGTTAATACAACAAATGCATTTTTTAAAGTCAAAATAAATTCAAAATATGGCAAAGGATC
>PAGT01000009.1 GCA_002705485.1 Flavobacteriales bacterium | reverse complement strand
CTTACCAAAAATTAATATAGTTGGAACAGAATCGGAATCAAATACTAACCAATATACATATGAAGGTTTTGAAGATTTAGGATTTCAGGCTCCCAGTGAGACACAACGAAAGAACTATAGCCTTAGCCTTTCAATTCCGATCTCTCAAGGTGGAGCTGTGAGCTCAAGAAGAAGGCAGGCCTATGCAGAGTACAATAGATCTGTTGAAGAAACACTCTTTGCTCAGAGAACGGTGATTCAAGAAGTTAGATCTGGATTCTCAAATGTAATTACGCTTGGTGCTAATCTAAAAGCTCAAAAACAAGCTGTTGTGTCAGCTAATAGTGCACTTGAAGCAACAAGAGTCGGGTATGAAGTTGGAACAAGAAATATTGTTGATCTTCTTCAAGCCGAGAAGAATCTTTATACGGCAGAAAAGAATCTTGCAAATGCAAAATATGACTATCTGCTCTCTGAATTAAATCTTGAATTAGCAGCTGGAACATTAAGTCCTAAAAGTATTAATGAGATCAACGGTTATCTCAATTAATGCCCGAACTTCCTGAAGTAGAAACTACCAAGAATGCCATCCTCCCTTTTTCGGGAAAAACTTTAAAACGAATAATTGTAAATAATCCGTCTTTGCGCTGGCCGATAGATGAAAAACTAATTAACAAAATTAAAGATGTAAAAATATTATCTATATCAAGAAGAGCAAAGTATATTTTTTTACATCTAGAAGAAATTACAATAATTATCCACTTAGGTATGACAGGAACTTTTAGGATACAGAAGCTTGGAAGTAATCAGGTAAGAAAGCATGATCATGTTGTCTTTGAGTTTAAAGATAAAATTCTAGTTTTCAATGATCCTAGAAGATTTGGATCACTTCATGTAACAAAATCTATTGAAAATCATTTCTTAATAAAAAATCTTGGTCCCGAACCCCTGGAAGACGTCTTTAATGCTGAATATCTCTATAAAAAGATAAAAAAAGCAGGAGTATCCACAAAAAGCTTTTTAATGAATCAAAAAAATGTAGTTGGTATAGGAAATATTTATGCTTGCGAAATATTATTTAGCTCAGGTATTTCTCCCAAGAGAAAAATTAAGTATTTAAATAGAAGTCAATGTGAAGAAGTAGTTAAGAATACAAAAAGAATTATCAAAGAAGCGATAACTAAAGGTGGGACTACTTTAAAAGACTTTTATTCTGCTGATGGTAATAAAGGTTATTTCAAGATTGAGCTAAACGTTTATGATCGAGAGAATGAAGAATGCAAAGCGTGCAAAACAAAAATCCTTAGATTTGTTCAGAATCAGAGATCAACTTTCTATTGTAAGAGCTGCCAAAACTAATGGTTAAGTTTTGCCTTAAGAGCCATTTCAACATTTTCATGAACAAATTTTGAAATATCTCCACCTAGGCTAGCAATCTCTTTAACAAGACTCGATGATACATAAATTAGTGTGTCCTTAGGAGTTAAGAAAATACTTTCTATATCTGGAGCAAGTGATCTATTCATTGTTGCCAGCTGAAACTCATGCTCAAAATCAGATACTGCTCTCAAGCCTCTGATGATGGCACACGCATTATTTTCTCTTGCTAGATCAACTGTAAGTTTCTTTTTAAATGCAACAACCTCTATATTTTCATTATCAGCATAAATCGAACTCACAAGGTCTAATCTTTCTTCAGAAGAAAAAAGTGGATTTTTCATATCTGTATCAGCAACACTGATAATAACTTTATCAAAAAGCACAGTTGCTCTTTCAACTATGTCCATGTGCCCAACCGTAATTGGATCAAATGAACCAGGGTAGATTGCTACTTTCATATCAAAATAATACCTAAATTGCAGTATATTTGGAAATTACAAACAAAATCAAATGCTCTCCATAATATGATCAAAAATAAATCTTGAGTTATCTTCAATAGGCTTTTCTACATCTCTGTAATATGTAAAACAATCTGCTTGTTCTGATATCTTTGTTAATTTTTTTAAACTATCTTCGTCTGCATCACTCTTTCGATATGCATAAGTGAATAAATATTTAAATGCATCTGATGGTGAAACTTTTAAAATATTTCTTTTCTTGTTTGAATCAAGAAAATATATCGCCTTTAATTTAGTTTTTTTATTATTTATATACCTATTTTCTAGTTTGTATAGTGACCTTTGTCTGGAATCTTTTTTCAGATAAATTCTTTCAATTGGTTTTAAAGTCTCAACTAGATTAATTTCATCAGATTTAACCCAATCTGAAAAATTATGAATATGCATATCCTTAACAACGCAAAGATCCTCTGTTAATAACTTAAACCCCTTGTTTATAAGAGATATGGCAATTGAAGATTTTCCTATTCCTGACTTTCCAATAAAAGAGAAGCCGAGGTCATTTTTTGTCACCGCGCTCCCATGCAGTACTTGAAAATCATTATTCTGCAACAAGTATCCCAAAGGAACGCCTAAAACACTGTTTGCTGCCTCACTATATTTGTTATCATTTATTGAGATATAAATCTTTTGGTAAGTTATTTTAAAGATGTTGTGGTGCAAATCCTTGAATAAAATATTGCCCCCTTCAAGAATCTCAATAGTTTTATGAGGGATTTGAATATTATCTTTTAAAATTATTTCAAGATCAGGTTTTTCAAAATCTACCTCCTTCAGGATTGGGAGTCTGACTTCTGATAAAAGATTAAATCCGCAGATCTGATACTTGTAGGACATTTTAATTTATGGATATTATTTCATAAAGCCACCCGCAATATAAAATTAAATACTATTAGAGGAATATTATAGGGTTAATAAAGCTAGATTTAACTCGAAGCTAGGATTTCTTCAGTTCCAGGAAAACTGTCACCAGTTCCACTGGCTAAAACATCTTTGATAATGTCTTTAGCAAGGCCAAGCTCCTTGATTTCTGGTGATGTATAATTTTTATTATTCATGAAGTGAAAGATACACAGTTTATGTGAATTTTTCAAGCTTTTTAATTTTATGTCGATTGATGCTTAGCCATTTGTTTAAAACCACAAATGAAAAAATCCTGGATGGAACAGACGATCTAGTTGCATATTTTCTTGGATTTTCTTTAAGACTATTCCATGAATTCTTTAAGTCATTGATAGCAACATAACCTTTTAAAATTTTATTTGGTTTAGATAGCTCCTCATCAATAATTTTTGAGTCTTTTTCCACAAAATTTTTACATAAAGCATGGGCTAAGTTTGATTTTGTATGCCTTTTTCTAATTTTTTCTGGCACAACTCCTTTTATAGCCTCTTTTAGAATATATCTTGAATGTCCATCTTTATTTTTTAGATTTGGAGAAACATTTAGACAATATTCTATTAATTCTCTGTTATAGAATGGATATCTCTCCTCAATACCATAATAATTTGCCACTAAGCTTTGTATTTCAATTGCTTTTGAATGATTGCTTGTTGAAATATTCTTTAAGTGTTTATTCTTTGCATATCTAAATTGAAGGTTACTCAAAGAAAGCTGATCGAGAACAGTGCGTTTTAAAATAAATCTTTTACTTTGAGACCGTATTGTTGCAGTCTTATTTATTTCTTTATATAGCCTTATCCATTTAAATGAAAGGAATAGCTCTTGAAAATATTCATATCCATGAGAAATTACAGTATCACCATCATTTCCATTCATTAGTAGATTTACTCCGCTATCCGATGCAAGAGCAAATGACTTTTTTGATAAATAGAGATTTGGGAAAAAAAATGGTTGGCCTATAACTTCCAAGTAAAAATCTATCTCTGAGAGTGTTGATTGATTACAACCATCAAATGAAATACTATTGATATCATTCAATTTATTAATCTCATCTTGATAACTTGATTCATCAATTAAGTGAGAAATATCCTCACCAATATTCTGATAATGAGAAGAAAATGAAAAAATTTCATGATTTATCTTTTTAATACTTTTAAAAAAAGAGATTATTGTTGACGAGTCAAGGCCACCGCTAAATAGGAATCCTATTTTTGAATGCTTGGAAGATCTATCAATAGATACTGATTTCTTTAAAAGATTTTTTAAACCATGTATTTGATTATTGGCTGAAGCTAAATTATCTTTCAATTTATATTTAGAGTATTGAATAATCTTTATTTGGTCTTCATAGTATTGAATAAAATGTAATGGTGGCACTTTATTAATTTCATTTATAAAGGTATTTGTATTTGAAGAATCATTAGAATTTAGGAAATTATCTACCTTATCAAGGTTAAGACTAAAATTTTTATTATCCAAATTAAACAAATTCTTAAATGATGATGATAAATAAATTGAACTATCACTTTTAAAATAACATACGTTTTTAATACCTATATGATCTCTAAAAACAAGAACTTTTTCTTTTATTAGATCTATTAAAATAAAGATAAAACCATTTGAGAGACACTGCATTCCAGTTGCACCAAATTTTAAGTAAAGCTTCGCCATAAGTTCTGAATCTTTGATATTTAAATCATCATTAGCACCAAGTTTATCAATTAAGACCTGCCTGTCCTCTTCAAATATTGTTGTAAAAACTAAAAATTTTTTATGCTTTTTGATGCATAAGTTAAAGTTTTCATTACTTCCATTATGTTTAAATAAAACAAAATCATTTTTATAGCTTTGAGTAAAATTCTGTTCTACTTTCTCATGATAGTTAGATTCTAAAGAAAAGTTCTTTCCTCTGAGGCCTTTAAAGTCTATGCAAGCAACAAAATCAATCATTTTCAGACTCTAAAAGATTCAGTATATTTTTTTATATCTTCATCCTTTTCAAAAATTATCTGATCTTTATAAGAAAGCCATGCATGCCCCTTAAGATTTGCTTCTTCATCAAATCTGACTCCGCATATAACTAAAAAATTAAAACCAAAATTTGAAAAAACAATTTTCTGTGAAAGAGATCTTGTTAAACAGGATTTTATTTTCAATGCCCTACTCAATTCAAGATACCATTTATGCATTCTTTCTATAGGTATTTCAGATTCACTTGATATTAGAAGAATATTTGATATTTTTCTTACCCTCATTATTGCTGATTCTAGTGTCATAATTTTAAGAAAGATCTTAATTATGCATATTGCAAAGACAGAAATAATAACAAATTTCATTTTTATTAAGAGGTAATTGGGGAATTGCATGTTATTTATAATGCAATAAATTTTTACTTTCTAAGTCCTTTATAAATGATACAAGATCTTTTTCAGATTTATTTGGAGCCACATCAAAATCTTCAATGATCTTATTATTTAAACTCTCAAATGTTGAATATTGATTTAGCTTAGAAACAATGTAGCTTCCCAATTCATTTACTTGAAAATAAATCCCAGTTTTTAGATTAAGTATTATAGATTCATCATTTATTTCTGATATTACAATATCATCAATTATCTTAAAGATTTTGTCTCTGAATTCCATAAATTAGTAGTGATTAAGATTCCCATTCTTTTTTGCTTCTTTAAGTGAATAATAAACCAAAAGAATTCCAGTTGGAACGAAAAGTAACGACATGCATAAAATCTTCAGAAGATCAGGAAATGCTTCACCTAGATCAAAATCACTTAACAATGCTTGCTCTGCAATATCTAGTCCAATCGAAAGAGGTAAGTTGTTACTAATAACTACCAAATACTCTGGCATTGCATCTAGCGAGAAAAATATACCGGAGAAGAAAATAGATGGAATGGCTACAAAAAAACTTATTACATTCCCTACCTTAAATAAAATAATAAATGCTGCTGCAAATAGTCCAACTCCTATGAAAGGTATGCAGTTATAAACCACCAAAGTAAAAAAAATAGGAATATTAGATAAAGTAATATCTACTCCAAAGATAAACTTACTTATAAATACGTATATAAGCATTCGAAAAAAAGATCTTGAAAAAGTTAATGCATAGGATGAAAGTAGAATAGTTAGGATTGAAGTCTTGGTTAATATTAAGGCTTCAAAAGTACCATGCATTTGTGCAAGACGTACTTCTCTTGAAAATACTGACATTGAAGAAAACATAAAGTCTATTAAAGCTATTCCAACTAATATTTTAAAAAATTCTGAGTTTCCATTGCCTGCATCATTAGAAGGGATAGCTGAAAAAAATATTAATGAAATGATGAATATGATGAATATAATCTGCAAAAGAAGATTAAATTTATAAGAAAGTGTAGTTTGTATATCTTTTCTTAAGAAAGCAAAAAATTTAGACAAAAAAAATCTCATAATATGAAATCCTCAAAATGGTTAAAGTTTTTTTCTAATGAAACTATTTTTATATCATTTTTTGTTAGAAGTTTAAGAATCTCATCTAGGTCTAAATCCTTATCTGACACAGTAAAAAAGTAGTTTGAGTTATATGATTTTGTAATTACAACATCTAATTTAAATTTTATTTTTTCAAGATCTGTATTTAAAATCTCAAATTCATAATTTATAGCTTTTTGATGAAATTTAAATATTTCCGAATCGTTAAAAATAAATTTTTTATCTTTTAAGAGTCCAAACTTATTACTAACTCTATTTAACTCTAAATAGTCATGTGAGCACCAAATGGCAGGAATCTTATTCTCCATAAGATATTCTCTTGTGGTATTAATTATTTTCTTTGAACTCTCGAAATCTAAGCTCGTAGTAGGCTCATCAAGGAGAAGAAGATCAGGTTTTTTTAATAATGATCTTGCTATATTTATACATTGCATTTGACCGGAAGAAAGCAGCATAAAAGACTTATCAAGAATATCTGATATTCCTAAAATGTCACTAAGTTGATTAATGCTCTCATCTATTTCTTTATTAGTTAAGCCTAACATTTTCCCAAAAAAGGTAAGATTCTCTCTACAGGAGATTCTCCAATAAAATGATCTTGGGTTAGCGCTAGTAAACCCAAATTGAGGATCTTTTTTATCTGTGAATACAACACTTCCCTGGCTAGGATGGATTAAGCCAAGAATAATTTTTAGCAACGTTGTTTTTCCTGCACCATTTCTGCCGAGTAAGCCTAAGATGTCGCCATCATCTAAAGTAAGGTTTATATCTTCTAATACAGATTTCTTTTCTATTTGAAAGAAATTTCGTACTTTAAATTCTTTATATAGATTTTTTAATTCTAATTTCATTAATTCCTATTAAACCAAAGATCGATGATATCTGTATGTTTTAAGTACTCATGATTAGTTTTTTTTGTATGAAAAAAAGATGATAAACCTTGTAACTTTAAAATTTGTAAAAAAATATAATTAATATATTTTTTTAAAATAGTAAGCTTTGTTGGTTTTGAAATCTTATATTCAAAAATTAATGAATTTGTTCCTGGGAATATTCTTTTTACCAAAATAGAAGCAACCTTTCCAGGTTTATTGATATTCTTAAAAAGGTTACCTCCTTGAATTGTTATTTTCTTTGATGTATCAAAAAGCCTCTTTTGAGCCTCTAAAATTATTTCATTGTTTGGATAATCATTGGCAAAGTCAGATCTAATCTTGTTTAGGTTTTCAATAGTAATATTGTTGAAATTAATTACTTCTAATGACAAAAGCATACTTTTTCTGATCTTTTTATTATTTATTTTTGATAGGATCTCATGGAAATTTATATTATGATTTTTTGTGATTACCCTCAAATCATTTAAGGTCCTTATCAACCTATTGAAGTCTGATGAAAAGAAATGGCATAGCTGATGAAGAACAAGATTGTTAATTGATGGAATGTTTATTTTTTCACCATAAAAATCTACTTCTCTTGTGTCTTTTAACATACTTTTTTTTATCGGGCAGCATAAGAAAAATTTAGTGCGTGTAATCCTATGATGTAATTCAATTGAAATACCATTTCTCGTTACCAAATGAATGTGGTGAATCTTCCTGCAGAAGTCTTCTATATTTTGATTATTAAGATATTGAGCCTCCCGTGGATCTAAAAAATTTTTTTGATGGAGCACTTCATAAGCTTTTAATATTTCAGATCTATCAAAAAGAATATCAATATCTACAAAAGGTCTAAGAGCGACATCTTTATACTCTCTTTGCAGAGCAATCCCTTTGAGATAGAGGGGTTTTAATCCTTCTGAAATAAATATTTTATTTAATAAATGAACCTCCCTTATTGAGTGAAGGGAGTTAATCTGGAATCTTCTCTTTTGATTCTCGCAATTCTCTAGAAAAGAACTATCAAATAGATTGTAAAGATTATTTTTCCCAATAAATTCTAGAAAGTTTGGTGAAAACTTATTTTGGATAACTATTTCATTAAATTTCTTTTTATCTTCATTATTAAGATTTTTAAAAATAAATTTGAAATGATCCCCGCTTGACTCAGAAATTATTTCATTTATTAGATCTCGAGAGGAATTGTTACCAGATTTTTTCAAAACCTATACCCGAATTTCTCAATCTAAAAATTAATGTTTCTCCAATTCCAGAGGCAGTTGTTAAAACACCGCCATATTCCTGTCCACCTGGAAGCTTATCTTTTTCATTTAATAAACAAAGGGCACTTTCTGAAGCAAATTGGGCAGTTAGTTTATATCCTGGATCGCCTTTACCAAACATCCTATAAAGAGACTTTTGACCATCTTCGCTTTCAACTAAATATTTACATTCAAACCAACCATTTTCTTGGACTTCTAGAGATGGACCTTCGCCTGGTTTTCTTAAAAATGATCTTATAATTTTTCTTAAGGGAGTTATAAGAGTTAAACCTAGCAAACCCAGTCCCAGTGTTGATAAAAGAGCTTTAAACCAACTTGTATGAAAAGCATGTTCTTGATAAGTAAAATTATTTCCATAAGATTTTTGAAGCTCGGTTAATAGAGCCTCACTCCTCCTTACAACTCTTGTATTAGCGCCTGCCATCACAAATGGGCCTGACCAGGCATTTAAATCTTTTTCTTTAGAAATCTTAGACACATCTGAGCTAAGTTTTTTTTGTTCATTTGTATATGATCCTTTTGGATTAAGAAGAAAAGGGTCTCGTATATCTTTTCCAAGATCTAGATCTCCCATTGAAAACATTGTCTCTATAGTCCCACCAGATGCTTCTCCTTTCCAAGAGTGGAATGAGTCAACTCTT
>PAGT01000008.1 GCA_002705485.1 Flavobacteriales bacterium | reverse complement strand
TTTAATTTATAATCATCAATATAATCAAGAGGAATATTTAAGGCATTTTTAACACAACCTTCTTCAAACTCGACCCTTTTTCGAACATCTATGTAATCAGGCGGTGAATCAATTAGACCAACCTCTTTTGGAGTTGTTTGATCAATTATTGATATCTCCTTCTTAGAGTTAATCCAAGATTTAAATCCACCTTCAAGAAATCCTGTAACACTATCAAAACCAATTCTTGATAACCTTTGAACTGTCTCCATTTCTTTACCATTGGAAGTAACAAGAAGGATTTTTGTGTTAGTATTTTTAATAACAGATCCAACCCAGGATGCAAATTGACCATTTAACCCAAAAAACAGTGATTTCGGTATATGTCCTTGTTTAAATTCATCATTTGTCCTGGTGTCAATAATCACATGTTTATTTTTATTTGATTTTTTAACAAACTCATCCACAGATAATGGATTTAATGCCTTTTTTAAAACATCATCAATATCAGTACATCCGTCCTGATTTAATTTTACATTTGCAGGAAAATAAGAGGGTGGTTCGGGGAGGTTTGTTGTTAATTCCTCAACAAACTGTTCTCTTGAAAAAGAACCATTTATTGAATAATTTAATTTTAATTGATTTTCTAAGGTATCAACAGTCTTTTTCATCATTTTCTTACCACAAGCGGATCCTGCGCCATGACCAGGATATATCAAAATATCCTTATCAAGTGGTTTGATTTTTTTATTTATGGAGTCATAAAGTATACCTGCTAATTCTTCTTTTGAGACTCCTTTGTAGCGTTGGGCAACATCTGGAATTCCAACATCCCCCAAAAAAAAGGTATCACCTGTGAAAATACATTTTTGTTTTCCATTTTCATCAAAAAGAAGATACGAAGTACTTTCCAGGGTGTGACCTGGTGTATGTATAGCGGTTAAACTTAATTTACCAATTTTAAAAACTTGATTTTCTTTACAAATAATTGCATCATAATTAGGATCAGACTCAGGACCAAAAACTATTTTTGCATTGGTTTTTTTTGCTAGGGTCAAATGTCCACTAACAAAGTCAGCATGAAAGTGGGTTTCAAAGACATATTTAATTTTGGAATTGTATTTTTCAGCAAGTTTGATGTATCGATCAACATCTCTCAAAGGATCGATCACTGCCGAGACCCCATCGCTTTCAATAAAGTATGCCGCTTGAGAGAGACAAGAAGTATATATTTGCTGAACATTCATACATTTACAAAAATAAACAACTAATCAGGATATTCAACCCTTAGGTGATAAATATTAATTAGCTTTTCTTTAAATACTTTTTTTGAAATTTCAATTTCTTTCAATGTTATATCACAGTTGATGAATTGGTTGTCCACTAATTGTTTATCAACTATTTTCTCAACAAACTCTTCAATTAACTTAATATTTGGCTTATCCAAGCTCTTAGAAGCTGCTTCAATACTATCAGCCATCATAACGACAGCTGTCTCTTTGGAAAAAGGTTTCGGACCCGAATATCTGAAATCTAATTCTTTAGTGTTTGCATCTAGTTTTAGGGCTTTATCATAAAAAAACCTAATCATCATAGTTCCATGGTGAGTTCTTATAAAATCAATAACTCTATCTGGTATTTTATTTTTTTTTGCAATTTTAATACCATCAGATATATGGTTCTTAATAATTTCATTACTGTCGGTTGGATCTAAATCAACATGAGGATTATAAGAACTTGTTTGATTTTCAATAAAATAGTTTGGATTATTCATTTTTCCAATATCATGGTAAAGTGCCCCTACACGAACCAACATCACGTTTCCAGAAATCTGGACAGCAACAGCTTCAGCTAAACTAGAGACAGCTAGTGAATGATAAAAAGTTCCCGGCGCCCTTTCTGAAAGCTTCTTTAAAAGACCAGAATTTGTGTTGCTAAGTTCAAGAAGTGATACATCAGAGACCAGATCAAAAACTTTTTCAAAAATATAGATCATTGGATGAACAAATAATGTAGCCAATCCATTGATTAAAAAAATTATTATTATTGAAAAATCTATATAATTAAAATCTGGATTTTCATATAGGGCAATTGAAAAGTAGGAAAGAATGTAAACTAATGTAATGATAAAAACAGTTAAAAATAAGTTTGCTCGTTGATATAAATCTGGGGGAGTTAAAATTGTTACAATTCCTGCTAACACATTAATAATAATAAATTCAAAACCATATGGAACAAAAAAAGATAATATCAACACGGTCATAACGTATGTAAATAACCCCAACCTTGAATCAAAAAAAGCTCTTAATAGTAGAGGAATTGAACATAGAGGAACTGCGTATATATAATTAGGCTGTAATTTAACAGTAAAGCTAATTAATGATATAAAAATGATGACAATTGTAAGTATTAACATCATTTTTGTATTGTTTAAAAAAACAGATCTCCTATTTTTTCTCAAAAACAAGAACAAAAAAAGAATTATGAGAGCTACAATTACAAAATATCCAATTGAAATCAAGATGGATCCAGACTTTGAGGATGAATCCGATTCAAATTTTAATTTTAAGGAATTCAGTATGGCAAGTTTTTCTGAATCAACAATTTCACCTCTGGAAATTATCCTTACACCTGATCGTACAATTCCTCTGGAGAGATTAATTTGGGATAAATTGAAATCAAGCCGGTCAAAAGTTCTCTTTTCATCATAAAAAACATTGGGTTTTAAATTTTGAAATATATTCGATACCAATAGAGAATCATTAGTATTCAATAAAGTTAGACCATCAAATTTGAAATTTGAAACCTGAAATATGTCTAGAAAATTAATTTTTCTTTCATCTGAACCAACAGTTAAAATTACTGAATCAATTAAGAGTTCGTTATTGTAATCAGTGATTCCTTGTTTATATATCGATTTAATTCTATTATCTAATTCATAAACAACTGTTTGTGGGAGTAATTTAGTTAAGCTATCTATTTTAAAAAGAACTGAATCTAGTATTCCAATTTTTAAATTAAAATATTTTTCAGAATTTGATGAAACTATTTTTTTTTCAATTTCAATTTCTTCATTGGACTTGTAAATGGTGAAATCAAATGGTGAAATTAAAGTTTCGTAATTCCATGGTAATCCTTCTTTATAATCAAATTTAAATTTTGTGTTTTTTGGTATAAGATAAACTGTGAGTGTAACGGTAACAAAAAAAAGAATTATCCTAAAAATTTTGGATTGCAGTCTAAAAAAAATATTTAACTTATCTTTCATTCAAAATATTAATTTCAAAAATATTAAAATTTTAATTTACTTGTTTACAAAGTGAAAATCTTAAATAATAATTTTGGTATATGTCATCTTTCAATTATACCTGTTAGGCAGGAGCCATGTAGTAAAAGTGAAATGACTACCCAGCTACTTTACGGAGAAACTTACAAAATATTAAAAACAAAAGACAGCTGGTTTTATATTGAAAACTCATATGATAGTTATAAGGGATGGTTAAACTATTCTCAAGTAAAAGAAATTTCAATTAATGATTACAATACAATTAACTTGAAAAAAAAAGTTTTTTCAATAGACCTCACGGGATTTGTAGAGAAAGATTTAAATAAAAAGAACACTGCAATGGTTCCAATTGGGTCTCTAGTCAGTTCTTGTGAATATTTAAAACAAAGATTTAGAGGTAAAACGACAGAAAATTATAATAAAAATATCATTGACATTTCAAACATATACTTAAACACACCCTATCTTTGGGGGGGTAGGAATAATTATGGAATTGATTGCTCTGGATTTACACAAAATGTCTATAAAATTAAAGGTATTTTTATCAAAAGAGATGCCTACATGCAAGCTGAAAGTGGAATAAAAATTGGTTACAATGATATAGAACCCGGATGTTTAGCATTTTTTGGAACTAATAAAATAACTCACGTTGGAATTTTATTGAACAAAAAACGTATTATTCATTCATTTGGAAAAGTGCGGATTGATTACTTTAATGGAAATGGAATAAAAAATTTTGAAACCAAAAAAATCACACACAACCTACTTGAAATTAGAAAATATTAATCCTCCAGATCATCAATCTTAGCTGACATTATTTTGAATTTTTCATTATTTCCTATTGTGTAGTAAATATTTTTAGCTGTTTTTAAAGCTTCAAGATTTTTTGGCTCAATTTCAATAAGTTTTTCCAAATATGGAAGACAAGATGCGTAAAGAGCTTCCCGTTCCTCTTTCAGCTTATCATATTTCTCAAAATCACTTCTTTTAGTTGATGTCGCTAACTCATTCATTTGCTCAACTAATGAAGCTTCTCCCTCTAAAATAATACCAACCAAATTTAAATATGTAGCAGAGTATTGCGGATTAATCTCAAGGGCTTTTTTATAATACGAAATTGCTTGATCTGTCATTCCTTGTTCGCCACTTATAACTCCAAGATTATAGTATAGTATTGCATTATTAGGATCTTTTTCAATAGCTTGTTCCATTAACTCTTTAAATTTATTTCTATCACCTAATCTGATATATAAATCTGCTTCATTTAAAATTAAATTTACATCATCCGGATTAACTTTTCTAGCATCCTGAATAGCTGAAATTGCTTTATCATTTTCTCCAAGTTGTACATATATTAAAGCTATATTTTTTACAATTTCTGGAAGTCTAGATTCTGATTTTTGAGTTCTTTGATTTTTGTATTCCTTAGAGGATTTTAAAATATTGTACTCAGATTCGCTAACTTCAATTTCGTTTTCAGATTCTACTTCCGTAACAAAATATTGATTTTGAACTCCTGTATATCCAATATCTTTTAAGTTAATGTAGTGACTTAGTGCAGTTTCGTAATCTTGTGCGTTTACTAAACTACCAGCAGAAAAATATAAATAGTTTTGGTTTGAAGGTTTGTTTTTATCAATCATGTAAGCTTGATACAGCTTTGCAGCTGCTTCATTAAAATTCTTAGAATCATTGTCTTCAATAGCAAGGTTAACAAGCTCAACTTCAACCTCACTTAATCTTTGTATAGATTCATTTGAATACTCACTCGATTTATCTAATTCCAAAACTTTTTTGAGATTAAAAATTGAATCCTCAAAATTCTTATCCATTTTTAAAGCCCATCCTAGCAGAAAGTGATAATGAGTTTGGTACTTAAGATCAGAGTTATCAATAACATCCTCAATTTGACTTAGAACATCTAAAGCTTCAGAATAAAAACTTTGATTCATTAATTTTTGAGCGTTCCTTAATTCTTTTTTTTGGGAAAAACTAGAGCATGATACTAGTAAAATAATAATATAAATAAATTTTTTCATATGAAATTATTTTTTTGGTTCTTCATTATCTTCATTTTCAGACAAATCAACATCAATGGCATCAATATCCTGAACCTCATCATCGTCTAGGACTACTTTTGCCACTGCAGCAATAGAATCATTTTCTTTTAAATTGATTAATTTGACACCTTGTGTGGCTCTTCCCATAACTCTTAATGAATTAACTTCCATTCTGATTGCAATCCCAGATTTATTAATAATCATAAGATCATCATTGTCGTTAACATTTTTGAGAGAAACTAAATTACCTGTTTTTTCAGTTATTGATATTGTTTTAACACCTTTACCCCCTCTGTTGGTTATTCGATAAGAATCAAGACTTGATCTTTTACCATAACCATTTTCAGAAACAACAAGTATATCACTATCCATATCATTTACAGATATCATTCCAATAACTTCATCTAATTCATCCTTGAGTCTAATACCTCTAACTCCGCTGGCATTTCTTCCCATAGGTCTTGTCTTACTTTCTTCAAACCTTATGCATTTGCCCGATTTGACAGCAATGAGAACCTGAGAATTTCCAGTGGTTAGCTTTGCTTCAAGAAGTTCGTCATTATCCTTGATGGTAATTGCATTAATCCCGTTTGATCTTGGTCTTGAATACTGTTCCAGTGAAGTTTTTTTGACTTGACCTTTTTTTGTTGCCATTATAACATAATGGTTATTTATGTATTCTTCGTCTTTTAGGTCTTGTGTACAAATGAAAGCCTTGACCTCGTCGTCTTGTTCAATATTAATTAAATTTTGGATTGCTCTTCCTTTTGATGTTTTACTTCCCTCAGGAATCTCATAAACCCGCATCCAAAAACACTTTCCTTTTTGTGTAAAAAACAACATGTATTGATGATTAGTTCCAATAAACAAATGCTCTAGGAAATCTTCATTTCTTGTTGTGGAGGCTTTTTGACCAACTCCTCCTCTATTTTGGGTCCTATATTCGACAAGTGGAGTTCTTTTGATGTAGCCTGCATTGGATATTGTTAAAACTACTTTTTCATCGGGAATCATATCTTCAATGGATAAATCCCCACCAGAGTATTCAATCAATGATCTTCTATCGTCACCATACTTTTCTAATATTTCTTTAAGCTCAAACTTAATAATATCCATTCTACGGTTCTGATTGCTCAGAATATCTTTAAGATCTGCGATCGTTTTCATTAACTCTTCAAATTCAGACCTTAATTTATCTTGCTCTAGTCCTGTCAACTGTCTCAACCTCATCTCGACAATCGCTTTGGCTTGGATTTCGCTAAGCTTAAATTCATTTATTAATTTTTGTCTGGCTTCATCTGCATTCTTTGAGGACCTTATCAATTTTATTACTTTATCAATATTGTCTGAAGCTACTATTAAACCCTCAAGAATATGAGCCCTTTCTTCAGCTTTTTTTAATTCAAACTTTGTCCTTCTTACGACAACATCATGCCTGTGTTCAACAAAATATTTGAGCATATCTTTGAGGTTGAGCATTTGTGGTCTTCCTTTAACAAGAGCTATATTATTAACACTAAATGAAGACTGAAGTTGAGTATATTTGAACAACATATTTAAAACAATGTTAGGAATAGCGTCTCTTTTGAGCACATAAACTATCCTCATGCCTTTGCGATCTGACTCATCCCTGATGGTTGAAATACCATCGATTTTTTTATCGTTTACCAGTTCAGCAGTTTTTTTAATCATATCTGCTTTGTTAACTTGGTAGGGAATCTCAGTTACAACTATACACTCTTTACCATTTACATCCTCAATCTCTGCTTTTCCTCTCATTACAACCCTGCCTTTTCCCGTTTGGAAAGCTTCTTTCACACCTTCATAACCATAAATAATACCCCCAGTTGGGAAATCTGGTGCTTTTACATGTTCAATCAACTCATCAACTGTAATTTCATTGTTATCTATGTATGCAATTGTACCATTTATAACCTCACTTAAATTGTGAGGAGGCATGTTAGTAGCCATACCAACAGCTATTCCTGACGCACCATTGACAAGTAAATTTGGAATTTTTGTTGGAAGTACAGTCGGTTCCATAATCGAGTCATCATAATTCAACTGTAAATCAACTGTTTCTTTATCTAAATCTGCAACCATCTCCTCGCTGATTTTTTGCATCCTTGCCTCTGTGTATCTCATAGCTGCAGGACTATCACCATCAACAGAGCCGTAATTACCTTGACCATCAACCATCAGATATCTTAAACTCCATTCTTGGGCCATTCTAACCATAGTATCATAAACAGATGAATCTCCATGAGGATGATATTTACCTAAAACCTCACCTACTATGAAAGCTGACTTTTTAAATTTACTATTAGACTTTAAACCTAATTGATGCATTCCATACAAAACCCTTCTGTGTACAGGCTTAAGACCATCTCTGACGTCTGGAAGGGCTCTAGATACAATTACAGACATTGAATAATCAATGTATGCAGCTTTCATTGCCTCCTCAATATTTACAGGTATTAATTTTTCACCATCACTCATTCTTTATTTTGTTTAAATTCTACTATAAATGATATCAATCAAATATAACAACAACTGATGTAAAAACTCTTTTTTATTAGATAAATTATATATAATTTTATTAACAAACATTTTTTGATATAAAAGTTGAATTACAGATAAAAAAACTTGGAATTAAATTATTTTTTTTGTCTATTTACGATGTTTATATAATTATGAACATATAATATAATATAATTTAAATGGATGACAATTTTTCGTCAAGAGTCAAAGACGTTATAACTTACAGTAAAGAAGAAGCACTCAGGTTAGGCCATGATTTCATTGGGACCGAGCATTTACTCTTAGGTATGCTGAGAGACGGTGGTGGTAAAGCCATTTCAATACTTAATTCATTGGAAATTGATTTAAATTACCTAAGAAAAAAAGTAGAGATCTTAAGTCCACCTAATCCAATTAACGATTTCAATCAAAATCATAAAAAAAATCTTCACCTAACTAGACAGGCAGAGAGAGCTTTAAAGACTACTTTTCTCGAAGCAAAGTTATTTCAAGGAAAATCAATTAATACTGCACACCTTTTGTTATGCATTTTGAGAAATGAGAATGATCCAACAACAAAACTTCTCATTAAACTTCAAATAGATTATGAAACAGTTAAAGAGCAATTTAAGTATCTATTAACTGAAAATGAGGATCAACATTCTGGCTTACCCTCCTCTGATACATATTCTGATGAACCAAAAGATGAGGATGATTCAATTGAAGAAAATCCTTTTTCAACCAAAACAGAAAAAAAATCGAAAGCCAAATCGAAAACTCCTGTTCTAGATAATTTCGGAAGAGATTTGACGGCATATGCTCTTCAAGGAAAACTTGATCCAGTCGTTGGACGTGAAAAAGAAATCGAGAGAGTATCACAAATTTTAAGTAGAAGAAAAAAAAATAATCCACTTTTAATTGGTGAACCTGGTGTAGGTAAGTCAGCCATTGCTGAAGGACTTGCTCTAAGAATAATTGAAAAAAAAGTATCAAGAATTCTATATAACAAAAGAGTTGTAACATTAGATTTAGCCAGTATTGTTGCTGGAACAAAATACAGAGGTCAATTTGAAGAAAGAATGAAAGCTGTTATGAACGAAATTGAAAAGAATAATGATATTATTTTATTTATTGATGAAATACATACAATTGTTGGTGCTGGTGGTGCAACAGGTAGCCTCGATGCATCTAACATGTTTAAACCTGCACTAGCTAGAGGGGAAATTCAATGTATTGGTGCCACCACATTAGATGAATACAGACAGTATATTGAAAAAGATGGTGCTCTTGAAAGAAGGTTTCAAAAAATAATTGTTCAACCAACTGATGTTGATGAGACTATTGATATCTTAAAAAATATAAAAGATAAATACGAAACACACCACAATGTAAATTATACTGATGAAGCTATTATTGCTTGTGTTCGTTTAACTGACAGGTATATATCAGATCGATTTTTACCGGATAAAGCTATTGATGCTCTTGACGAAGCGGGATCAAGAGTTCATATTACCAACATGGATGTTCCTGACAACATAGTAGATTTAGAAAAAAAACTTGAAAATGTTAGGTTGGACAAAAATGCTGTTGTGAAAAAACAAAAATATGAGGAAGCTGCTAAATTAAGAGATGACGAAAAAAGAATTGAAAAAGAATTATTAATTGCACAAGAAAAATGGCAAGAAGATTTAAAAAAACACCGTGAAACTGTAAATGAGAATGACATTTCTGAAGTAGTTTCAATGATTACTGGCATCCCAGTCAACAAGATTGCTAAAGCAGAATTAAACCAACTTTCCAATCTTGAAAACAAAATTGAAGGCCGTGTAATTGGTCAAGAAGAAGCAGTCAAGAAAGTTGTTAAAGCAATTCAAAGAAATCGAGCAGGAATAAAAGATCCAAATAAACCTATCGGTTCTTTTATTTTTTTAGGGCAAACAGGGGTTGGAAAAACTCAATTAGCAAAAGTTTTATCTGATGAATTATTTAATGGTTTAGACTCTCTGATAAGAATTGACATGAGTGAATATATGGAGAAGTTTGCTGTTTCTCGGCTCATAGGGGCTCCTCCGGGCTATGTTGGTTATGAAGAAGGAGGTCAATTAACTGAAAAAGTTCGAAGAAAACCTTACAGTGTTATATTATTAGATGAGGTTGAAAAAGCTCATCCTGATGTATTTAATATGCTTTTACAAGTTTTAGATGAAGGAGTTTTGACTGATAGTTTGGGTAGAAAAGTTGATTTTAAAAATACTGTGATCATCATGACATCCAATATCGGAGCACGTGAAGTCAAAGACTTTGGTAATGGTGTTGGTTTTGGAACTGAATCATTAAAAGCTCAAGAGTCAAAAAATATTAGAAAAACAATCGAAAAATCATTGAAGAAAGCTTTTTCACCTGAATTTTTAAATAGAGTAGACGAAATTGTAGTATTTAACAGTCTGAACAAAGAAGATCTAAAAAAAATAATCCAAATTGAAATTGATCTTTTGCTAAAAAGAACAGAAGAAATTGGATATAATATATCAATTTCTAAGAAAGCCATAGACTTTATTTGTGAGAAAGGTTTTGATAAAAAATATGGGGCTCGACCTCTCAAAAGAGCTATTCAAAAGTATGTTGAAGACCTACTTGCTGAGGAAATCGTTAAAACTCAACTTAATTTTGGAGATACCATAAAAATTGATTGGGATGGAAAATCTAAATCATTAGTTTCTTTAAAAAAGAAATAAATACTCACACACACTTAAGATAAAATTATAATCAAAACTAAATTATACATTTTTTGAAAATGTTTTTAATAGTTTTACATCCAATTAGTTTTAGTTTAACCCAGCTTATCTGCGTTTAACTAACAATTATTTAATAATTAAATAAAATTAATTTTGAAAATTACTAAGGTTATTAAATTTGGGGGTAGTTCAATAGCAGATGCAAAAAAAATTGAGAATATATTAGAAATAATAGCTAGTTATGATTCAAAAACCGTTGTTGTTCTTTCAGCTATTGGAAACACTACAAATGAATTAATTGAGTGTGGGAACCTTGCATGCGAAAGAGATATAAGTTATAAAAAATTATTTAGCTCAATTTTAAAGAGTCATATAGAAATCTGTCAGCAATTAGTTGATTTCAAAAGTCAAAGCGAAATTTTAAGTCAAATTCAAAAAGAATTCAACAAATTGGATTCAGTTCTGGAAAGTATTTTTAATCTGAAAGAGATAAGTAATAAAACTGAATATAAAATTTCTGGTTTTGGCGAAATATTATCCCATTACTTAATAGGAAAAATAGGTCAACTTAAAGGTTTAGATATTTTTATTAAAGATTCTAGAGAAATAATCACAACTAAATTACGAAAAGTCAACGGGATCAAACAAGTTGACTACGAATTAACTAATAGAAAATGGAAGGAATTCGTAAAAAACGTAGAAAATAATATTATCGTAATGCCTGGGTTCATAGCTAGAGATAACTTTGGAGATGATGTTACTTTAGGTAGAGGGGGATCCGACTTTACAGCTTCATTGATAGCTTCTATCACAAATTCAAATTATTTAGAAATATGGACAGACGTGAGTGGAATTTTTACAGCTGATCCAAGAATTGTAAAACAAGCTTACCCAATAGAAAACCTTTCGTACAAGGAAGCAATGGAATTATCACATTTTGGAGCAAAAGTTTTATATCCTCCAACAATTAAACCTGTGATGTTAAAAAAAATTCCTATATACATAAAGAACACCTTTAAAAAGACAGATACAGGTACTACTATTTCAGATTTTAGTTCAAAAAATACAATAATAAAAGGAATTACTCATATTGAAAATATCGCATTGTTAACGGTTGAAGGTAGTGGCATGGTAGGTATTCCAGGTTTTTCAAAAAAACTATTTGAAGTAATTTCAAATAATGGCATTAACATTATAATGATAACTCAAGCCTCTTCAGAACATTCTATTTGTATTGGTATAAAAGAATCAGAATCTGATATGGCGAAAAAGATTGTTAATGAGGTTTTTGAATATGAAATACAAAATTCAATTTTAAATCCATGTAGTATTGAAACAAATCTTTCGATAATTGCAGTGGTTGGTGACAAAATGAGGAACCACCAAGGAATAAGCGGTAAAATGTTCAGTGCACTTGGAAAAAATAACATTAATGTAAAAGCCATATCTCAGGGCTCATCTGAAAGAAACATTACTGCTGTAATTGATAATAAAGATGTAAAAAAAACACTTAATATTCTTCATGAAAGGTTTTTTGAAAAAAACATAAAGCAAATCAACTTATTTGTTGTAGGTATTGGTAATGTCGGTTCAAAATTATTAAGTCAAATAGAAAAGCAATCTAATTATTTAATAGAAAACCTTAAACTAAGACTTAGAATTATTGGAATATCTAATTCAAAAAAAATGATTTTCAGTTCAGTTGGAATTAATTTAAAAACCTACAAGAAAAAGATAACCAATGGAGATAGCGCAGATCTAAATAGTTTTATTTCAAAGGTAAAAGATTTAAATTTAAGGAATAGTATTTTCGTTGATAATACAGCTAATTCTGAGGTTGCGAAAACATATAATTTTTTATTAAAAAACAACATTAATGTTGTTACATGCAACAAAATTGCTTGTGCGGAATCTTATGAAAATTATCTTGAACTCAAAAATATTTGTAAGAAATTCGGAACATCTTTTTTATTTGAGACAAATGTCGGGGCCGGACTACCTATCATAAATACATTAAACAACTTGATAAGCTCCGGAGACAAAATAATTTCCATTCATGC
Organism: Flavobacteriales bacterium; assembly: GCA_002705485.1. Lineage (GTDB taxonomy): Bacteria > Bacteroidota > Bacteroidia > Flavobacteriales > Flavobacteriaceae > MAG-121220-bin8. The sequence continues at coordinate 25,250 of PAGT01000008.1, read as the reverse complement.
AGTACTCTCAGGCAGCTTAAATTATATTTTTAATAATTATAATGATAATAATTTGTTTAAAGATGTCGTGGAAAACGCTATGAATAGTGGATTTACGGAACCAAATCCTAAAATAGATTTATCTGGAATTGATGTTGCTAGGAAGATTTTAATTTTAGTAAGGGAAAGTGGTAAAAAAATTGAATTAACCAATATTAAAATTAAACCATTTATCCCTGAAGATTGTTTTGATACAAAAAACAATAACGACTTTTTAAATTCATTAGTTAAAAATGAAAAACATTTTAGAAAAATCTTAGAAAATGCAAGACAAAAGAATTGTAAAATAAAATATGTAGCCGAGTATCAAAACGGAAAAGCCTCTGTTGGCATTAAAAATATCCCTGAAAGCCATGACTTCTACAACCTTGAAGGAAGTGATAATATAATTCTTTTCTTCACCCAAAGATATCAAGAACAACCTTTAATTGTGAAAGGAGCTGGTGCAGGATCAGAGGTTACTGCTGCAGGAGTTTTTGCCGATATAATTAGAATTAGTAGGAATTAAAAAAATTATTTAAAATGAAAGAGATCAGAGTTTTTTCGCCTGCAAGTATAGCTAATCTATCATGTGGTTATGATATTTTAGGTGTATGCCTTGATAAAATTGGTGATGAAATTACTGTAAGAAAAACAACTAAAAAGGGGATATCCATTAAAAAAATAACTGGGCATGAATTGAGTAACGATATTTCACTTAATGTTGCTGGATTAGCAGCTTCAGCTTTATTAAAAAACGTAAAGGTTAACTGTGGATTTGAAATTGATATACATAAAGGAATAAAACCAGGAAGTGGTATCGGAAGTAGTGCGGCAAGTTCTGCAGGAACAGTATATGCCATTAATAAACTAATTGGTGAACCTTTAAGCGATAATCAGCTGATTTATTTCGCATCAAAAGGTGAAATAGCTTCCAGTGGGACTATTCATTCTGACAATGTTAGCGCAGTTCTTATGGGGGGATTCACATTTGTGAGAAATTCGTCAGAGAAAGACTTTATAAAACTTGATTACCCAAATGATTTAGTTTTTTCAATAATTCACCCAAAAATTGAAATAAAAACTAAAGATTCAAGAAGTATTATCAAAAACCAAGTTAGCTTAAATGACATGATTCAACAGTCTGCTAATTTAGGGGCACTTGTTCATGCACTAAACAAAAAAGATTATGAATTGATTGGAAGATCACTGGATGACAGAATAATAGAACCTGTTCGATCGATTTTAATACCAAAATTTTCAGAGATAAAATCATCAAGTATTGAAGCAGGGGCTTTGGGTTGTGGAATTTCGGGATCAGGACCTTCAGTTTTTTCACTTTGCAGAGGAATGGATCAAGCTAAAATTGTCAGTAAAGTGATGAAAAAAGTTTATGACAAGATTAAATTAGATTACGAAATACACTTATCCAAAGTCAATGACAAGGGAATTAAAATAATAGATTTTTTTTAAATGTTGTATAAAAGTCTAGGTTCATCAAATGAATTTGTCAATTTTGAAGTAGCTTTAAAAAAAGGCTTGGCAGATGATGGAAGTTTATTTTTTCCAAAAAAAATAAAAAAATTAGATCATAAATTTATACAAAATTTAGAAAATTATTCTGATTTAGATATAGCTTACAAAGTTATTAAACCATTTATTGGAAGTACAATCAGCGAGATTAATCTTAAAAAAATTTTAAATAATACAATTGATTTTGATTTCCCTTTAATAGAACTTGAAAAAAATTTATTCACACTTGAACTATTTAACGGCCCAACCCTTGCATTTAAAGACGTAGGAGCAAGATTTATGGCTAACTGTTTAGACCACTTTAGCAATATAAATTCAAGATACAATACAGTTTTAGTAGCAACGTCAGGTGATACAGGAGCTGCAGTTGGAAATGGATTTTTAAACTCAAAATTTACTAAAGTAGTAATTCTTTACCCGAAAAATAAAGTAAGTGAGTTTCAAGAATTACAGTTAACAAGCTTTGGAAATAATATAACAGCTTTAAGAATTAATGGAAATTTTGACAAATGTCAAGACATTGTTAAAAAGGCATTTATAGATAAAGATTTAAAAAAAAAATTTAACCTTACATCAGCAAATTCAATTAATGTGGCGAGATGGCTTCCCCAAACAATATATTATTTTTTTGCTCTAAAAAAACTAAAAAAACTAAAAAAACATAATGTAGCTTTTAGTGTCCCAAGTGGAAATTTTGGTAATATATGTGCAGGAATAATTTCAATGAAATTAGGGCTACCTATATCACATTTTATTGCTAGTACAAACGCAAATGACACTGTTCCAAGATACATGCAATCAAAAATTTATAAACCTTTGAAAACGGTTGAAACTATTTCAAATGCAATGGATGTTTCTAACCCTAGCAATTTTATTAGAATTCTTGAAGTTTTTGAAAATTTTGAAAATCTTAAAAAAAACTTTTCATCATACAGCTTTAACGATATTGAAACTTTAGATGCCGTAAAAGAAATCTTTGATAAAGAGAATTACGTTCTTGACCCACACGGTGCAATTGGTTATCTCGGAATAAAAAAATACATGTCTTTAAACAAATGTTCAACAGGTGTGTTTTTAGAAACAGCACACCCAATAAAATTTTCTGAGTTAATAGAAAAAAAACTAAACACAAAACTTACTCAACCGATTCAAGGAAAGAATTTATCATCCAAGAAAAAAATATTTTATGAGCTGGAGACATACAATGATTTCAAAAAATTTATGTTGGAAAAACCCATTTAATCAACAATTACTGTCTAAATTGATATTTCTTGATATTGTTCATAATATTTAATTTTATGATGTTTTAAATAAACTAAAATATTTCATATTTACATTAATAATGAAAAAAACCTCACTTTACGAAAAACATATAGAAAATAATGCAAAAATGGTACCTTTTGCAGGATTTATTATGCCCGTTCAATACGAGGGTGTTAACATAGAACACCTAGGTGTTAGAAATGGTGTTGGTATTTTTGATGTTTCGCATATGGGCGAATTTTTTATAAGTGGTAAAAATTCGTTAAAGATGCTAAACTATTTGTGTACTAATAACATTGAAAAATTAGATATTGGAAAAGCTCAATACAATTGCATGACTAATGAAAGAGGTGGTATAATAGATGATCTTATTATCTACAAAATTGATCACAATGAATATATGTTAGTTGTAAATGCCTCAAATATTGATAAAGATTGGGAATGGATCAATCATCATAATAAAAAATTCAAAAATAAAATATCTAATAAATCCGATGAAACTTCTTTAATAGCCGTTCAAGGTCCAAAATCTTTTAATTTACTAAATGAAATTACTGGGATTAACACAAACTTATTAAATAATTATAGCTTTATTAGAACCTCAATTGCAGGCTGTAAAGATGTTGTATTATCCACGACTGGTTATACAGGTTCAGGTGGTTTTGAAATTTATTGCAAAAATGATGATGCAATAAAAATTTGGAATAAGCTATTTAGTCTAAAAAATAAATTTTCATTAAAACCTGCTGGCTTAGCTTCAAGAGACACTCTGAGAATTGAAATGGGATATTGTTTGTATGGAAATGACATAAATGAAAAAATAAATCCAATTGAAGCAGGTCTAAAGTGGATAACTTGTTTTGAAAAAGAATTTATAGGTAAAGAACTCATTGAATCAACTTTTATCAATCAACCTGTCAGAAAGTTGGTTTCATTTACTTTAGAAGAAAAAGGTGTTCCAAGAAAAGGATATAAAATATTTAATTTAAAAGGTCATGAGATTGGTTATGTTACGTCTGGAACGATGTCACCAGTTTTAAAAAAAGGAATAGGTTTGGGATATGTAGATTTTGATAATTCAAGTATTGGATTAAATATTCAAATAGAAATCAGAAATAAAATGATTTTATCTACAATTGTCAAACCTCCTTTTGTTAAAACATAAAATGAAAAAAATTTTGATTTTTGGTGGTAGTGGGTTCTTAGGAAAAGCTATTTACAAGGAGTTGAACCCTTTTTTTAATTTACATTGTACTTATTACAAAAATATAATTTTTAAAAAAAATAAGAGATTTCATTATTTTGATATTCGACACAAGTCTATTAGACTTCTGAATAAAATTCAACCGAATATTGTTATCTCTTCAATTTCTGGAGATTTTTACAATCAGATATCATTTCATAATGAATTAATAAACTATTGTGATTTAAAAAAAATTAAATTAATGTTTATCTCCTCGTCCAATGTATTTGACTACTTTACTAACTTCCCAAGTTATGAGGATGATAAAACGTTTTCAAATAGTATTTATGGGAAATTTAAAATCAATATCGAAAATAAAATTTTAAGATTAAAAAATAAAAACTGGGCTATTTTGAGATCCCCAATGATTTTTGACAATAATTCACCTAGGATAGTTGAATTAAAAAAAAACATATTCAATCAACATCCTATAGAAATTTTTCCAAATCTTATTGTCAACATTAATTCTGCCAAATTTTTTGCTAAACAAATTCATTATATAATAAGTAGAAATTTAACTGGAATTATTCATCATGGGAGTAAAGATTTATTATTACACACTGATTTAATTAGCTCCATTCTCAAGAAATTAAATTTTGAAAAAATAAATTACAAATATGTTTATACAACCAATGACAATAGGTATTTAGCTTTATTTTCAAAAAAAAAAACATTTCCTAAACACCTCCAATTCGGTTACGATGTTGTGCTTAATGATCTTGGAAAAACATTATAAACTAATCTAAAAAAAAAAATTAATTATGGGCAGAGCATTTGAGTTTAGAAAAGCTAGGAAATTAAAAAGATGGTCCGCAATGTCAAAAACCTTTACTAGAATTGGAAAAGAACTGAGCATGGCTGTAAAGGATGGAGGGCCTAATCCAGAGATTAATTCAAGGTTAAGGGCAATAATTCAAAATGCCAAGGCTGTTAATATGCCTAAAAATAATATTGAAAGAGCTATTAAAAAGGCTTCAGAAAAATCATCGGAAAATTATAAAGAAATTTTATTTGAGGGGTACGGACCAAAAGGGGTAGCAATTTTGATTGAAACTGCTAGTAATAATAATAATAGAACAGTAGCTAATATAAGAAGCTATTTCAATAAGTTTGATGGAAATTTAGGAACGTCTGGATCTGTAGAGTTTATGTTTGAAAGATTATGTTGCTTTAAAATAAAAACAGATTTAAAAATAGATGACTTGGAATTTGAATTAATTGATTTCGGATTAGAAGAAGCTGTAAAAGATGAAAATAATGATCAATATTATTTGTACTCAATGTTTGATAGTTTTGGAACGATTCAAAAAGAATTAGAAAAAAGACAAATTGAAATTATCTCATCGGAATTCCAAAGAGTACCAAAACAATATAAGTACTTGAAAAAAGATGATATTATTGCAGTGGAAAACCTAATGGAAGCTATTGAAGAAGATGATGATGTTCAAAACATTTATCACAACATGGAATTATCTCAAGAATAGTTTGGAACTTTCCCTTTAACCCCATTAAAAAATGTTTTCAATTCTTTGACATCCTTTTTAAAATCACCTGACACATAAAAAGGCTTTGAAAATTTGGTGTTTTTGTCTTTAAAATTTAAAGTAACACTAATTATCGGCACATTAGATTTCTGAGCAATATAATAGAATCCTGTTTTCCAAACTAGTGTTTTTTTTCTAGTACCCTCTGGTGAAATACCCAATCTAAATTGTTTTTTATTTTTGAAAATTTCAGAAATTAAATCCACTGTTTTAGTCTTGCTATTTCGATTAACAGGTTCACCCCCCAAATACTTTAAAAGGATTCCTAGAGGGAATTTAAAAAGTTCTTTTTTTCCTATAAAATTTATTTCTTGATTAATAGCTTTCCTAATGAGTATCGCAATAAAAAAATCAATCCAGTGAGTGTGTGGGGCAACAATTAATACACATTTATCAGGGAGATTGTAATTACCGTAAATCTTCCAATTTAAAATTTTGTATAATATTATTTGAGCTAACCTATGCATTAATTTTTTTTCTTGCCTCGATCAAATCTTGCATAACATCTATTCCAAATCCGCTGTAGTTGGTTTTTATCATCCTAATTGTTTTTCCTTTTTCTATATATCTTAGTTGTTCCAAATTTTCTTTTTTTTCAAGATTTGAAGGCTTCGATGAGTAAAAATCTTCAAGACAGTTCATTCGAAATCCATAAACACCGACATGTTTATATATAAAGTTTACATTATTGTAAATCTCTTTTAAAGTTTTAATGGAGCGGGAAAACATTATCGCATCGAATTTATCATTAATCAAAACCTTAACCTTGTTTGTGTTTTCAAAATCATTTTTATCGAGATTATTCATTATTGATATTAAATCAATTTTTTTGCTTGTATCATTCTCAAATAATTCTAGCATTTTTTTTAAACACTCTGTTTCTACAAAAGGTTCATCGCCCTGGACATTCACAACAATATCATTTGAAGACTTAATTGCATACTCTGCAATTCTGTCTGTTCCACATCTATGTTTTTTTTTGCTGAAGAAAGCATTGCCACCGCTTTTAATGATTGAATTGTAAATAATTTTGGAATTGGTTACAACTACAACTTTATCAAATAAATTGGTAGCTGAAATATTTTCATAAGTTCTATTTATGAGTGGAACCCCTCCTAAATCCATCATAAGTTTTCCAGGTAATCTTTTAGAGTCAATTCTAGCAGGAATTAGTGCTAAAGCTTTCATTTTTCAATTTATTTATAAAAATACATTTATCTTATTATATTAGAAACCAATCAGATAAACTTTATTTTCAGCTCTTGTTACGGCAGTATACAACCATCTTAGATAATCATTATTAATTCCATCTTTCAAATAAGGTTTTTCTATAAATACAACAGGCCATTGACCACCTTGAGCTTTGTGACAAGTAATTGAATAAGAAAATTTGATATTTAAAGCATTTAAATAAGGATTTTCCTTTGTTTTTTTGTATTTAATGTACTTAGATTTTACATTTTCGTAATCCTTTGAAACTTGAGTGTACAAATTTCTGTTTTGCTCATAGTTTAGTGATGGAGTTTCAGAATCTAATGAGTTTAATATTAAGATTGTATCAAAGAACTTTGAATTTTCATAATCTAACATCTTAACTTTTACCTTGGCAAATTCAAACCCATATATCTCAATAAAACTATATATTTCTATGACTTCAATAATATCACCATTAGCTAAAAAAGGAATCTCAGAATCAGATTGTAACCAAAAGTAATTATTTTTAGTAATCATTAAGTTATCACCGACACAAACCTTATGGTTTTTAGAAAGAATCATCTTTCTAATTTGCTCGTTGTAAAGGTTTGCTCTTTTATTTGATCTTACTATGATAATTGTATTGCTCATTCCAAATTCATCATAAGAGCTCTGTATTGAATCTTGAACTTCAAAGCCATCATTTAAATTGATGACGTCCTTTGATTCTGTAAATATAAAATCAAATTCATTTTTAAAAATTTTATTTCTTATTGTTGTTGCATTATTTAAAATCCCAGACTCATTCGACTGTCTAACCACATTTGACATCTCTATTTGATCAATATCTACTTTGAATTTGTCCAGCAAAAAATCTTTATTTAGGGCTGGACTCAATGAAAGTTTTACAGGCGGAAGTTGAGCAGAGTCACCCAAGAAGATAAGTTTGGAATTGGTTTTAAAATCAATATGATTTATTATATCATTCATCAAAGATTCAGTTGAAAACAATTCTTTTTGACTGTCATTATCAGAAATTAATGATGCTTCATCAATTATAAATAGAACATTTTTATTTTTATTCTTTTTTAGTCTTGGCTTAAATACGCCTGTACTATCAAATTTGGTGTAATAAATCTTTCTATGAATTGTGTAAGCTTTTTTTTTAGTGTAAGTCGATAAAACTTTAGCTGCCCTCCCCGTTGGTGCCATTAACGAAAATTTAATATTAATTTGATCTAAATTTTCAATTAATGTCTTCATAATTGTTGTTTTTCCAGTGCCAGCGAAACCTTTCAACAAAAAAATTTTGATGTTATTATCAAAAATAAAAGAACTCAATAATTTGAATGCAGATTTTTGATCTGCAGTAGGTTCATATTCAAAATTGGTTACTAAACTTTTATATAGATTATAAGGCTGCATTAAAACTAAATAAATGTCAATTTTAATTTAAAATATTTTGAAAAAAAAAATTGTAGATTTGTTTAAATATAATTATTTAAAATATGGAATTCATATCAAAATACATGAAAATTATCAAGGCCGTACTTTGGGTACTTGTTCTATTCTTTGGTTATAAAGTTTATAGCTCTATAAATGGACCCATTGAATTTAACAAAGTTAAAAACGAAAGATATTTAAAAGTAATAGATAGATTGAAAGACATAAGAAATTCTCAAATTGCTTATAAAAGCGTTAACGGCTTTTATTGCGATAATTTTGACAGTTTGATCAATTTTGTTGAAACTGCTCAATATACACTTATTCAAAAACGTGATTCAAGTTTTCTCGAATATGACAGGACTTTTAGAATCGACATGTTACGAGAAATAATTGTTATTGATACATTAGGATTTGCGTCTGTTAAAGATTCTTTATTTGGAAACTCTGATAGGTATAAACAAATGTCAAAAGTTCCAATTGATGGGGTCAACGAAACATTTCAAATTAAAGCTGATATTATTGATAAAAACGGATATAATGTCCCTGTTTTTGAAGTTAGAGTCTCTAAGGATATTGTGTTGTTTGATCAAAATAAAGATCTATTGAAACAAGAAAAAGGTCTAATGTCCGTGGACGGAGTAAATGGACCAGATATCGTTTTAGGTTCACTCAGTGATGTTAGTTCAAATGGAAACTGGCCAACTACTTACGATGCCATCGCGAGAAATTAAAAAAATAGAACCGAGCAACTCATTAATTCTTAAAATAGGTACAAAACAATTTTCCTTTGTTTTGGAAAATCCTGTAGACAAAGATATCATAGATTTTTATGATGTTAATTTCGATAATCCTTTAAATGAAAATGAGATTGCCAAAGAATTGGAAATAAGACTAAAAAAATTTCTGAAAGATTTTAGAAATGTATTTAAGGTTAAACTTATAGTAGATAATAATTTATCAACTTTGGTTCCTAAAAGCCTTTTTGATAAAAAACTATGTTTAGAATACCTCAAATACAATGTAAGACTTATAAAAAATGACTCTGCATCATTCGACAATATTGAGGAAATTGATGGTGTCAATGTTTATTTACCATACACCAACGTAAATAATTATTTGTTTGATAATTTTGGAGCATTTAATTATTTCCATTACTCTACACTGTTTATCAAAGAGGGAGTCAAATACTCTCAAAAAGTTAAAAACTCTGCAAATTTAAATTTTAGAGAAAATTGTTTTGACATTGTGATATTTAAAAATAAAAAATTGATGTTTTACAATTCTTTTGATATTCAGACAAAAGAAGATGTCTTATACTTTATATTGTCAACATTTCAGGAAAACAAATTAAAACTAGAGAAAACACACTTTTTACTCTCTGGAAAAATAGAAGAAAATGATGATGTTTTTGTATTTCTTAAAAGCTTTCATCCCAAAATCAGTATTTCAAAACAAGAAATATTAATTTCCTCTGGAATTAAGAATATAGATTCTGTGATGTTATGCGCATAATTTCAGGAATTCATAAAGGTAGAAAAATTATCTTACCTAGAAACTTGTTAGTTAGACCCACTACTGACATGAGTAAGGAATCATTAATGAATATTCTCAATTTTAAATATGAAATATCTTCAATAAAAATTATTGATTTATTCTCTGGATCTGGTAATTTAAGTTATGAGTTTTTTTCAAGAGGATGCAAAGAAGTTACAGCTGTAGAGATAAATAAAAAGTGTGTTGAATTCATAAAAACAAAATCAAATGAATTGAAATTAAATTTAAAAGTTTTAAAAAAAGATGTATTTACTTTTTTAAAAAACACAAAATTCAATTATGATATCATTTTTGCAGATCCCCCTTACTCATTTAATATGAATGATTATGAAAAATTAATTAACGTCATATTTAAAAAAAGTATTTTAAATAAAGGAGGATGCCTTGTAATTGAACACTCGAAAAAAATATCATTAAAGGACCAACAAAATTTTTATGAAACCAGAAATTATGGTGGATGCTGTATGACATTTTTTTATTTTTAATACATTAGTAACCAGTATTTTAAATATTTTTTATTAAACCTTTAGTTTAATTATTAGAAAAAAGCGCTAATAGGTCTATGGTCAGAAAATCTATCTTTATAAATCTTAAATTTTTTAGGAAAAATGGATTTTGAAACAAAGATATAATCAATCCTTAACGGCAAATAATTAAAATTATATGTTGAACCAAAACCACTTCCTTTCAAATCAAAAACATCATCATACTTGTTTTTTATTTTCCTATAAACATATGAGTTTGGCGTGTTATTTAAATCAATGGCCAAAATAACGTCATAGGGCGACTTACCCATTTGGTTAATCAATGTGTTTAGTTGCTTTTCTTGGGCCTCATAAGCAATTTTGGTTTTAGTTAGAAAGGTTTTTAAGGAATATATATCGGCCTTAAGAGTTGGTACATTAAGTTTAAAAGATTCGAAATGAGCATTAAAAACTCTTATTGTATCATTCTTATGAACAATATCAACGAAAATTGCGTTAGAATCTGAATTTTCAAAATCAACAACTCCCCTGCCAACTATTTCTTTATTAGTGTGAATTGACTTTCCAGAATTACTTCCACTGAAATAAACATATTTATATTTAAAATCACTTGTAACAAACTGATAATCCCTGTGATATTCTTGAATAGCAATTAAATCTGGATTCTCAAAACTAAAAAAACGCTTAATTTCACTAGGGATATTTTCGTTATCTATCCATTTATAGTGATTGAATAGTCGCGCATTAAAACTCATCACGTGAAAATTTTGATTATTTTCTTTAATCTCTTTTTTGAAATTGAAAATTGAAAATGAATTGATTTGCAGGAAAGCAAATATTAATAAAGACAATAAGAATCTGAAATCAAGTTTTAAAATCCAATAAATTAAAAAAACAAAATTTATTAGGTAAAAAAGTGGGAATAAAAAAGTTAAAAATGAAATTGACGATAGTAATGGATTGTAAAAAAAACACAAAACAAAACATAAAAACAGAAATATTGTATTGACAGTATTAAAAAAAAACAAAGCTTTTTCAAACCACAAATTTGTTATATTTAATTTTTTCAATTATCGCCAGCTTTAAAAAGTGTTTCTTTTTCACTTTTACTCAAACTATCATAGCCAGACTTGCTTATTTTGTCTAATATCTCATCAATTTTTCGTTGATCTACTTTTTTTTGTTTTTGTGTAGCGTTAGATTGATTTTTATAAACTTTTTTTATTTTAGGCTTATTCTTAAAAAAACTTTTCAAATACTCAAAGAAACTTAAAATCCAATCTCCAGGATTATTGCCATTTTGTAACTGTTTATTGTAATAGTATCCCCAAAATGCACCTCCAAGATGAGCCAAATGTCCTCCAGAGTTTCCAGCAGGAATTTGGATAATGTCAGATAAAATTAAAAAACAGGCGATATAAACAATTTTGACATCAAAAAAAATTAATCTAAAAGTTAGATTAGGATTATGAGATGATAAAAAAACAAACATTGCCATTGCACCAGCAGATGCACCAATCATTGGAGGTTTAATTCCACTAAAAACTGGAAAAATATTATAGCTCAACAAGTAAGTTACGGAACCGAACAAAAGACCTATGAAAAATATTTTTAAAAACTTTTGATCACCAAATAAATCAAGAACAATTCTTCCAGAATAATATAAGATCAACATATTTCCCAAAAGATGCCAAATCCCTGCATGAAAAAATCCATAAGTAATTAAAGACCAAGGCTTATAAACTAATTCAAAAAAGTCGGCTGAAACATGAAAATATTCGATTATAGAAAAAGATTTAATATTGAATAAAAAAAGAATTGTATTTATTAAAAATGGGAGAACAAAACATACAACCATCCAAACTATAATTTTACTTAAAACGTCTAGATAACTGTACTTTATTTTAAACTTTTCGACTAATTCCATCTTTTGTCATTAAATTGATTTTTTTTCCAGTAATATACCATTATAAAACCAATAATTGCACCGCCCAAATGGGCAAAGTGAGCTATTGGACCAAGGGAAAACGAGGAAAAACCAAAGAAAACATCTAATAGAATTAACCCAGGAACCAAAAATTTTGCCTTAATTGGAATTGGAGGAAAGAGTAGCATTAACTCCGAATTTGGAAATGTGTATGCAAATGCAACAAGAATTCCATATATAGCTCCAGAAGCACCAACCATTGAAGAATTGAATGAAGTGTAGGCAGATGCCAATCTCTCTTCACCCACGTATTGTAACATTGAGGTGTTGTACGAGCCGGTATTCAAGAGGTTTTGAAAACTAGATTCAGAGATTCCATTCATTTCTAAAGCTGAAAAAACAGAGGAAATTTGATAGTGATAAAATAAAAGTTGCAAAGCAGCAGCGCCAAGTCCTGATGAAAAATAAAAAAAAAGAAATTTTTTCTTTCCCCACATTCTTTCAAGAGGAGAACCAAACATATATAACCCAAACATATTGAATAGGATATGATAAAAGTTTCCGTGCATAAACATGTGAGTGATCATCTGACTATAAATAAACTTTTCATTTTTAAAGTAGTGTAAAGCCAAAAGATCATTGGCAAAATTGCCAAGAAATTGAGAACCAATAAAAAACAAAACATTAATAATCAAAAGTTGTTTGATTGTTTCGGGTATATTATTCATTTCAAAACTTTATTGTCAATTGAATCCAAAGGTATTACTTTGAAAATTATTTTATTGAAGGGTGAGATATTAGGTTCCTTACATGCAAAAAGATCGTTGATTAATGATTGTTGCTCCACTGAATCTAAAATTTTGTTTCTTTTTACACAATGAGACCTTGAAAAAATTTTTGCCAAATAATCGTTTAAACTTGAACTTACTTTTCTCAATCCCTTTTCATGGTTTTGAATAATTTCAGTAAAAAAAGCTTCGATCTTCTCTTGGGAAAAAATTGGGTTAAAAGACGAAAGTTCGATTTCTGCATCAGAAAATTTACTAAATTCAAAACCTACATTAATTAAACTCGCTTCAATTTCCTTTATAATTATTATTTCTTTTTTACTTAGATCTAATTTTATTGGAAAAATAAGGCCTTGAGAAGCTTTCGAGTCAGTGCAAAATTCCATTAAAAATTTTTCGTATAAAATGCGTTGATGAGCGCGATTTTGATCAATAATAACCAATCCTGATGAATTTTTAGAAATAATATACTTATTGTTAATTTGAAAAGATGGAAATGAAATATAGTTTTCTGAAAAATTTAATTGTTCATTTAAATTATATTCATTTAAATCAGAATGTTTTAAATCAATTATTTTCTCTGTTTCAAATGGATTGTAAAGTCTATTTATTCCTATTTTTGGAATCATTGGAGGTTTGTCCTTATAACTGTAGGGGGTATCATACTTTACACCGTTGTCAAAATCAATCGAAGGAGATATATTAAATTGTCCTAATGCATGTTTAATTGATGACTTTAGAACTGCATATATAGATTGATCATTTTCAAACCTAATTTCAGTTTTGTTGGGATGAATATTAACATCAATCGTGTTTTTCGGTAAACTAAAACTTAAAAAATAAGATGGAAAATATTTTTCATTTATCAACCCTTCATAAGCTGACTTAATAGCATGATTTAAATGTTGATTTTTAACAAACCTATTATTTACAAAAAAAAATTGAGTGCTTTTTGTTTTTCTGGAAAACTCTGGTTTAAATATAAAGCCATTTATTTTGACAAAATCAGTGATTTCTCTAATTGGGACTAGTTTTTCATTAACAGATTTTCCAAAGACTCTAATGATCCTTTCCTTAAAAATGGATTTTTTTAAATTAAATATCTCGTTTCCATTATTTATAAAAGTAAAATTAATATTGTGATTTATCAATGAAACCCTATGAAACTCATCAATTATATGACGGAGCTCAACATTATCAGACTTTAAAAAATTTCTTCGAGCTGGAATGTTGAAAAATAAATTTTCAACTGAGACAGAAGTCCCTTTTTTAATCAATGTCTCCTCAACATCAACCTTCCTTCCGCTTTTAATTATAATTTTATGTCCCAAATCATTCTTAACATTCTGGTTGGAAATTACTGTCATATGTGATACAGATGCGATGCTAGAAAGAGCTTCTCCTCTGAAACCCATTGATTTAAGATTAAATAGATCTTTTGATTTTTTAATTTTTGATGTTGCATGTCTTAAAAAGCATAGGTTTAAGTCATTTATATTCATTCCTAAACCATCATCAATCACCTGAATTAATGTTTTACCAGCATCTTTAATTATCAATTTAATATTACTTGAACCTGCATCAACAGAATTTTCTAATAGCTCCTTAACAACTGAGGAAGGACGCTGTACAACCTCGCCAGCAGCAATTTGGTTTGCAACATTTTCAGGTAACAATTTGATTATGGAACTCATTGACTATAAAAAAACAGAAAGATCAAAATCGATTACATACAAAAAAATCGTTATTAAAATCAAAGCAATAATTATAATTCTTGTTGAAAATTTTCTGTTGGATCTATTCCTTTGATTTAATCTTGATTCCTTCCAACGTGAAGATATATCGGCTGAACTAGTAATATTTCTGTTTTTTGAATAAGCAGAATCAAAAGAATATATATTATGAATAGATTTTTCTTTAAAATATCTAGGATTATAATTAAATCGCTTATTTTTCCCTAATTTGAATAAACTGATCTTCACAAGTACAAATATCTACTATTCAAATGTACAAAAATGCCTACATAATTTTAGTTAAAAAATGAAGCAGGAATTATTATCTTTACTCTAGATGAAAAATGAAAAAGTTTTACTTTTAAATGAATTACTAATCGATAAAAAAAACATAGCCATAATTCCTCACTACAACCCTGATGGTGATGCTATTGGTAGTTGCTTAGGTCTTATGCACATGTTGAATAAGTTTGGTCACAATACAAAAATAATTAGTCCTAATTCCGTTCCAAGTTTTTTGTGTTGGACTCCCGGTTTTAATGAAATATTATTCTTTGATCAAAATGAAAAACATTGTTGTGAAGCTATTGCAAATGCTGAATTAATATTTACTTTGGATTTTAATGACTTAAACAGAACAGGTGAAATGGTTCAGTTTATTAACAATGCGGATGCTAAAATTATTTTAATTGACCACCACCAAAACCCCAAAGATTATGCAAATCTTATATTTAGTGATCCGAATATAAGCTCGACATGCGAATTACTTTACGAAATCTTTTTGAGACTTGGTTTTGAAAAAAAAATTGACAAAACAATTTCAACATGTATATATTTAGGTATGATGACTGACACTGGCTCGTTTAAATTTCCAAGTGTTACAAGTAGAACTCATGATATCGTGTCAAATCTTATATCAATGGGGATAAAAACAAGTTGTATTCATAACAAAGTATACAATAATTCCTCAGAAAGTAAGATTAAAATTCTTGGACGAGCATTAGAAAATCTAAATATTATTTCTGAATTTAAAACTGCTTATATGTTTCTTGAAAAAAAGGATTTAGAATCATTAAATTATCAAAAGGGAGATTCGGAAGGAATTGTTAATTATGGGCTATCTTTAAGTGGTGTAAATTTTAGCACTATCTTTATTGAAGACTTTAATGATGAGAAAAAGATTAAAATTTCATTCAGATCCATTGGTGAATTCTCATGTGACAATTTTGCTAGAAAACACTTTAACGGAGGAGGACATAAAAATGCGGCAGGAGGAAAAGATCATGGTTCAATATTTGAAGTAATCAATAAATTCAAAAAAATTTTAACAAATTATAAAACAGATTTATCAAAATGAAAAATAAATTAATTGTGACTCTATGTTTTACAGTGTTGTTTTTTATATCCTGTGGAAGCTCCCAATCTGAATTACCTGATGGATTATATGCAAAAATGCTAACAAATAAAGGTGAAATATTGCTAAAACTAACCTATGAAGAAACTCCGGTAACTGTGGGAAACTTCGTCTCATTATCTGAGGGAACTAACAAAAGCGTTAGTCAAGAGTTTAAGAAAAAGAAATATTATGATGGTCTGGTTTTTCACAGAGTAATTGAAAATTTTATGATTCAAGGTGGTGATCCACAAGGAACAGGACAAGGAGGGCCAGGTTATAAATTTAAAGATGAGTTCGATGAAAAATTAAAACATGACGGACCTGGTATTTTATCAATGGCCAATGCAGGTCCCAAAACTAATGGAAGTCAGTTTTTTATTACTCACAAAGAAACCCCTTGGCTAGATGGAGTTCATTCGGTATTTGGCAAAGTAATTGAGGGAATGGATGTTGTAAATTTAATTGAACAAAATGACACAATTAAAAATATTTCGATTGTTAGAGTTGGGAGAGAAGCAAAATCTTTCAAAGCATCAAAAGTGTTTGCTAATCATTTCAAAGATGATGAAAAAGAAGAGGAAAGAAAACAGAAAAAAATCACAGAACTAAAGTTATCTAAACTGAAACAACACGAAAAAATTAAAATTGATGCAACCCAAACTGATTCAGGCTTAAAGTATTTTAAAACAAATAATTCTATGGGTGAAAAAGTTGATCCAAAAAGAACAATAATGGCTCACTATGCTGTTTATTTCAATGATGGATCGCTGTTAGATACAAGTATATTTGAAGTCGCTGAAGAATATGACTCTGTAAATGTTAGACGAAAGCAATCAGGTGGATATAGTCCGCTGGAATGTAGAATTGGCCCTGAAGACCCAATGATTCCAGGTTTTAAAGAAGGTTTAAGCTTACTAAGCATTGGTGATAAAGCAACTTTATTTATCCCATATTATTTGGCTTACGGAGAAACAGGGAGGGGAAATGCAATCCCTCCAAAATCTGACTTAATATTTGAAGTCGAGATAGTTGAGATGAAGTAAAACTAATCATGCCCAAAAAATTAATATCATTTTTTTTTAAAGAATATATTTTTGTTTTTGGGTTAATTATATTTGCTGTTGTTAAGGTTTTTGAAAACAATCCTGTTTTCATTGAAGACTATTATCACAATTTTTATTTTGTTCATGCTAATTATTTTTCAGAGCTGTTGTTGGGAAAAATCAACTTTTCCATTGGGGATTTATTATACCTAATAATACCAATACTTGTACTAACGAGAATAAAAAAAATGAACACCAGGCGTAAGAACTTGTTAATTATTGGAAAATTTTTATTCTATAGCTATTTAATTTTTCAAATTCAATGGGGATTAAATTACCACCGAATAGACTTATATGAAAAATTGTCATTGACCAAAAGCTACAGCTTGATTTCTCTTGAGAAAAAAACCAAAAAAATTATTTATCAAACTAATTACCTTCATAATAAACTTTCACCCAGTGATAGTATTGGAGTCGATTTAAATTATAGCAGAAAACTTATTGAAAATGAAACGATAAAATCAATGAAAAATATTGAACTAATAAATCATAATAATATTCCAAAGAATATTAAAAACTCCCTTTTTAGTACTATTAACTCTTATATGGGATTTAGCGGCTACATTAACCCTTTTACACTGGAAGCGCAAATAAATAAGAATACACCAATGTTATACCTGCCGACAACCATATCTCACGAGATTGCTCACCAATTAGGTTATGCAGCTGAAAATGAAGCCAATTTCGTTGGGATATTATCTTGCATAGAATCCCAAAATGATTTCATAGCATATTGTGGACATGTACAGGCATTACGTTATTTATTAAATGAGCTTTTTAGACAGAACAGAGAGTATCATAAGAATATAGTTAAAGAGCTCAACACTGGAGTTAAAAAAAACATAGCAGAAGCATCAAAACAAATTAACAGATATAAAAATCCATTCGAACCACTATTTAAAAAATTTTATGACTCTTTTTTAAAAATTAACAATCAAAAAGAGGGTATTCAATCCTATAATTCGGTTGTAAACTTATTAATTAACTATAAGGTTAATCAATAATTTTTGGAGATCCCATTTTTTCAATCAAAACACCAGTTTCATCAACATTTTTTACAAACATTTCAATAACTGGCTTAATCCGCATCCATTGTCTTTTAGCAATCTCAAAGCTTTTTAATTGATCTTTTGTTGGACCATATGTGTTTCCGTAGAAACCTCTCATTGAAATGGAAACCCTATCATAAATTGACGGATCATCTTTTTCCCCAGGTTCTGTCTTAGATTTATTTCCTTTCATCATAGCATTCAATTTGTTCATTTGAATATTTAGTGATTTAATATTTTCACTAATCTTTGAGTTTACAGGGTCTACATACCTAATTGCGTTGTCGAATTTGGATAGCTTCTTTTTGGCTTTATCAAATTTTAGATTGAGTTTATTGTAATCAACATCAAATTCTACAAAATCTTGAATCAAGCTTTCTTTTTTACTTTCATTAGGATTTTTTAAAACACCTTCTCTTATTCTTTTAACATTGAAATTCTTCGATTCAGCTAACGCGCTGTACTTACCTTCTTTATATTCCATTAGAGTAGCACTGTAAACACCAGGGCTAACCGGAACTGAAAGTCGGTAACCACCAAAAGAATTATCAGTCCTAATTGTTGTGACTATCGGCTTATTTAATGACCACGCAACTCTGTTTAATCCTTTTTTATTTGATCCTGTTATTCTATCAACAAAATCACCTTTTTCATCTCTAATCTCTAATACAATTTTTGTAGGCTTTTCGTTTAATTCTGCATCTAATTTATCCCAACCCGGAAATGGTATATCTTTATTTTCTTTATCCAATTTTGCTTCTTTTTTCATTCTTTCAGATTTGAGAGTTTCATATGATTTTGGTAAATTATATGTGAATATTGCTCCATATGGTGGGTTTTCAGATTTAAAGAATGATGTTCCTTTGCTCCCTGAGCTCGATCTGATTGGAGTGTATTGAAGAGCTTCTTTAATATCAAAAAGCATAAACTCCTTACTATTTTCGGAATTAAGACTGCGTAATGCTGAATAGTCATCCAAAACGTAAAAACTACGACCAAAAGTTGCTAATACTAGGTCATTTTCTCTTTTTTGTATAGCTAGATCTCTAATTGAAATAGTTGGTAAACCTGCAGAGAACTTTATCCAATTATCACCTTGATTGTTTGAGAAATATAACCCATATTCAGTAGCTAGGAATAGAAGATTTGGATCAATATGATCCTGAACTATTCTCCAAATTAAAGTTTCTTCCGGCAAACCATTTGTTATTGATTTCCAAGACTTACCTCCATTTTCAGTTTTAAATAAATAAGGTTTGTAGTCTCCAAACTTATGATTATCTAAAGCAACATATGCTTTATTTATATCGTGTAAATCTGCTTTTATATCATTAATAAACGAACTTTTAGGCAGGTTAAGTTTGTCAGCAGTTTGAGTTGTCCAGTTTAAACCACCATCCTTTGTGAAATGAATTAATCCATCGTCAGTACCTACATACAAATGATTTTCATTTACTGGAGATTCAGACAATGATGTAATAGTGTTGTAAGTTGACATTGCATACAAATCCCAAGATGAATCCCAACTTTGTACTCTACCCATTATGGGAAGTGACAGTCTTTCTTGATTTAATGTCAAATCTTCAGAAAGTGGTTTCCAGCTATCACCTCTATCATCGGATCGCCAGACACGTTGTGATCCAAAATATAAACGCTTGGGATCATGTGAACTTACCAAAATTGGTGAATCCCAGTTAAATCTTTCATAATCTTCATCTAGATCAGAATATGGCTTTATAAAAACAGCCTCACCTGTTGTCATATCAATTCTATGTAAATTACCTTGTTGAGATTGAGCATAAACAATATCTGGATTACCTGGTTCTGTAGCAGGCTGATGACCATCTCCACCCAGAATAATGTGCCAATCACTATTTTGAATTCCTCCTGTTTTAAGAGTTCTGCTTGGACCACCCTGAGTACTGTTATCTTGAGTTCCTCCGTATATATTGTAGAAGGGATATGCATCATCAACTGCTAACTTATAATACTGAGTTAATGGAAGGTTATTTACAAATTTCCATGAATTAGTGTTGTCAAAAGATTCATATATCCCACCATCTGTTCCAACCAATAAATAATTTGGATCATTTTTCTTGAACGTCATTGAATGGTTGTCAGAGTGTTTATTGGACTCATTCATTCGATAAAATGTTTTTCCTCCGTCCTCAGAAACTTGAACTCTTACATCCATTAGATATATTTTATCTAATTTATGTGGAGAAGCCACCAACTCTTGATAGTAATGTGGTCCAGTTGCACCAGAAACTGTATCAGACATTTTTTTCCAACTTTCTCCACCGTTAGCTGATCTATAAACAGCTCCTTTTCTTCTATCAAGTTCAATAGCTGCATATAAAATATCTGGGTTGATTGGAGAGATAGCTAAACCGATTTTTCCCATTTTTCCAGAGGGTAAGCCAACCTTTAATTGTTTCCAATTTTCACCTCCGTCGATACTTTTAAAAATTTTAGTTCCAGGCCCTCCACCAATATAGGCAGCAACATTTCTATGTCTTTGCCATGTAGCTGCATACATAACATCTTCATTTCTAGAATCGACAACAACATCAGTGACCCCAGTCCATTTATTTCCTGAGAGCACTAATTTCCAATCCTTTCCCCCATTACTAGATTTGTACAATCCTCGTTCACCTCCAGAGGACCAGAGCGGTCCTTGAGAAGCAACAAATAATGTATTGGAGTCATCACTTCTTACGAAAATTTTAGAAATATGTTCTGAGCTTTTTAAACCTTTATTTTCCCATGTATCTCCACCATTATAAGAAACATAAACTCCCTTACCAATTCCTACGTGTCTGCCACCAACATTCTCTCCTGTACCTAACCAAATTGTACTATTATTATTTGGGTCAACAGCAATACATCCTGTTGAGTAAAATGGCATATTATCAGCAATTGGTTTCCATGTGGTTCCAGAATTTGTTGTTTTCCAAACACCTCCTGATCCGACGGCCACATACCATTCGTTCTCATTGGATGGATTAATTGCAATATCAGCAATTCTTCCGGACATGAAGGCTGGTCCAATACTTCTAAACTTAAGGCCAGAATAAAGAGATGATTCATCTTTAAAATTTTCTTTGTTCTTTTGTGAATAAATTGATAAAGTAAAAAAAACTATAAAAAAAATTGAGGAAATAGTCTTAAATAAAATTTTCATAAGTTAAATAATTTGATGACTAATAAATATAATTAATAATCTCTTAATATCAATACAATTACATATTATGAAAAGTGACAAGTTATCTTTTGAGAAGATAGAAATAATTGATGTTGGTTCAAAGGGAAATTCAATATGTAAAAATCCTGAGGGAAAAGTCATAATTGTTAAAAATGGAGTTCCTGGCGATATAATAGATGTAAAAACCTACAAAAAAAGAAAAAAATTTTTTTTAGGAAAAATTGAAAAATTTCACAAATACTCTGATAAAAGAGTTCAACCAAAATGTACTCATTTTGGTGTTTGCGGAGGTTGTAAATGGCAGAACATTAGCTACAATGAACAAGTTAAATTCAAAGAAAACAAAATAAAGCATTTATTCAATGATTACAATTTGGACAATAAGGTTAATAAGATTATAAAGTCTGAGAATCAATTCTATTACAGAAATAAAGTAGAATTTTCATTTACACATAACAGATGGCTAACAGAGGATGAAATTAAAGGTGACAAATCAATCAAAGACAGAAGAGGAGTTGGTTTTCACCTGTCAGGAATGTGGAACAAAGTTGTAGACATTCAAGAATGTTTTTTACAATCCGATCCATCAAATAAAATCAGAACATATCTTAAAAGTTTTGCAATAAAAAATGAAATATCGTTTTACAATCCTAAACTGAATCGTGGATCTTTGAGAACAATGATGATTAGAAATAATTCCAAGGGAGAATTTATGGTTATTATTCAGTTCTGTACAAATGATAAAACCACTATTAACCTTGTAATGAATTTTTTGAAAAATTCTTTTATTGAAATAAAATCTCTAGGTTACATAATTAATAAAAAACTAAATGACTCTATATATGACCAAGATGTTGTAATTTTTAGCGGAAAAGAATACATTGAAGAAAAAATAAGCAATCTAAAATTCAGGATTTATCCAAAATCTTTTTTTCAAACCAATATTGATCAGACTATAAAACTTTATGAAGTTGTAAAGAAATTTGCAAATCTCAATGGTAATGAGTTAGTCTATGATTTATACTGTGGTTTGGGAACAATTTCACAGTTTATTGCTCATGATTCAAAAAAAGTTATTGGTATTGAGAGCGTAAATGATGCTGTGATCTCAGCAAAAGATAGCTCAAATCTTAATAATATTAAAAATATTGAATTCATTGTTGGTGATATGAGAAATATATTAGATGATGAATTATTCAACAAATACGGGAAACCTGATTTAGTAATTACTGATCCACCTAGAGATGGAATGCATAAAAGTGTAGTCTTTCAGCTCTTAAAAATCATGCCAAAACAAATTATCTATGTTAGTTGTAATCCATCAACACAAAAAAGAGATTTGGATTTACTTTTGGATAAATATAAAATTAAAATAATTCAACCTATTGATATGTTTCCCCATACAGATCATGTCGAAAATGTTGTACTTTTGAAACTTAAAATTTAAGTTGATTGTATAAAATAAAAAGTATTTTTCTGACTATCTTAATCTTTCTCTTTGCCTGTGAACCAGATGACATATGCTTATCAGAAATTGATGACACACCGAAACTTCTCATTGGTTTTTACGATAAAAATTCGGGTAATTTAAAAGAAGTTGAAAATCTAAAAATACAAGGACTAGATAATGATCAAATTTATATTTTCGAAACAATAGATTCAATTGGTATACCATTAATAAACAATAAAAACCTAACGACTTTTAATTTAACCAAAAACTTTGAGGAAGACAACGTTGATTCTGGAAATAATGATAAAATGTTTGTCAACTACAATCCCAACTGGATATACATTAGTAGGGCTTGTGGTTATATAACAAATTATGATATTGATAATATAATAATCGAGAATGATATTGAAAACTGGATTATAGACTCTGAGATCATTACTTATAGCATAAAAGATGAAGAAAATATTCATGTTAAAATATATCATTAGTTTTTTTATTTTGATTAATGTAGTATCCGTTTTTTCTCAAAAATAAAAAGATACAATTACAACATCAACATATGGGATGAAAATTGGAATAGATCTGTCAAAACAAATTCGAATGTTAACAGAAAGTGACTATAAAGGTTTGGTTGTTGTTGGTGATTATAGACTATTAGATAAACTATTTTTAGCTTTTGAAATTGGGACTGAGGAGAAGTTAATTGAAAATGAAGTTTTAAATTTTAACACAAAAGGATCTTTCTTAAAAGTTGGTGCAAACTATAACGTTTTTAATAATTTTAAAGATTTAGAAAATGAAATTTATGTAGGTTTTAGGATGGGTTCATCCAAATTTGAACATCAACTAAATTCATTTACAATATACGACAAGGATCAATATTGGAGTCAAAACGAAATCAATTCTACAGAGTTGTTTAAAAGTTTGACTGGCACATGGTTTGAATTAATTTTTGGATTTAATGCGGAAGTTTTTAGAAACACATATATGGGTTTAAGCTTAAGGTTAAAAAGACTATTGAGTCAAAAGGAACCCAATAATTTTAGAAACCTGTATATCCCTGGGTTCAATAAGGTGTTAGAAAACAACAAAGTAGGTGTTGGTTTAAACTATACAATCCAGTTTCAAATTCCAATTTATAAAAAGAAAAAAAAATCAAATTAATTCTTTTTTTTAGATCCTTCATATAATTCATAAGTGGCAAGCCGACTTTCGAGTTTTCCATTATAAAGCTTGATTTTTCTTTTATGTTTAAGACCAATAAACTTTAAAGATTTAAGGTTAGATGTAATAAAGCTCGCAGTTGAATTGGAATAATTTTTCTTTAATGTATCGCCAATGTTTTTGTAAAAAGATTCAATATTAACCGTTAGCCTTTCCCCATACGGAGGATTAAAAATCAAGTAAAGCTTTTTATCAAAATCCTTCTTTGTGTTAAAAAAATCTTCTTTTTTTACGGAAATATAATTTTCGAAACCAGCTTCCTTAATATTTAAAACTGCTTTTTTTACTGTAGAATGAGATCTGTCGTATCCGTAAATTTTAAAGTTAATTTTTTTTATCTTTCCTGTTACAGATTTTTTTATTGAATCAAATAATTCTACATCAAAATCTTTCCAATTTTGAAATAAAAAATTATTTCTACTATAATTAGGAGGATAATTCTTAGCAATCATAGCAGCTTCAATCAAAAAAGTTCCACTTCCGCACATGGGATCAAGTAAATCAGAATCACAATTCCATTCACTAAGCTGAATAATTCCTGCAGCTAAAACCTCATTGATTGGAGCAATATTAGTTTGTACCCTATACCCTCTTTGATTTAAGGGTTTTCCTGATGAATCCAATGAAACAGTACAAACCTTTCCTCTCATATGAATATTCAATTTAATCTCAGGATTTAAAGAATCAATATTTGGTCTACTTTTGAATAATTTCCTAAATCGATCCACTATACCGTCTTTGGCTTTTTGAGAAAAATAGAGAGAATGAGAGAAAAAATCTGAAAATAAAACGGATTCAATTGAAAAAGTTTTATTTATTGAAATATAATCTTCCCAAGGGAAATTATAAAAAGATGAATACAATTCTCTGTTTGTCTTGATTTTGAATGTTGTTATAGGCTTTAAAATCTTAATTGCAGTTCTTAATGATAAATTGCATTTATACAAAAAACCTAAATCTCCAGTAAAGCTCACATTTCTGACACCCTTTTGAATGTTTTTTGCACCTATTTTTAGTAATTCAGTTGACAGAACATCTTCAAGTCCAAAAAAAGTTTTAGCAACCATTCTAAAATCAGAGATATCAGTCATAATT
>PAGT01000007.1 GCA_002705485.1 Flavobacteriales bacterium | reverse complement strand
TGTTGATATGCTGCCTGGTACGCTGTTGGAGGTTCAAATAAGTGAAATTCCTTTTCAGAATATATTTGCTCATCACCAGCTATTGACCTTAATGGACGAATGTCATCCATTACCCAAGCAGCTCTTCCAAATGTACCTACAATAAGATCGTGTTCTCTTGGATGTATGACCAAATCTCGAACAGGAACGGTGGGAAAAATCTTTGAATTGAATTTTTCCCATTTTTCACCTGCATTCAAACTAATATACAGTCCATCATCTGTACCCAAAAACAATAAATTTGAATTAATAGGATCTTCTACAATACTCAATGTAAAATTTTCAACATCATTTTCATCAACAATACGGTTCCAAGACTTTCCATAATTTTTAGTTCTGTATACGTAAGGTGCGTAATTGAATCTTCTGTAATCATTAGCTACTAGTAAAGCTTCGCCTTTATTTTTATTAGATGCTTTGATTTGTGTTATCCAACTTCCTTTGGGTAAACCCTTTAGATTTTTACTGACTTCTAACCATGATTCCCCTCCATTCATTGAATAATGTACTCTACCATCATCAGAACCAACCCAAAGCATATTTTTTTCAATTGGTGATGGCTCAATAACGAGCAGTGTACAATGATTCTCAGCTCCGGTTGCATCTAAAGTCAAACCACCACTTTCACTTTGTTTTTGTTTTTCAGGATCATTTGTTGTTAGATCAGGTGAGATGACTTCCCAGGTCTCACCTTTATTCGTGCTTTTGTGAACAAACTGACTGCCGAAATATACAGTACTGTTATCGAAAGGATCTTGACCAATTGCTGCATTCCAATTAAATCTTAATCGTATTTCAGGGTCTGGGTGTGTTGGTCTAACAAGCATATTATTTCCTGTTTTCCAATCATACCTGGAAACTACACCTTGTTGGCTCATTGCATACCCGTATCTGGAATCATCGAGGTCAGGAACAACATCAAAACCATCTCCAAAAGCTATCTCATGCCAATACGAGTTTCTAATTCCTTGAGCTTTCCAAACATAAGAAGGTCCACGCCAAGAACCATTGTCTTGCATTCCTCCATAAACCTTATATGGAAATTCATTATCAACGCTTATATGATAAAATTGAGCAACAGGGATATTTCCAATGAATCTCCAACTTTTTCCACCATCATGAGATATATTTAAACCTCCATCATTACCATCAATTATGTAGGATCCATTATCTGGGTGAATCCACCAAGCATGGTGGTCAGGGTGTATACCATTGTTTACGTTGTATGCAGGCATCAACATTTTGAAATTTTTTCCACCATCCTCAGAAACATTTACATAGGTAAAAATCGAATATACTCTATTTTCATTTTCAGGATCCACATATATATCAGAGTAATAAAAGGGTCTATTTCCTATATCTCTTTTATCATTAATTTTTTTCCATTTAAAACCACCATCTTCAGATTTATATAGAGCATTTTTTTTCGATTCTATAAGTGCGTATACAATATTGGTTTTGTTTTTTGCAATTGCTAATCCAATTCTTCCCAATTCACCTTTTGGAAGACCATCTTTATCTGATCTTTTAGACCAGTTTTTTCCACCATCATAAGTAACATAGAGACCGCTTCCTGAACCGCCAGACTTGAAAAACCAGGGATCTCTTTTGTGTTCCCACATAGCAGCGATTAATTTATTAGGATTATTTGGATCCATAACAAGATCAGCTACACCAGTTTTATTGTTTACAAATAAAATTTTAGACCAGGATTTACCTCCATCAACAGTTTTATAAACTCCTCTTTCAGGGTGTTCTCCCCAGGGTGAGCCGATTGCTCCAACATATACAACATTAGGATTAGTAGGATCAATTATGATTCTTTCAATGTGTCTTGTTTTTTCAAGACCCATTGATTTCCAAGACTTTCCCCCGTCAATAGATTTGAAAACACCATATCCTCCATTAAGACTGTTACGAGGATTTCCCTCACCAGTACCTACCCAAATTACATCTGGATTTGATTGTTGAATCGCTATAGATCCAATCGAAGCTGTTACTTGATCATCAAATATGGGATCCCATTTGATCCCGGCACTATTAGATTTCCAAACTCCTCCGGATGCGGTTCCAATATAGATGATATTAGGATCGGACAAAACCACATCAATAGTAGTAATTCTTCCACTCATACCTCCAGGTCCAATATTTCTTGGAGCAGTTTCTTTTAACCATTCAGTGTTAAATTGTTGTGAATTAGTTGGTATTACTAGAAATAAAAAAAGGAAAGAGTAAATAAATTTCATAGGTAAAATTTTAATTGGTGAACATTTAAATATATGAAAAAACTACTATCAAGTTTACAGAAAACTAGAAATTATTTTTCATTTTTGATTTAATTTCTCTCAAGCATAAATTATTAATTCCTCCTTTCAAGCTATGATTGATTTTTTTATATGGAGTAAATTTCTTGTTCTTTATTGATTCAGAGATTTCGACATATGCATCCCTAAAGTTGACACCTTTTTTTACTAACTCATTTAAATTTTCAACTGAGTAAATAAATTTGTACTTATCATCCTTAAGAATAAGCTTTCTTACCTTAATTTCTTTTAGAGAGTAGATCATAACTTCTAAGCAATCTTTAGTTGTTTCTATCCCAGAAATTATTTTTTCTTTGAACAACTGTTTATCTCTGTGGTATCCACTTGCTAAATTATTCGAAATTAAGTTTAATTCATTATTAATAGATTGGACTGAATTACATTTGGACCTTATGAGTTCAAATACATCAGGGTTTTTTTTATGAGGCATTATACTTGATCCAGTAGTAATTTTTTCAGGAAAAAAGATAAAATTAAATTCTTGGGCCATGTATAAACATATATCGTTAGATAATTGTGATAAGGTGTTTGCAACAGATCCTATAGCTACAGCCACAGATTTTTCTACTTTTCCTCTGCTCATTTGAGCAGCGACAACATTATACTTCAAAGTTTCGAAACCTAATTCTTTTGTTGTAAACTCTCTATCAATTTCAAAGGAGCTTCCATAACCTGCTGCACTTCCTAAAGGATTTTGATTGTTAATTTTATAAGCTGTATTAAAATATAAAATATCATCAATTAAACATTCTGCATATGATGAAAACCATAATCCAAAAGATGAGGGCATGGCTACTTGCATGTGTGTGTAGCCTGGAATCAGGTTGCTTTTATTTTTGTCTGATAGACTGATTAATAAATCAAACAAATTTTTTATTAATTTTTTTATTTCTATAATTTCATTTTTTAAATATAATTGAGTTGCTACTAAAACCTGATCATTTCTGGATCTTCCTGTATGAATTTTTTTTCCTATTTCACCTAGACTTTCAACCAAGCTAAATTCTATTTTTGAATGTATATCCTCAAATTTATCCTCCACAATGAAATTACCTTTACTAATACTTTTTTGTATTTTACTTAGCTCTTTAACTATTAATTTTAATTCTTTATTGTTCAAAATATTTATTTTGTTCAACATTTTGGCATGAGCAATAGTTGCTTGAACATCGTATTTGGCTATAAATAAATCGTAAGTTCTGTCGTTTCCAACTGTAAATTTTTCTATTTTTTTACTCAATAAATCAATTTTATTCCACATTTTCATAATAATAATTTTAAATAATTTCTTCTAGAAGTTTAATATATGTAGGTATAGCATTTTTAATTTCATTTACAAATATGTATTCATCTGCAGTATGAGATCTTTTTGAGTCTCCTGGTCCAATTTTTATTGTTGGAAACGAAACTTTAGATTGATCTGAAAGTGTAGGTGAACCATATTGAGGAATTTTTAATTTTTCTCCAGCTTTTACAACCGGATGATCTAAGCTTATGGATGATGAATTAAGATTTAAAGATCTTGGAATTATTTTACAAGGAGCTTGTTTTTTTAACATCTCGAAAATTTCTTTGTTATTATATTTATCATTAACTCTGACATCCAAAACGATATCAACTTTTGAAGGAACAACATTGTGCTGATTTCCTGAATTAATTTGGGTTACAGTAGCTTTAGTGTTTCCTAAAAAATTAGATTTTTTTTTGAATTTTATTTTTTTTATCCACTTTAAAACTTCAGCTGATTTCAAAATTGGATTGTCATTGTTTTCATGTGCTGCGTGACTTGAGGTCCCAGCAATCTCTAAATCAAAAACAACAAGACCTTTTTCTGCAACAGCCATTTTCATTAATGTTGGTTCTCCGATAATTCCAAAACTAATATTAGGTAATTTTGGTATTACATAGCTTATTCCATGATTTCCTGAACATTCTTCTTCTGCAGATGCTAAAATGATTAAATTATATTTTAAATTTTTTTTATTGTGAAAATGGGTAAATACGCTTATCAGTGAAACCAAAGCTCCTCCAGCGTCGTTACTTCCAAGACCATATAGCTTACCATTTTCAATTTTACTTTCAAACGGGTTGTTAGTGTATCCATCGTTTGGTCTTACCGTATCATGATGCGAGTTTAATAGTATGGTTGGTTTTGAATGATCAAAATATTTATTCTTTGCAAAAACATTATTTTTAAGCCTTGTGTATTTAATTTCATGAAATTGAAACCATTTTTCTATTCTTTTTGCTGTTTTGTTTTCGTTAAAAGAAAAGGATTCGATTGAAACTAAGTCTTTCAGAAGTTCAATGGAGTCTTTTATTATATTACTGGTCATTATAGAGTTAGTTTAGTGCAATTTTTTTCATTTGTTAAAATATCAGGATTACCAACAAAAACATTTTTTACTCCATTTTCAAGAGCTAAAAAACAATTTTCTAATTTGGGTATCATACCATCGTAAATTGTTTTATTTTGTTTAAGAGTATTAAAATCACTTTTTGAAATATTTTTTCTAATTGAATTTGTTTTTTTTTGATTAGCCAAAACCCCTTTTTTTTCAAAACAATATTTTAATGTAACATCATATTTTTTGGACAATTCAGATGATATATTTGATGCTATGGTATCAGCATTTGTATTTAAAATCTGACCTTTTCCATCGTGTGATAGTGAACATAAAACTGGAGTTATTTTTAAACTTAGGAAATCCTTAATAATTTTTGTATTTATTTTTTTTATATCACCAACAAAACCATAATCTATTTTTCTAATTTCTCTTTTATTGGCCAAGATTATATTACAATCTGACCCGGATAAACCCACAGAATTACAACTATAACTCTGAAGAATTGAAACAATTTTTTTATTTAATAACCCTGCATATGTCATAATAACAACATCAAGAGTTTTTTTATCCGTAATTCTTCGACCCTCAACTATTTTAGGGGAAATACCAAGCTTAATTAAATAGTCAGAGGCAATAATTCCACCTCCATGTATTAAAATTTTTTTTTCTTTAATTTTTGAGAAACTATCTAAAAACTTATTCAAAACTTGCTTATTATCTAGCAATTTCCCTCCAATTTTCACAACAGTCAATTTATCCTTCATTTTGTAATATTTTTTTTAAAACAGCCATTGCAGCATAGGTTCTATTGTTTGCTTGTTCAATAACTAAAGAATTTTTAGAATCCAAAACATTATCTTCTACAACAACATTTCTTCGAACTGGTAGACAGTGCATAAATTTTGCATTGTTTGTTAATTTCATTTTATTTTTATTGATCATCCATTTTGCGCTTTTTGTCAAAACTTTCCCATAATTTGAATAACTAGACCAGTTTTTTGCATATACAAAATCAGCATTTTTAAAAGCCTTTTCTTGATCATTTAATATTTCCACACCCTGGGTGATTTTGGGATCTAAATCATAACCCTTTGGATTTGTTATAACAAGGTTGTACTTGTTTTTTTTACACATTCTAACAAATGAGTTTGCAACTGCGTGAGGAAGTGATTTAGGGTGAGGCGCCCAGCTCAATACAACTTTTGGTCTCAAATGTTTTTTATTTTCCTCGATTGTTGCTGCATCAGCCAATGACTGAAGCGGATGAGCACATGAACTCTCCATATTTACAATGGGTACAGATCCATATTTTAAAAATGAATTTAAGATTGTTTCTCTTTCATCCTCAATTTTATTTTTTAATCCAGCAAATGCTCTGATTCCAATTACGTCACAATATGTTGAAATAACCTTTGCGGCTTCTTTGACGTGCTCGGCTGAATTCTTGGACATAATAGTTTTTTCCTCAAATTCAAGTTTCCATCCTTCTGAATCAAAATTCATTGATATCGTTTCCATACCCAACATTTTTGCAGCTTTAACAGTACTCAACCTTGTTCTGAGACTAGAATTAAAAAAAATTAGTCCTAAAGTTTTATTTAAGCCAATTTCTTTGTGGGCCAAAGTTTTGATTTTTAGATCCATTACTTCCTTCAAAAGTGATTTGTAATCGTCTACATCGTCAATATTTACAAAATTTTTCATAATCCTTCTTTTTTTAATGCATCAAAAAGGAGATCAATTTGAGTACTGTTGATATTCAAAGGAGGAAGTATTCTTAAAAGCTTTTTATTTGCACTCCCACCAGTAAAAATATTATGCTCAAAAATCAATTTTTTTCTAAGATTTTGAACTTCGAAATCGAATTCTAGACCAAGCATAAGTCCTCTTCCTTTGATTGTTTTAATTGAGTTTATTTTAGAAAATTTTTCTTTAAAATAAAAACCCATTTCTTTACTATTTTGAATTAGGTTTTCTTCCTTAATTGTATCAAGTACTGACAATACTGCTGAACAAGCAAGGTGATTTCCACCGAAAGTTGACCCTAACATACCTTTTTTTGCCTTGATTTTTCTGTCAATTAATACCCCACCAACAGGAAATCCATTACCCATTCCTTTTGCCATTGGAATAATATCTGGTTTAATTTTGTGTTTTTGAAACCCAAAAAAATCCCCCGTTCTACCAAAACCTGACTGAACTTCATCGGCGATCAAACATATATCATTTTCATCACATATTTTTCTTATCAATTGAACAAATTCAGTATTGGGTTCATCTAGTCCTCCAACACCTTGAATAGATTCAAAAATGATGGAACTTACATCCTTTTTTGAGGCCTCTTCAATTAAACTTTCTTTATCCCCAAAATTTAAAAATTTCACATTTAATTGTGAATTCATTTGGGATTTTATGTCTGAATTATCAGTAATACTTAATGCAGCGTTACTTCTTCCGTGAAAGGAATTTTTAAATGCAATTATTTTAGATTTTTTTGAATGAAATGATGCTATTTGTAAAGCGTTTTCATTAGCCTCTGCTCCTGAATTACACATGAAAAGATCATAGTCCTTACAATTTGATTGTTTTAATAATTTTTTTGATAATTTTTCTTGTAAATCATTGACAATGTAGTTTGAATAAAAACCTATTTTATCTAATTGATTTGTAATACTTTTTAAATAGTTTTTGTGCCCATGTCCTATTGAAATTACAGCATGTCCACCGTAAAGATCTAAATATTTGTTACCCTTTTTATCAAAAACATAACATCCCTTAGCTTTTGTTGGAGTGATGTCATACAGTGGATATACTTTAAATAAACTCATAGTACATTAATTAATATATTGAACTTTTTAACTTTAGACCTTGATTTTCATTTAAATCAAACATTAAATTCATATTTTGAATTGCTTGACCTGAAGCTCCTTTTATAAGATTATCAATTACCGAGGTTATTAATATTATATCATCTTTTTTACACAAATGGATTAGGCATTTGTTGGTATTAATAACTTGTTTTAAATCAATCTCATTCTTTGAAATATTTGTGAAAGGGTGATTTTTGTAGAATTTACTGTAAACTTTATAAATAGAATCTAGTTCAATTTCACTTTTAAAATAACTAGTACAAAAAATTCCTCTTGTAAAATTTCCTCTAATTGGAAGAAAATTAATTTTATGTTTCTTTTTACTTAATTTTTTAAAGTTGTGATAAATCTCATTCAAATGTTGATGTTCAAATGGTTTGTACCAAGAGATATTATTGTTTCTCCAACTAAAGTGGGATGTCGCTTTGGGTTTTATACCTGCACCAGTGCTTCCAGTAACAGCATTTACATGAATATCAGAAAAAACTAAATTTTTAGATATTATCGGCAATAAACCTAGTTGAATTACTGTGGCAAAGCAACCCGGGTTGGCTATGTTGTTGGCATTTTTTATTTCCTCTTTTTTTAATTCAGGGAGACCATAGATAAATTGTCTTTTGTGATTCAACGTATCATAAGAATTTTCAAGTCTAAAATCTTGACTTAAATCAATAATTTTAATTTCTTTTTTTAATTTATTTTCATTTAGAAAATTAACAGTTTTACTGTGTCCTGTACATAAAAACAATACATCAATATCTTGATTTATGGTATTTGAAAATTTCATATCAATTTCTCCTTCTAAATCATTAAATAAATTAGATATTGGTTTTCCCTTATGCGTATTACTTTTTGCAAAAACTATATCAACATTTGGATGATGTATAATTAATCTTAATAGTTCTCCACCTGTGTAGCCAGATGCACCAATAATTCCAACTCTTATTTTATTTCTCTTTGTTGACATGATGATAAATTTTATTTTGATTAGACATTATTTTAATGAAACCTTTAGCGTCCTGTGCCGTCCATTTTTTATTAGATTCCCCGTATGAACCAAAATCTGAACTCATTAAGTCATTTTTAGATTTTATTCCATTTAATTCAAATCTGTGCGGATGTAATGTTACATATACATCACCACTGACTTTCTTTTGACTGCTTTCCAAAAAAGATTCAATATCTCTCATTACTGGATCTAAATAATGCCCCTCATGAAGATGCATTCCAAAAAAACTAGATAATTGATCTTTTTGAAATTGTTGCCATTTCGTTAGTGTGTGTTTTTCCAGTAGGTGATGAGCTTTTAAAATTACAATTGGCCCACCTGCTTCAAACCCAACCCTACCTTTAATTCCAATTATTGTATCTCCCACGTGTATATCTCTTCCTAAGCAATATTTACTACATTTTTCTGAAAATAAATTAATAAGAGTAATAGGATCGTTCGATTTACCATCAATTGCCGAAATCTCTCCATTTTTGAAAGATATTGTTAAATCAACTGGCTTTTTCTCTTTTAGTTGACCTGGATAGGCATCTTCTGGAAGCTTCTTGTCTGAGGTTAAAGTTTCATCTCCACCTACACTTGTTCCCCATAAACCTTTGTTAAATGAATATTTGGCACTGTCCCATTTAATTTTGACCCCATTTTTTTGTAAATATTTGGTTTCATCTAGTCTTGATAAATTATTATCTCTTATGGGGGTTATAATTTCAATTTCTGGTGCCATTATTTGAAATAACATATCAAACCTAACTTGATCATTTCCTGCTCCTGTACTTCCGTGAGCGATATGAGTCGCTTTGTTTTTATTAGCGTAATTAATAATTTCTAAAGCTTGAATCGTTCTTTCAGCACTAACAGAAAGGGGATAGGTATTATTTCTTAAAACATTACCAAAAATTAAATATTTAATGATCTTTTCATAATAAGATTTAGATGCATTTATTGTTTCGTAATTAAATGCTCCCAAATCCATAGCTTTAATTTTAAAGGATTCCAATTGGGTTTTAGAAAAACCTCCTGTATTAACACAAACTGCGTGAACTTGATTCCCTTCATTTGATAATTTTTTTAAACAATATGAGGTGTCTAAACCTCCACTATAAGCCAATACAATTTTTTTCATAGTTCTTTTTTTTTTGGATCATATAACATACCAGTACAAAGGCACATTTCTTTGTTGGTTCTTAACAATACGTCGTAATTTTTACAAGTTGAACAACCTTTCCAGAACTCATTGTCATCTGTTAGTTCAGAAAATGTAACAGGCTTGTAGCCTAATTCATAATTAATTTTCATCACGGGAAGTCCTGTTGTAATTCCAAATATTTTTGCCTTAGGATATTTATCTTTAGAGTGATTAAATGTTAGTGTTTTTATTTTTTTTGCCAATCCCTTTCCTCTGTACTTAGGGGATACTATTAACCCTGAATGAGCAACATATTTTCCATGCCCCCAAATCTCTATGTAACAAAAACCTGCAAATTCTCCATTGTTTGTAGCGATTACTCCATTATTGTTTTCAATTTTAGTTCTGATGTACTCGGCTGATCGCAAAGCAATACCAGTTCCTCTAACTTCAGCTGATGAGCTAATAGTTTTTGAAATTATATCACAATATTTTAAATGCTTTTTTGAAGCAATTGTTATTTTCACAGTAAATAAAAAAAGGTTAGACTAAAAATTAATTTGAAATAAGACCGGACTCACCTAGGTCTCTTAATAAGGTTTATACGCACACAGGGCGTACACGTCTTGATTGACGGTTGAGGTTGAAAGATGTAGTGTTTTTTACTTTCATCGGTGCAAATATGTGAATTTATTTACTAATTCCAAAACATTATTTTTTTTAATACTATTTTTTTTAATTATTTTTTTCAAACAAGTCAATTATTTGATAAACCAACCTCTCTGTTTCCAGTTCCAATAACACCACTTAAATTATCTCCAAGATCATACCTAGCATTTTCACCCATTTTCTCCAACTTATTTACTATTTCAGGAAAATCCAAAATAACATTTTTTGTTTCTTTAGGATCACTTTTAAGGTTGTACAGTTCATTTTTATAAACTGTATTTTGTTCATATTTAACAGGAATTCCGTTAGTTCCACCAGATTTCCCATTTAGTGTCCTGTATGATCTGGGAAAATATAGTTTCCAGTCACCAGATCTAACCGCATGAAGTTCGTTAGTTTTGTAATAAAAATACAGTTCTTGGTGAGGACTCTTGGTGGTTTCAGATGTTAGTAGTGGCCATATATTTTTTCCGTCAATTTTGTTTGATGACATTTTTGAATTAGTTATACTTGAGAGGGTAGGTAGCCAATCAATGCCCATTAATGGTTCATCAATTAAAGTTCCTTTTGTAATCTCTTTTGGATATTTAACGATACAAGGTACTCTTTGACCTCCTTCCCAAGCTGTTCCTTTTCCTTCTCTGTAAAT
>PAGT01000006.1 GCA_002705485.1 Flavobacteriales bacterium | reverse complement strand
TGTTTATAATACATTTGATTATTCCAATACAATCAGTAAGATGTATAAGGTTTACAGGACTATTTGGATTATAAACAATCTTTTTTGAGGACAACACTTTAGTAGGGTTTCTATCAGGGCCTATCAACCCTCCCAATCTTAAAATGGTTGTCGAAAAATTATTATTTATTATTTTCTCAGCCTCCAAAAGATTAGTACCGTTTTGGCTACTAGGTTTAGGAATAGTGTAGGAATCAATTTTACCTTGATTAGTTCCGTAAACTCCGGTACTACTAATAAAAAGTACTTTTTTTAAGTTCGATTCTTTTACTGCTATAGAAAGATGCCTGATTTTAATTGAGTATTCATTTGTGTTTTTATTTTTAGGCGGGATATTAATAATTAATACATCCAAGTTTTCAAGAAACTCCGTTATATTACCTAAAACACCTTCCTTTCCTATATATAAAAAAAATGGATTTATGTTTTCATTAGCTAACAGTCCAAGTTTTTCCTTTTTGGTTGTAGAACCATACACAATGTAATTGTTTTTAATTAATGATTTTGCCAAAGGAAGGCCTAGCCAACCACATCCAATAATACCAACTCTATTTTTCAGATTCATTGAGCTTTTTCAGTTGAAAATCAATTTCTTCATCCTCAATTTTTCTAAAAATCAAATCACTTTTATTAATCTTTTTTGGAATTAAGGGTCTTTCAACTGAAAAATCATTCCAATTGATGTTTTTAACATTAAACTGGATTTTTAATTTTTTGGAGCATGAGGGTATAAAAGGTTCAGAAACTATTGCCAGTATACTGCAGATCTGGATTGAAATGTTTATAATCGGATTAACCTTTTCTTTTTTTTTGGTTTTTATTAATTTCCAAGGCTCAGAATCGGCTAAATATTTGTTGCCTGTTCTAGCTAATTCCATCATTAAATTAACCGCTTCTCTGAATTTAAAATTTTCGATTGAATTCCCTATTTTTTTGGGATAGGAATAGATTTCTTTTAGAATAATTAGATCAGTAGTTTCAAATGAAGATATTTCAGGCGTTATACCGTCAAAATATTTTTGAGTTAAAACTGCAACTCTATTCACAAAGTTGCCCAGGATAGCTACAAGCTCATTGTTATTTTTTGCTTGAAAATCTTTCCATGTGAAATCATTGTCTTTGTTTTCAGGAGCATTTGTTGTTAAAACATATCTTAGAGAATCCTGCATATTAGGAAAGTCTTCCATGTAATCATTCAGCCAAATTGCCCAATTTTTTGATGTTGAAATTTTTCTTCCTTCCAGGTTAAGAAATTCATTTGCTGGAACATTCTTTGGTAGAATATAGTTTTTAGAAGCATGTAAAATGCATGGGAATATGATACAATGAAAAACGATATTATCCTTTCCAATAAAATGTACCAGTTCAGTATCTGGATCTTGCCAATAAGGTTTCCAATCTTTTTTTTCTTTCTGTGCCCATTCAATCGTGGAAGAAATGTAACCAATTGGAGCATCAAACCAAACATATAATACTTTTCCTTCAGCGTCTTTGAGTGGAACAGGAATTCCCCAATCCAAGTCCCTAGTAATAGCTCTGGGTTTCAGACCTTCGTCAATCCAAGACTTCACTTGTCCAAAAACATTACTTTTCCATGTTTCTTTTTTGTCGATGATAAACCATTTTTTCAAAAAAGAATCATATTTATTTAAAGGTAGAAACCAGTGTTTTGTTGATTTTAGAATTGGTTTGTTCCCACTCAAAATAGATCTTGGATTTATAAGGTCTGTGGCATTTAGGGTTGATCCACAGCTTTCACATTGATCTCCAAAAGCTTCATCATGACCACATTTTGGACATGTGCCAATAACGAATCTATCTGCTAAGAATTGTATTTCTTTTTCGTCAAAAAGTTGATCTGTTGTTTTTTCAATGAAAATATTTTTTTTATTTAGATCACTAAAAAAATGAGAAGCTGTTTCGTGATGAATTTTCGCAGAAGTTCTAGAATAATTATCAAATGAAATCCCAAAATCTAGAAAAGATTTTTTGATTTCATTATGGTATTTATCAATAATTTTTTTTGGAGAAAGTCCTTCTTTTTTTGCTCTAATGGGAATTGCTGCACCATGTTCATCACTTCCACAAATAAAAATAATATCCCTTTCTAATAACCTAAGATACCTTGAGTAGATATCCCCAGGAATGTAGGCGCCTGCCAAATGACCAATATGTATTGGACCATTTGTATAAGGAAGTGCAGCTGTAACAGTATGTCTTTTTTTTGAATTCAAAATCCAATATAAAAATAGACAATTAATACTTTCTTTCTAATATTGAGAGACTTTAAAAAATCTTATGAATGTTGTAAATATAATTATGTGTTATATTTGTAACATGAAAACAATTTCATCGTCAGTAGAAGATTATATTAGAACTAAACCTTTTTTAATTTCAGCTTTGTCTCAAGGTATTATTAATTTAACATCCTTGTCAAGGAATATTAAACCAGAAATAGAAGCTTCACTTAAGAAAGAAATTAGATATGGAGCGATTGTAATGGCATTAAAAAGATTGTCAAGTGAATTGGAGTTTAGAACGACCTATAAAATTGTCAAGGTAATAAGGGAGATAGGTGATATAACTGTGAGATCGTCCTTAGTTGACTATAATTTTAAGGTTTCAGAAACACTTTTATCAAATCAAGCCAAATTTCTTTCTAAATTAGACAACAGAGATGATTTTTACTCATCCTCGAGAGGAGTGAATGAGTGTAATATAGTTGTCAGCGGAAATTTATCTCAAACTTTGGAAAATATTTTTACAAATGAACATATTATCTCAAAACAGGAACAACTATCTTCAATTTCAATAAAACTCCCAGTTGAAAATGTTTCAATTCCAGGTGTATATTATTTTGTTTTTCAAAGACTTTCATGGGAAGGAATAAATATAAACCAAGTGATCTCTACATCAAATGAATTTACAATTTTGGTAAATGAACAACAGGTTGATAAGGCTTTTAAAGTAATTAAAAACTTAAAAAACTTGTAAATTCTCAATTGCTTGTTCAATTGTATTGACCTCTTTAAAAACAACGATTAATTTTTCTGAAAACTGATTTTTTTTCTCTTTAATTTCACACATCGAATTATTATCAATAATTAATTTCAACATTTTTTCAAAATCTCCGTTTTTATAGAAATTATCATTTTTATTTGAAATAAATTGACATATCATCTTGTTGTTTTTTAGTATTATTTTTTCAAAATTTAAATTTGATGCCAATATTTTTAGCTCAATAGTTTTCATTAAGTCATTCGATTCTTTTGGTAATTTTCCAAATCGATCTTTTAAATTATTTTCAAATTCATGTAATTGAAGTTCATTTGTTATGTTATTTAATTTTTTATAAAGCTCAAACCTTTCTTCAATATTATTTACATAATAGTCAGGGAATAAAACTTCAAAGTCAGTATCCAAGTGAAAATTTAATACTTGATTTTTCTTAACTCCAGAATCACCAAAAAGATCGATAAATTCCTTTGATTTCAAATCCTCTACTGCCTCCTTTAAAATTTTTTGATAGGTTTCAAATCCAATTTCGTTAATAAATCCACTTTGATCAGCCCCCAAAAGATCACCTGCTCCCCTTATTTCTAAATCCTTCATTGCTATATTAAAGCCTGAACCCAGTTCAGAATGTTGCTCGATTGCTTCTATTCTTTTTCTTGCTTCTTTTGTCATTGAAGCGTATGGTTGACTTATGAAATAACAGAAAGCTTTTTTGTTACTCCTACCTACTCTTCCTCTCATTTGATGTAAATCACTCAGTCCAAAGTTTTGAGCATCATTTATAAAAATTGTATTTGCATTTGGAACATCTAATCCATTTTCTACAATAGTTGTTGAAAGTAGAATATCAAATTTTCCACCAATGAAATCTAACATTGTCTGTTCTAGTTTTTTACCCTCAACTTTTCCATGAGCTATTGAAATTTCTGCGTTTGGAGCAATTCTGGAAATTAGGGCATACATATCGTTTAAATTCTCAATTCTGTTGTGAATAAAGAATACTTGTCCTCCTCTTTGAATTTCGAAATTGATTGCATTAGAAATTACTTTCTCATCAAAAGAGATTACATTACTTTCTATTGGAAATCTGTTCGGAGGTGGTGTATTAATTATGGAGAGATCTCTTGCCGAAATGAGGCTGTATTGCAATGTTCTTGGTATAGGTGTAGCGCTAAGAGTCAAAACATCAATACTTTCTTTCATTGATCTTATTTTTTCCTTAACATTCACACCAAATTTTTGTTCTTCATCAACAATCAATAATCCCAAATTTTTAAAAATCATAGAATTATTTACAATTTGATGTGTACCAATTAACAAATCAATTTTTCCAGCCTTTAAATCTGATTGAATTAATTTTTTTTCTTTCGTTGATTTAAATCTATTTACATAATCTAATGTGACTGGATAATCATTTAGTCTTTTTGAAAAAGTTTTATAATGTTGGAAAGCTAGAACAGTAGTTGGCACTAAAACTGCCACCTGTTTTCCATTGTCAATTGCTTTAAACGCTGCTCTAATTGCAATTTCAGTTTTACCAAAACCTACATCTCCACAAATAAGTCTATCCATTGGCGTTTCACCTTCCATGTCATTTTTTACTTCTTGTATTGATTTAATTTGATCTGGAGTATCTTCAAATATGAAAGAAGCTTCTAGTTCATGCTGTATTGAAGAATCTCGACCGTATTGAAATCCTTTTTTTAGCTTCCTTTTTGCATATGCTTCAATTAAATTAAAGGCAACCTCTTTTAATCTTTTTTTTGTTTTTTGTTTTATTTTATTCCATGCTCCAGAGCCCAGTTTATAAATCTTTGGTCTAGCACCATCCTTCGCATTATATTTACAGATTTTGTGTAAAAGATGAATACTTAGATAAAGTGTATCACGATCTCCATATGACAGCTTAATTGCTTCTTGTAACTTTCCATGATTATCTATTTGTTTTAGACCACCAAAAACTCCGATACCGTGATCTATGTGTGTAACATAATCTCCAATTTCGAGACGATTCAGTTCATTCAATTTCATTCTTTTTTTAAAAGTAAAACCCTGTTTTAAATTGAATTTGTAGAATCGTTCGAATATTTCATGGTCAGTGTAACACAACTCTTTTTCTTCGTGATTGATAAACCCTTTATAAATGGGTTTAGAGATGAATCTTACTTCAATCGTGCTGTGAAGGTCCTCGAAAATCTGTTTTAACCTAGAAATTTGCTTTTCGGAACTACAGTAAATTTTTATACTATAATTTTCCTTACTAAAATCTTGTAAATTTTCAAAAAGTAAATCTAATTTTTTGTTGAAAGAAGGTTGCATACTGGTCTTGAAAAAGATTTGTTTTTTGTGATTGCCACTAAATTCCAAAATTTTAAAATTTTTTAAATCGGTCTTAAATTCATCTCCCTTATAAAAAAGATTTCCTAATCTTTCATCACTTTTATCTTTGAAAGTTTTCTGAGCCTTTTGAAAATATTTTAAAAACTCATTTTCTAAATACTCAACATTCTCAAATAAAACAATAGAGTTTTTGTTTAACATTTTAAACAGAGATTTTCTGCCTTCTCTCAAATTCTTATTTTCTAAATCTGCTAATATTTCAATTTCGTCATGCTGATTAATTGAAAGTTGACTTTCCAAATTAAATGTTCTTAAACTTTCAATTTGATCTCCAAAAAATTCTATTCTATAAGGGAAATCATTTGAAAAAGAAAAAACATCAATTATTCCGCCTCTAACTGAAAAATCACCTGGCTTATTGACAAATTCAACTCGATTAAAATCTAACTCAAATAAAGTCTCGTTAAGTTTTTCTAAACTAATATTTTCTCCATTGCAAATTTTGATTGATTTGTTTTTAATTTCTTTTTTATTTAAAACTTTTTCAAAAATTGCTGCAGGATAAGTAACAATGATTTTAGGCACCTTTTTTTTAGTCAATTTCTTTACTAATTCAGCTCTAATGAATTTATTTTGAGAATCAAAGTTTTTAAATTCCAATATTCTTTTGTAGCTCTCAGGAAAAAATAAACAATGTGATTTTTGGAGAAAGTTTTCTAAATCATTAATATGGTATGCAGCACTCTCCTTATCATCCAGAATCCATAAAATTGTACCATTAAACAACCTG
This sequence comes from Flavobacteriales bacterium, assembly GCA_002705485.1. Lineage (GTDB taxonomy): Bacteria > Bacteroidota > Bacteroidia > Flavobacteriales > Flavobacteriaceae > MAG-121220-bin8. The sequence goes on along the minus strand of PAGT01000006.1, from coordinate 3,079 downwards.
CTTAGTTCATTGACAAAAAAAGATTTTGATGAGCCATAAAGACCATTAACAGAGATGTAATTTTCAGATTTGGCAATAGTGTTGAATAGTTTCTGAATTTTCAGAGACTTAAAAAAAGGTAATTGATTAGATAAATTACCTATACTATTCATTTTAACAAATATCCATAAAAATGTTATATAAATTCAATAATATTTATTTTAAATCCATTGGTTTAACTTTGATAAAAAAAATTAAATGAATTTTATAATTAGACCTGCATTAAAAGATGATATGGGTGATGTATTATCATTAATTAAAGAGTTGGCAGTATTTGAGAATCAGCCTGATGCAGTTGAAATTTCTGTGGAGGACCTTATTAATCACGGTTTCAAATCAGATCCAATGTTTTTATGTCATGTTGCGATTTATGGAGATAAAATAGTTGGAATGTCATTAGGTTATAGAAGGTACTCTACTTGGAAAGGCCCGACCATGCACCTTGAAGACTTAATTGTTTCAAGAAATTATAGAAGAAAAGGAATTGGTAAAGCATTGTTGTCAAATTTTGTAAAAGTTTCTAGTTTACGCGGTGTTAAAAGAATAGAATGGGCGGTTTTAAATTGGAATTCGGATGCAATTAAATTTTATGAAGCGAACGGTGCAAAAGTACATGATGATTGGCTTGTTACGCAGATGAATGAAGTAGCAATTAAAAAATTTTTAAAAAATAATAATGAAAATATATAAATTTGGAGGAGCTTCAATTAAAGATTCGGATGGTGTGAAGAATCTTCTTTCAATTTTGAATATAAAAAAAATTGAAAAAACCCTATTAGTAGTGTCAGCTATGGGTAAAACAACCAACAATTTTGAACAGGTAGTTGATAATTATTTTAATAATAAAAATAATTTGGATTTTTCATTAAAAGTGGTTTATGACTATCACCATCAAATTTTAGAAAATCTTTTTGAAAATACCAATCATAATATTTTTAGAGAGATTAAATTGATTTTTAGAAATATCAAAGAGTTTTTGGATAAAAATAAATCTCCAAACTTCTCATTTGTTTACGATCAAGTGGTATCTAATGGAGAATTAATTTCATCAAAAATCATTTGTGAATTTTTGAATAATAATGGAGTTTCGATAAATTGGATTGATGCTAGAGAAATTATTAAAACAGATTCAAAGTTCAGGGGGGCAAATGTTAATTGGAAAGAAACAAAAAGTAAAATTTCTAAAAATATTGACATTAATCAATTAAACATAACTCAAGGATTTATTGGTAGTGACAACAATAATTTCACTTCAACACTTGGTAGGGAGGGTTCAGATTACTCAGCTGCGATTATAGCTTTTTGTTTAAATGCAAAATCCTTAACAATATGGAAGGATGTTCCAGGTGTACTTAACTGTGATCCAAAAGTTTTTAAAAATCCTGTTTTACTGGAAAATATTTCATATTCTGAAGCAATAGAATTGGCATTTTATGGAGCCTCTGTAATTCATCCTAAAACACTTCAACCTCTTCAAAAAAAAGAGATTCCTCTTTTAGTCAAATCTTTCTATGATCCAAACTCAAATGGAACCAAAATTACAAGAGGGATCAAAATAAACCCAAAGGTGCCTTGCTTCATTGTTAAGAACAACTTGAGTCTAATAAAGCTGTCTTCATTGGATTTTTCCTTTATTGTTGAGGAAAATATAAGTGTAATTTTTCAAGAATTACATGATAATAAAATAAAAGTTGACCTTACTCAAAACTCTGCGATAAGTATTTATTTATGTATTGAAGATAAGTATTCGCAGTTAGATAATCTTATTTCAAAATTGAAAGCAAAATTTAAAGTTAAATGTATAGAAAACGTAGATTTGTTTACAATCAGACATTTTGATAAAGATTCTTCAAAAAGAGTTCTTCGCAATCATAATCTTATATTGGAACAAAGGACAAATGAGGTTTTAAAGTTGGTAGTCAAGAAGATTTAAAATACTTTTTTGTAAAATTCATAGCGAACTCTTTTATTTCGTCTCTACAATTATCAAAATCCAAATCCATATCATTTGAATTTTGAATTTTTGAAGGATCTATAAAGTTTTTATGTATACGTATCGAATTTTTTGACATTATATGTGGACAGCTTTCATTGGCGTGATCACAAACTGTTATAATAAAGTCAAAATTGGTTCCATTGTATTCATCTAGTTTATTTGATGTGTGATTGGAGATGTCAATTCCATCTCTTTGCATTGAATTAACAGCATTTTTATTAAGTCCATGTATTTCAATTCCAGCACTAAAAACTGTTGCCATATTTTTTAAAAAAAACGAAAAATATCCATGAGCCATTTGGCTTCTACAAGAGTTACCCGTACAAATTATTATTATATTTTTCACTTTATAAATTTTTTAATTTTTTTTAAAATAATGTTTGCCATTTGAATTTTACTTTCAAACGTCCATCCGGCAATGTGAGGAGTAAGCACAATTTTTTTTAAACTAATGAGTTCTAAAAGATCAGACTTAATTTTTTTGGATGATACTAGGTTTTCAAACGAACTCTTTTCATGTTCAATTACATCCAATGCTGCACCCAATATTTTTCCTTTTTTAATTGCATCTACTAAGTCTTTTAAAACAACACATTGTCCTCTTGATGTGTTCACTAACCAAAATGGTTTTTTACATTTTTCAATAAAGCTTTTATTTATCAGCCTATTTGATTTTAAATTAAAAGATGTGTGTATACTTATAACATTACACTCATTTTGAATTGTTTCAATAGAAACTTGTTTAGCAAATTTATTTGATAAATTAGGTTTTAAATCGTTAAATAAGACTTTAACTTCCATTCCAGAAAGTTTTTTTGCTAGGCTTTTTCCAGTATTACCGTAACCAATAATACCAATTACCTTATTTTTTAATTCAAATCCTCTATTTGGTTCCCTTAACCATAAACCATTAAAAATTTCTTTTTGAGAATAGTACATGTTATTTATTAGAGAAAGCAACATACCTAAAGCATGTTCACCCACAGCGTTTGCATTTCCCTCAGGTGATGAAATTATTTCAATTTTATTTTTTTTCGCATAAAC
>PAGT01000005.1 GCA_002705485.1 Flavobacteriales bacterium | reverse complement strand
TGGCATTTATTATCGCCTTATAGAAAATATTAAAAACTTCAGATACCTCCAAGCCTGTTAGAAATAAAAAAACAAATAAAAAGATAATCAGGGATTGATTTAATATTTTTAAAAGAAAGGACTCATTTCTTTCTTTTATTAATATATAAACTCCATAATTGCTGACAATGAACATAAGATAAAAAGAAATTATCTTAATAGGGCTCCATGGCGCATCATATAGTGCAGTAAAGGTAAAAAGTATGCAAAACCAAAGTGTAATAAAAATAATTAAAAAAGGGCTTTTTTGAATAGAAAAAATAAAATGCTTAATAAGGTTTCCACTCATAATCCCTATTGATGCCAATAATATAATTATGAGTTGATGCAATTTAATACCTGAAGAAGTTAACGGATACCATAAAAGACTGGATGATATAATTAAGAGTCTTGCAAGATTTAGCTCAATAGGTAAAAAGAATCGATTCATAATATGGTCAAATTATATATTACCTACAAGATTGTTATGTAGCTACAAAAACTAGGAGAGATATTACTTAAAATAGTAAATATATTCTTCTAACTCTAAATTGGTAAAACCAACATTCCTACATGCAAGCTCCCATAGAGTTGAATCAGGTTTGTGACCCAATCTGAACGGCCTAAGGTGTGAAGTTTTTAAGTCAGAAATCTTAATACCTAATGCTGATATTGCATCTGAGAATTCATTGCAATTATTTTCAAGAATACGTTCATAGACCCCAATATATACCCTATTATTTTTATCATTTCTTTTTATATTGTTTGCCAAACGCCTTCTAACTAGCCAATATAAAATAAGCAATTCATAGCTTTTTAGCTTATTGAGTTTTTTTCTAGGTGAGATATTTAACAAATCAATATAATTTTTAAATTTATTATTTTTAATAATAGATTCCATACCCCAAGAATCAAACTTTATAAACGAAGAAAAGAAGAATCTTTTGGAATATGCCTGTCTTAAAAATTTATTATTTTCTGAATTAATAATATGAGAAGATGCAAAAGCAATTGGTGATCTAAACAAAAATAGTATCGCTGTATCTGGGAATCTATTTAGTATATCCTCAACCTTAAAACCGATGCGACTAAAATCAATTATTGAAGGATTTTTTGATAAATACAAAAGGTATTTTAGCTGTTCATTGGTCAACTCTCCTAGAAGCTCTTCTTCAGGACTAATTGTGCAAAATGAAGACTTGAAATTGACATAATCTTCGTCCCATAACTTTATAAACTCATCCCAGGTTTTTTTAAAATGATTATTTGGTAGATTTTCAAATAATATTGGATTAAATGGCTCATTATAGCAATCATACCCCTTCATCCCTCTGAACATTTTCCAAATAGCCGTTGTGCCTGATCTACGCATACCACTACACCATAAATGCTTTAAATTATTTATATACATTTTAATAATAAGATCTTTTATTTTTACAAGCTATTTTATAAAGTCTTTGAGCTTCTTCAATTATCTTTGGAAGTTTTTTACTATCTTGAATTATAAATTCAAATTGATTCTTAATTTCATCTCTTTCCTGACTTGGATACACATGAATACTTTCTTTTGTTGAATGAGAAGATCTATTACTATCAAGCTCAAGATTGTAATTAGAATTTAAAAGCTCAATTACTAAGTTTGGTCTTTTTATGTAATCCTCAAATATTAATATATTTTTAAAGTTATATTTAATTAGTAAATTTAAAAAATCTATGTATTCACTAAAACACTGAAAAAGTAATTGCTCTTTTTGTTTATTATTAGATATTTTTACTTGTTTAAGCTGTATTAATAAAGATGCATGAGAGACGCAGCTCATGCTTGGATTTCTTAACATAATAACCATAGGTATACCGAATTTAATACCATAATAAATTTGAAAGGGTCTATGAATGTGAGTTGCTATTTTATTTAAATAATATTTGTTGTTTCTAATTACTAGCCTTAAGGCAGAACTATTGCCACATCTTGGCGGGCCCTCTAAAACTATCTTTGTATTATGCTTTACGACCCTGTGCTGTGATGAATTTAAAAATGCCTTAATCCTTGATAGGACATGTCCAGCCCAGAGAATTTTTGATATTTTTTGAGCTAGCTTTCTTTTTATGAGATAAATTCTAAACATTCAAAATATAATATAATTAGATTCAGGATCCTACAGGAATCTCATTGCAATTATACGCCAAACCAATGTTGCAGCAAAAACATTTAAAGCAGTAGCAACCAACCCGTATATTGGCACTAGAAAATAATGCAGCATTGTGCTGATTAAAACTATAATAAACAAAATTGATCCAGCTTTATTAACTTTATTGATAAAAACTACATAGCTATTTAATAATGGCACTAATGATCTTACTAAGCCCGTTAAGCTTACAATTATTAGTGAGATAATAAATTCATCTTGATATTTAATTGATTCTTCAAATGGAATTACATAAAAGAGTAAGCAAGCTGGCAACAATATACAAATATAAAAAATGAACCCTAAGAACGATGCTTTCGTCATAATCTGCGATGATTGAAATTTATCTTTACTTTGTATTGTAATTGCCAATTTCTTTTTATAATAGCTCTCAATAGGATAAATAGAGGCATTAGCAATCATAACAAGTTGGGTAATGAGCCGATACATGCCTGCAGCAGTCATTCCCAAAAAAGATGAAACAAATATAACGTCAATTCTTGAGGTTGCCTTGTTTCCAATTGAAAGAGCAAGCAAGCCTGGAAGCTCTGGTAAAAAATTTCTTAAATTTTTGTTAAATTCTTTATATCTGAGATTGATACTAAATAACTTTTTATATTTTAATAACCAATATAAGTAAAAAAACATAGCTGGGAGTAGATATGAAATAACTGCAATTTGAATGAAATAGTTTTGAAGAAAAGCTGATGATACAAAATAGCAAACTAATAAAGATAATGAAACAATAATTGGTCTAACATTTAGACATAGCTGTGAGATGGTGTTATGACCAATTGCTCTTAATTTTTGAGATGTCATTTGTGATGATGTTTCAGCAATACCTAAAAAGATCACAGATAACGCATGCCAAAAATTTATATTAGTAAAATTAATTATCAAAAGAACTATTAATGAGGAGAGGATTAAGCTAATTTTAATTAAAATCTCACAAAATAAAACAAAATATATCTGGTCATTATCTTTTCCTTTTTTTTTAAGAAATTCTCTTACAAATATATCTCTCAATCCTAGACCTGCGATAGAGGCAAATATGTTCGATGAAGCCAAGAGAAAGGCATATAGACCCAATTCTTCAAGCCCAATAAAAACTACTATTAGAAGAGTGTTTAGAAACTTTGAAAAAACTGCAGAATACTTTTGAAATAAGTTAAATATCATATGGTCTTTGTTTAAGCATACTTTCATAAACAGCATAATAATCTTTTAATATATTTCGATGATTCAAATTAAACTCATTCAGAAAGTCAGCCTCAACTTCTCTATTACCAACTCTTTTTGTAGGAGTCCATCCATCTAGTTGATGATTTACTTTATTTTTATCAAAATTAGGTACATTGAGAACCTTTTGCATTAGTTGTGGGGCCATCTTAAAATCATCAAAATCAAGTATTCGGGCATTATTTCTTTTGGCCCAATCAAACATTGAAAAATAACGATTAAGTAAAGGTTTTATATCTTTGCTTCCTTCTAATATTGCCAGCATGGATTGCTCTAGGTTAAGTTCCTTATATAGATTATGTCTGGAATGGTCTGAACGTTTTTTTATATAATAAGCCTGAGAAAGTGTCATTGAAAGGGGATCTCTTATGGTTAAAAATTTTATTCCACCGTCAATATCTTTTCTTGTATGAGCAGTAAAAAAATTTTTTCCATGCCTAATAAGCGAAATATTGTAAGAATTATCAGCTGAAATATGTCCACAAAACCTATAACCCATACCTTGGAGAAGTGCTTTAAAAAAATGCGTTCCGGATTTTGGCATTGAATTGAGCAAGATATTACCCTTAACAGTGTTAAGTTTAGAATAATAAGAAAATTGGATGCCACTCCTTTTTTTTGAAAAATAAGACTTAAGGTTCATTTCATTGCCAAAATTTAATTAACGCCAAATAAATCCCTAGAAAAAATCTTATTATCAACATCTTCAAGCTGTTTATTCAAACGATTGGCAACAATAACATCAGATTTATTCTTAAATTCTTCAAGGTTACTAAATATCTCTAATCCATCAAATTCATCATGATCTATTTCTGGTTCAAATAAAATTATTTTTATTTTAGTTAATTTTATTCTTTTTATAACTCCTTTTATTGAAGATGATTTAAAATTATCGCTTCCCTCTTTCATTATCAATCTATAAAAACCAATCACTTTTGGTTGAAGTCTTAATAATTGTTCAGAAATTAAATCCATTCTAATTTCATTTGATGACACTACCGCACCTATGAGTGACTGTGGTACTTTGTTATAGGTCGATAGAAGCTGTTTAGTATCTTTAGGAAAACAATAGCCGCCATATCCAAAGGATGGATTGTTGTAGCCATCTCCAATCCTTTCATCCAAACAGACACCATTAATGATAGGCCTTGTATCCAAATCATTAATCATGGCAAAAGAGTCTAATTCATTAAAAAATGCTACCCTCATTGCTAAATACGTATTTGCAAAAAGCTTAACCGATTCAGCTTCATTTGAAGTCATGAATAATAACTTTACATCTTTATTTTTTGAAGATTTTTTTAAAAGATTTGCAAATATTTTAGCACTCTCACATTTACCTCCAAGAATTATTCTTGATGGATAAAGGTTGTCATGCAGGGCCTTTCCTTCTCTTAAGAATTCAGGAGAAAATATTATTCTATTTGTGGAATACTTTTGTTGAAGGCGCTTGGTGTGTCCAATTGGTATTGTAGATTTAATAATTATTGTGCAGTTTTTATTTAATTCTAATACTGATTTTACAACTGAATCAACCGACCCAGTATCAAAATAATTTGTCTTTAAGTCAAAATCTGTAGGTGTAGCAACCACAACATAATCACAATCTTTATATGCCACACTAGGATTCAATGTAGCAGTGATACTTAACTTATTTTTTTTTAAAAAAAAATCTATTTCACTATCTACTATAGTGCTTTTTTTGTTATTTATCTTTTCGACTCTTTCTTTATCAATATCTAAAATTGTTACATCATGGTTCTGTGAAAATAAAACAGCAAGTGACATTCCAACATACCCTGAGCCTACAACAGTTATTTTGTATCTATTCTTGCTATGCTGGTTCATTTAAAAGAAATCTATGGATTTTTTGTAATTCTGCAATAAAACAATCATTAAAGATATAAAGCCACCCAATAAAGTTATAACAACACATATCATTGCTCTATTGGGTTTTGATTTATTTTCAGGGACAATTGGTGAATCCAATATTTTTAGAACATAGTATTTATTAGATTCAGATAGCATTAGGGCTTGTATTTGTTCCTCTAAAAGTTTTGCATGAACCTCTTTAATTGATTGAACATTAGTTTGACTAAATGATTCATTTAAAAAAGAAATAGATTTTTGTGCATTTTCTGCATCAATTTTCCTCATACTTTCATTTATCTGGTAAATAATTAAATCAACCCAGCTTTGTGCAACTTTTGGAGAATGATGCTCAACCGATAATTTTATAAAAGTTGTATCTGATTCTTGAACAACAGACATAATTAGTTTATAAACTTTATATGCATCTTGAGCTGATGGAGTTGGATCATCAATCTCAGGATCATTTTTCACCCAAGTTTTTGTAGTAACATCAAATTTATTTTTGTCATAAACCAACTTATCTTTCTCAGCAATCCATTTTTCTGTAGCCATAATATCTTCAAGCTTTATATTAGGTAAAAAATAATCAGAAAAAAATTCAAAGGAATTAATCCTCGCAATAGCTTCTTGGGTCTTAGTTGCCTCATTACTAGGTATGGAAAAACCTCCAACACTAGCAAAAGTTGAAAGACCGACCAGTTTAGAGGTTAAAGATTCTTCATTCGAAGATGGCGCAAGCAAAGCTTGGGATTTATAAACATTTGGGATACTTAAGGCAATTATTATGGAACTTAAAGCAAAGAATGAAGTAAATAAAAGAATAAAAAATTTTTTTCTCCAAAAAGTCAGGAATAATTCTTTAAGGTTAATGTTATTTTCAAATTCTTTACTTTCCATGAATTTAATTTATCGAAATAATTTAATATAGATTTTTTATTGTTATTAACTTTATCATACTACTAATTCTTTTTTTTAAATGCTATCAATAAAGAGGTCTTATATAGATGATAAAATTATGCTCTGGTGCCCGAGGCCGGACTTGAACCGGCACGATATTTCTATCGAGGGATTTTAAGTCCCTTGTGTCTACCAATTCCACCACTCGGGCAAAAAGCTAATAAACTTGAGATGAATTATACTTTATAAATTAATTAATGGTTCAGAAAAAAACTACTAAGCTTTAATTAAAGTTTGCCTTCCTCTCTGAGTTTTTTTCTAATCTTTGTGGCACTTATCTCGGTTATAGACTCATCAAAGACTTCCTCATCAAAACTATAACCTACCCCTCTTCCGTAAGTAATATTAACAATATTTGGGACTAGCATAATCTCATAATCTATACCCCTCTTAAAGTCATCTTTGAGAAGACCATCTTCTATATTTTTACAAACTTGCTCCCAATCAAAAGGGTTATCATCTTGTCCGTCACCACCTGAAGCACCTTGAACATCTCTTACTTGGATGATTACTTGGCCTGTCTTAGCCACACACCTTTTAAAAAGCTCCTGATGTCCATCATGCCAAGGTTGCCACCTGCCTAACATTTGGACAGTTGGTTTTTTCCAATCAAACATATTTTACCTTTATCTCATGGGCAATATTAATATGGTTCTTTTCATTCCACTCTGTAATATGAAAATCTACTTTCTCTGGTTGAACAAAAATTTTATTTGTATCCTCAAATCTTCCCTCTTCAATTGTATCCATCCAAATTGTAATGTCTGCATCAAAATTTTTACGAGTTTCAGAAGTTGGGCATACAAAGTCACATATCACAAATCTGCCATTTGCTTTTTCAAAATCAGCAAAGGATCTCATTCTATTTGACTGTCTCTTTCTTCCTTGATCTGTAAAGTCCCAATCATTAGCCATTTCTCGGACCTTATCTGCGTTATACCATGCAGATTCTAAGAGAGGTTGGAGTCTTTTAGTGAGGTAGGTCTTTCCACTCCCTGGAAGTCCCATTACAAGTATTTTCATAGAAATATATCCAGATAAAAGACATATTATATAGAAGAATTATATATATTAGTCTTTTTTAATTTAATTATTTTAAGTGGAGGCTGAGGCCGGAATCGAACCGGCGTACACGGATTTGCAGTCCGCTGCATGACCACTCTGCCACCCAGCCGTTAGAGAGAATTATATACCTAATTTAACTAAATCTTTTTGATTGACAACACCAACTAATGAATCATTTTCCATAACAGCAAGACATCCTATATTTTTTTTAGCCATTATATATAAACATTCAGATGCTAATTCATTAGGAGCAACTGAAATGAAGCCTTTGGACATAATATCTTGAGCAGTCATATCAAAAAAATAATTCGATTTGTCAATTGCTCTCCTTACATCTCCATCAGTTACTATTCCTAGAACATTATTATCATCAGAAGAAACAAAAGTAACGCCTATGCCCTTTTCAGAAATAGTCTTTATGACATCTTTTGATAATGCATCTTTACTTATGATTGGGAGATCATCTTCTGAAATCATTACATCTTTTGCGGAAAGAAGTAATCTTTTACCCAGAGTTCCTCCTGGATGTGACTTTGCAAAGTCTTCTGGCTGAAAGTCTTTTTTATTCATTAATGAAATTGCCAGTGCATCACCCCAAACAAGAGTTGCTGTAGCGCTTGAAGTTGGAGCAAGATCAAGTGGGCAAGCTTCTTTTTCAACTTTTATTAATTGATGATAGTCAGAAATCTTTGATAGTGTTGATTTATCATTTCCTGATACACCTATTACCAAACATCCTAACTTTTTTATAATTGGAATTGTTTTAAGAAGGTCCTCAGTCTCACCTGAATAACTTATTGCAACAACAATATCATCACTTTGAATCATCCCAAGGTCTCTATGAAATGCCTCAGTGGAGTGCATAAAGAAAGAGCTTGTTCCAGTACTTGATAAAGTTGCAGATATTTTCTTACTTATGTGACCAGATTTTCCAATACCAGTGAAAATAAGACGGCCTTTACATTCGTAAATAATATCTATGATTTCTTCAAAGTTTTCATCAATGTAGTCTTTTAAACCAATTAGAGCCTCTACTTCATCGTCAATTACTTGCCTAGCTATATCTATTGTTTTTCTATCTTTGCTCATTTCTTAAAAGTTGAAATTGTATATTTAAAACCTGTCTGAATTGTTACTAAAAGAGCGATTATAAGAATAATATCAGCAAAGAAAAGAATCATCATATTATTAATTGTGAGACCGAAAAGATACATTAATATCGACAGCATCTGTATTGCAGTTTTTGTCTTTGCTAAAAAAGTCACTTTTGTTTTATCAGATTGGTTATTTCTAGAGTTGATATCTCTTAGGGCAGCGACCCAAATTTCTCTTGAAATAATAACAGCTGAAATAAAACCAATTAAAAAACTATCAAGGTTTATGCTTAAACCAATTAGAACAAATACAATTAATAATTTATCAGCTATAGGATCTAGAATTTCTCCCAATACAGATTCAGAGTTTGTTTTTCTTGCAAGATAGCCATCAAGAAAGTCAGAAAAAGACGCAATAAAAAATAAAAATAAAGCTATAGAATAGTTACTTTCTAAATATAAGATCAAATAAATTAATATTGCACATAAGATTCTTGAAAGAGTTATGACATTAAGTATTTTAGTAATCATAATTTTTGTTTAATTTCTAATGCCATTGTCTCATTTATATTTTTGATAGTCATTAGATCATCCTTTGAAGCATCTTTTATACCTTTTAGACTCTTAAACTCCTTTAGTAAAGCTTTTTTAGTTATTGGTCCAATACCCTTAACAGAATCCAATGCAGAATATTTATTTGATTTTCGTATTTTTTTTCTTGATGCGGTTATAGCAAATCTATGAGATTCATCTCTTGCTTCATTTAAAAGCTTAAAGGGCTCTGAATGAGGATCTATTTCTAAAATACCTTTATTTGTATATATTGTTTCAGCAGCCCTTACTCTTCCCATACCCTTGGCAATCCCTAAAACTATAATTTTCTCCATGCCAAAATTCTTGAGTATTTTGTTTGTAAAATTTAATTGGGTTCTTCCCCCATCTATTAGAATTAAGTCAGGTTTTTGATCCTCATAGTATTTTAATCTCCTCGAAATTACATGCTCCATTGATGCAATATCATTACCAGCTATATCATTTGGA
>PAGT01000001.1 GCA_002705485.1 Flavobacteriales bacterium | reverse complement strand
CCTTCAGAAGAGGCGGATCCTCTATTGGTTCATCCTGACATTAGGCGCATGTTATTGCGAGCTAAAGCGCTGATTGACTCATCAAGAATGCTTTCTGCTTGGACAGCATTAGCAATAGATAGATCGGTTAAAGATCCTGACGAAAAGATTCGTAAAGCAAATAACGATTTAGTTGAACTGATGACTCCAATTATCAAATCAATTCTAACAGATTATGGTGTCGAGATATCGTCTGAAATGCTTCAGATATTTGGGGGCCATGGTTATATCCGTGAATATGGTATGGAACAATTCTACAGGGACGCTAGAATAGCACCTATTTGGGAAGGCACAAATGGTATTCAAGCAATGGATTTAGCCGGTAGAAAAATGCCTCAAGGGATGGGTAGGTTGCTCCGAAGGTTCTTCCATCCAGCCTTAGCTTTTATTGAAGTAAACAGAGGCGATGAGAATCTTAAAGAGTTCGTTATTCCATTTGAAAAAGCTCTTAAAGGCCTTCAAAAAACTTCAATGTTCATGGCCCAAAAAGGACTATCTAACCCTTATGAAATAGGAGCAGCCGCTTCAGATTATATGAAGCAGTTTGGTTTGGTGTCCATGGGATATATGTGGTTATTGATGTTGAAAACCGCTTTTTTAAAACAAGACGAAGATGATTTTTATAAAAATAAGATAATAATTGGAAGGTTTTTCTTTGAAAGAATTCTACCTGAAACACTGTCAAGAGCTATCGCAATAGGTACTGGTTCAAAAACTATGATGTCTCTACCAGATGATGGCTTTGAGAGTGCTAACAAATTCTCAGGGAAGGCATGATGTCTGAGAGTATTTTTAAGGAAAATTTATTCGAAGGTAAAAAAGTCTTCATAACAGGAGGAGCTACTGGTATGGGTTTGGGATTTGCAAAAGCTTTCCTTGAACACGGTGCAGACGTGATAATTGCTTCAAGAAAGGAAGAGAATCTTACGAAAGCAGCTGCAGAAATGAATAGTCAGACAGGTAAAACTCTCCATTGGAAGACTATGGATGTAAGAAACAATGAAACCGTTGAAGAGGTGGCGAAGCATATCAAAGATACTTGGGGACATCTTGATGTTTTAGTAAATAATGCCGCAGGTAACTTTGTCACGCCAGCTGCAGCCATGAGTGAGAATGCCTGGAGAGCAGTTATAGATATTGTTCTCGATGGAACATTCAGAGTTTCAAAAGCTTGTTATCCCCTTCTCAGGAAAAGTGAAGAGGGGTCTTCTATAGTCAATATAATTGCTAATTATGCTTGGGGAGCAGCTCCATTTGTCGCACACTCGGGTGCAGCAAAAGCAGGAGTTCTAAACCTCACCAGATCTCTTGCACTAGAGTGGTCTAATGACAAAATTAGAGTTAATGCTATGTGTCCAGGTGTAGTCTTAACAGATAACGTGAAAAAGAATTTAATGCTTGATGAGAATGTAGTTAAAACTTTTGAGTCTAATATTCCTGCTGGAGGTATAACAAACACGGAAAAAATGGCGCAACAAGTGCTTTATCTCTGTTCACCAGCAGCTAGTGTAATCACAGGGGACATGTTGATAGCAGACGGTGGTGAATGGTTAGTTGCCAATAATTTTTACCAGGTAGGGAGAAATTTTTTTAGTGAATGAAAAGAATTGGCCAGTCATAACCAAGATTCCTTTGTTATGGGGAGATATGGATTCTTTTAACCACGTAAATAACATAATTTATGCGAAGTGGTGTGAAACTTCTAGAATTCAACTTTTTAAAAAAATGCCATGGTGGAATAATGGATTCACGATGGAAAGCTTGTTGCAGGGTGATGGAATAGGACCTATACTTGCGAATTTTAACACTAATTACCGTATACCTCTAACCTATCCAGACACAGTACATGTTCACACTAGGATTAGTAAAATAGGAAATACTTCGTTTTGCATTGAAGATAAAATATTATCGGACAATAATAAGGATAACGTAGTTTTTGACGCTGAAAGTGTAGTTGTTATGTTAAATTATAAAGATGGTAGTAAAGTGAAGATGACTAAAAATCATAAATTAGTTCTTGAAAAGCTAATGTGAAAACTTACTTTATCTTTTTTACAACTTGTTTAGAATATTTTTAGATTCGCTGCTTTGCAGAAATTTAATAAATTGATCACTTTCAGTATCTATTCTTTCAGATAATGTTTCTTTATCCCTTCGCATTAATTTTTTCGTCATTAACAGAGCTTTTCTTGGTTTTCTTGCTAGCTTCCTAGCAGTTTTCTTAGCAGCCTCGTAGACTTCATCCTCTCTCAATACCAAATTGATCAATCCCATTTGTAATGCTTCTTCAGCTGTAATCCTATTGCCAAGCATTAGCATTTCGGCAGCTTTGACATAGCCTAATCTTTCCGGTAATAACATAGAAGAACCAAATTCCGGAACAACTCCTAAATCAATGAATGGAAGCATAAAGATACTATCTTTTGAAGCATAAACTAAGTCACTGTGTAGTAACATAGTTGTACCTATGCCAACAGCAAATCCATCAACTGAAGCAATTATTGGCAAAGGACATTTAGAAAAACTCTGCATGAATTTAAAAACTGGAGAGCTTCTATCTTGTGGTGGATTTTTTTTGAAATCTTCAAGGTCATTTCCCGCTGTAAAGTCTTGTCCTCCAGATATCAAAATGACGTTAATTTGGGCACTCTTTGATGCGTCAGAGATTAGTCTATTCAACTCCAAATACATCTTTTCAGTTAAAGCGTTCTTTTTGTTTGGCCTTTCTATTTTAATATCCAATATTCCATCTTCATTAGCTGAACGGATATAATCTTTCATATTTTCTTATTGGAGCTCACGAATAATAGTTACGCTTAATTTTAACTTTAAATATACATTATAGATAATGTATAATGAACGAATGGGATAGCCATAATTTAGCGTCTAACCAATTACCTAGACTCGAAAATTTAAGTAGGGCCGATTTAGATGAAGATATTAAGGGAGTATACGATTCAATAGTTAATTCTGAAAGGGGAGTTGGAACACTATCTGATGGTTCTCTTCCGGGTCCATTTAATGCCTGGATGTACTCAGATAGTGTAATGGCTAAATCCTTAGATAATATAGGTATTGCAATAAGGAAAAATACTTCCAATGCCCCTAGCCAAATGAAAGAGCTTGCAATCTGCACAATAGCTTGTCATTTCAAGTGCAATGTTGAATTTTGGGCACACAGTAAAAGTGCAAAGAACGCTGGAGTCCCTTCAGACATAATAGAATCAGTGCACAAAGGAGAGAGCCCTCAATTTGAAGATTCAACTGAAGGACTGGAACAATCAGTATCCTACAAATTGACAAAAGAATACTTGTCTGATTATAGAGTTTCAGATTCAACTTATGCAGAAGCCCTTGAACTAGTAGGAAGTGAAAAGGGCATGGTTGAGCTTGTGTTAGTAATAGGTCACTATGTAGGACTGGCTGCACAATTAAATATTCTGAGAGTTCCCAATCCAGGCGATAGTCAATATTTCGAGTATTAATGGAAGTTAAATGAAAGTCGAAATAGCTAGAATCCCCTCCTCATCAATTGCCCCTCATGAAGCTTCTATGATAGATATTCCTAACAATGTTGATGGGTTAACAGCTATTATAGTTAGAAGCTCTAAAAAATTGTCTGCGTGGATCAATTCTTGTCCTCACGATGGTAGGCAGCTTTGTAATGACCCAAAATACCTGTGGAACAAAGAGCTCAACAGAGTTCAGTGCATGCATCACCAGGCCGTATTTGAGCCAGACACAGGTCTTTGTGATAACGGGCCTTGCCGAGGAGAGACCTTGACTAGTCTCCCCGTAGAAGAAAAGAATGGTGAAATTTTAATCTTTATGAATTACTTGTAGAAGCTTATTTAATAGCGTATTTGATTAATATACAATGAATAATTCTAATGCTAATAGTCCACCTACTGCTGCGGATGTCATACAACTAGTTGACAAAGATTTGGATTTATTTGAAGCTATAAATAAGGGTGAAGAGGAGCATTTAGAGGGCTCGGAGTCTTTGCCGCCAATTACTCCGTTGACTAAGGCATGGGATATTGCATACGTTAGATTTTCAGTACCAGATTTAGATTTATATGAGAATTGGGTTCATGATTTTGGTTTCAAAATAATGCATCAAGACGATTCGACCATTTATTCTAGAGGTTTATCCGGAGATGGTTTTTGTCATGTGGTTCATAAAGGTCCTGCAAAATTTTTAGGTTTTGCAATGCAGATGAAGAGTGAAAATGACTTAACAATTTTATCGGAAAATATTGATGGATGTTCTCCAGTTCATCCAGTTCCTGGATTAGAAGGTGAGTTATGTGGTGGAAAGAGAGTGTCTTTCATTGATCCTGTCTGCAATCTTCTAATTGAAGCGGTTCACGGTAGAGATATTGAAGAGCTAGAAGCCTCTAGAGAGAGAATTGAGTATAATTATGGAACTAAAGACAACTACGTAAGGGGAGCTAACAAGTTGCAAGACACCTCTGGGAACAGAGAAGCTGACGGAAGCAACACAGTTCATCCAGGCCCTCCGGATGTAATTAAAATTGGACACGTCGTTTTAGCAATCCCTGTTGGCCCACATCATAAGATGATGGATTTCATGATGAATACATTTGGCTTATTGCCATCTGACAGTGTAATTTTTGAAGCCCCTAAATCGGCAGAAGGTCATTCTATTAATCCGAAAATGTTTGAAATGCTGAAAAAGGCAGGAGCATCTCCCCTTTATCCAGGCACTTTTGCAGAGGGCTCAGCAACATACGGTGCTTTTTTTAGATGTGATCGAGGTAATACACCTACAGACCATCATACATTTTTTATAATTTCCAATATGAATGCAGATATGGCTCCTGATGGGCAGTCAATTAATCCTCAACTTAGCCATGCCTCATTTGAAGTATCAAACTTGGATGATGTGTGGCGAGGTCATATGCAACTTAAAACTAAAGCTGAATTTGATAATCAAAGGTATGATATTGCATGGGGGGTAGGCAGGCACGTATTAGGGTCTCATATCTATGACTACTGGCATGATCCTTATGGGCATGTTCATGAGCATATGTCAGACGGAGATAGAATGACACGTAATTTTGGTCAGCGCATTCATAAAATAAGTGGTTTAGGACCGAATGGTCACAACCAGTGGGGGCCTACTGTCAAAGAATCTGGAATACGTAATCTTGACGGTCCTGCAGCAGCAAGTTTTTACAAGGATTTTGATAAAGAAACACAGCAATCGTTAATCAACAGAGACCTGTCTAACGTTGAAGATATAGTTCAAAAAATTAGGAACATTAATGGATAATATTTTAGACTTTAAAATTCCTACTACTAATGGTGTAGATTTCGACGTAGACTACATTGAAATTGAAGGCCATAAGCATCGTATTGCATATGCAGGAAATCCAGAGGGAATACCTGTGGTTGTGATGATGGGTGTCTTTGAAGACAGTTTACTAGATGCCAGGTGGCTGGTTTCGAGTATGTCTAATCATCCTAGTGGAAAAAACTATCGGTTTATTACAATAACAGTTCCATTTTTAGAGGAATATACAGAAATTAAAATCGATGGTTCTACACTTTCAAAGTATGACGGGCTAAGACCTCCAAATAGAAAAGTTCCAATGAAAGGCAGTCTTGCGGTAGATCCTAGATTTGATCTGGAGAACTGCGCACATACACTTCGCTCAATCTTAATCGATGGTCTAAAAATTGAACGAGCCCATTTTGTTGGGCACGACAGAGGTTGTATTATTATGGATAATATGCTAGCTGAGACTCCAGATATGGCACTGAGCTATTCGAGAGGATCTCAGGGTTGGACTAAATTTGAAGAAGAATGGACTAAGCTTGTTGACGATGGAATATTTTTGGGCCCTCCTCACAGAATTATGGCTACAGATTCCTTCCCTCCTTTATTAAAGAGTGCAATAAGAGGAGGAGCTCCATTTGGTTTTATTTCACCATCATTTGCTGAAGAGGCATCAGTTGCAGAATCGGATTCTGAGCTCGGTGAGAGATGGGTTGCAATTCAAAACATGCCTAATCAGTCTAAGTATTTTTTCAAACTAACAAGGCAAATTTTCAGGCAAACGGACTTTTTAGATGAAGGAAAACGGCGGACAGACATGTCTCGAGGTTTCAGTATTAGTAATACCTCGTTTCCTATGATGCAGTTTCAAGGTTCGGACGAAATGATTTTAGCTAAGGATCTTCCTAATGCTAAAAAAATGTCTTTATTGAGAAAGCTAGCAGGTTTACTCGGTGCAGGCCAAGTAGCAGGCATATTCAGGTTTTTCAGATTTAAATTTCCAACATATACATTTGCAGATTTACCTAAAGATTTTGGTATAATCTCCAACCATACTGGTGATCAGCCTTATTGGGGAAAATGGAATTTTTGGCCTGACGATGTTGAAGATTTACTACCTGGTGGAGAATTTCAAGACAGATCCAACCCCACATGGCAGAAAAACTATTCGAAGTTTGTCGAAAAGAAGGCAGGTGGTAGATATTCGACTCTAAAAACCAAAAAGGGTGGAAGATTTTCCAGATTCACTATTATAACAGATGCTTTGCATTGGACTCATATTGAAAGACCCGAAAATGTTGCCTTTGCTTGCATGGACTTCATAGTTGATAACTAATTGGTTAAATTGAAAACCGATAAATAATCCGAGATCATTTTATTCTCTTGCCCTTTACTATAGGTTCCAAGCATGGTATAGCAAGGAGCCATTACTACGTAATCAACATTTGATCTTATTATACCTCTACTGAATAGTTTATCATGCATTTTTAAGTCATCCTTACGTTGACAACATACCAGTAATTTGTCGCTTGTTTTTTCGCCGTTTCTACCATCAGATAATGCTGTCACATTGGGACGTATTGCATCAGGTATTTTCGAAATATGGCCTTCAACTGCCTCAGTACTATCCTTACAAAATATTCGGTATTTTGTAGAATTGTAACTTCGGAGCGAGCGAGGAAACCCCTCTTTAGTTGTGTAGTTGTACATAGGATAGCCTTTCTGACTGTACTTATTGGGTTTGAATCCGTTTGGTACTGTAACAGTCTCAGGAACAAATTCAGGGAAAAGTTGTATTGGTTTGCCTCTTCCTCCATTAAAAAAGTGGATTAATCCTCTTGCAAAATTAACATAGAATCTAGTATTGAACAATAGTCCACCCATGAACAATGATTGCTTAATAATGTATTCGGAGTCAGGATAACATTCAATTTGGTATGTATCTAACAATGTGTCGCTAGAGATTCCCTTTTCTACAAGCTCTATTTTATTAATTAAGTTGTAAGAATTTCTAATTCCCATATTTAGTCCTTGTCCTAAGAAAGGAGACGTTTGATGAGTAGCATCCCCAATAGTAAAAATATTTTTAACCCGCCATTTAGTTGAAATAAGAGAGTTAAATTTGTAAACGGTTGACCTTTCTATTTCAATTTGTTCGTTCTTAAGGTATGGACTTACCAGTTCTTTAATTGATTCAGGCGATTGGATAGATGCATAATTTTCGTCTGGTTTAAGTGCAAATTCAAATCTAAAGTGATTTTTATGAGATCCATGATTCTTTCCTTCACAATGAATGAAGGTTGTCGGCCTTTCACCGGAAGGGTCAATAATCTGATGACCGCCACTGTCGAACTCCATTCCGGGTTGTAGAGCTTTCCTTGAGGCCTTTATGTCTACAATTAAGAAAGAAATTGCGTTCCCCAGTTTCTTAAGTGGTGCTCCAATTTGTTTTCTAACAAAACTTCCGCCTCCGTCGGCCCCTAAAAGATACTTACAAGATAACTCAGTTTGTATTCCAGTTGTGGAGTTTTCGATTTTTAGATAGTTTTTCCCGTCTTCCCACAAAATTAATCCACTATGATCATAAAATGTGGTAATATTTTCATTACTCTTTATTTTTTCTCTCAATAGTTCTTCTAATTGAGGACTATAAATCCAGTTAATGAACCCAAAATTATCTAAATCAAGAACTTTTCCATCTATCTCTGGTGGCTGCATCAAACCGAATGGTTCATTTATTTTTTCTTTGCTCAAAACATAGCCAACTTCAACAGCCGTAGTAAAATTAAACTTCTCCCATAGTTCTCCCAAAAGGTTCTTTAGCAAATCCATTGTAAATTCGTTTAATGCTATAGCTCTAGGATAGGGATATGGTTTAGCACTTTTTTCTACAACAGCCACTTTGAATCCTTTATTTGCCAATAATATCGATGCGATTGCTCCCGTAGGTCCGCAACCCATTACTATGGCATCGTAGTCTTTATCCATTTTTTTTCTCCTCAAAATAGTTCTTGAACTCAAATCTTAAATCTCTCTTTATAGGTTTCCCAGTTGATGAAAGAGGCAGTTCGTCCACAAATACTACAGCGTCAGGGATTTGCCATTTAGCAATCTTATTTTTAAAGAAATCTAGAATTTCTTTTTCTTTAGGATTGGTGCCCTTTACCGCTTCAGCTATTACCAAAGGCCTTTCATTCCACTTCTTATGATCAACTCCTATAACTGCTGCATCATGTATTTTATCGTGTCCTCTTACAATTTCTTCTAGTTCTAGTGAGCTAATCCACTCGCCACCTGATTTGATTAAATCTTTAGATCTGTCTGTAATTTCAAGATAACCTTCCGAATCAATTTTTCCAATGTCTCCAGTTTTAAACCACCCATCATTATCTAGAGACGATTGTTTATCATGCAAATATCTCTCTATAACAGTAGGTCCTTTAACTAATAAATCACCTTCACTTTCACCATCTCTAGGCAATTCTATACCTTCTCTATCAACTATTTTAATCTGTACTGACCAATTTGGTCTTCCAGCATTATACATTTTTTCTATTTTTTGTTTTTTAGGGAGATTGGCATGAGCTCCTAGTGGGGTATTTGCAGTTCCCAAGGGGCTAGTTTCAGTCATTCCCCATGCATGAATAACATGAACACTGTAATCATTTTTAAATTGTCTTATCATCCATTCGGGAACTGCTGTTCCACCAGATAATATTCTATCAAGACTTTCTAATTTTTCACCAGTCTTATCGAGTTGTTCCAAAACTTCTTCCCATATTGTAGGAATTGCAAAAGACATTGTTATATTTTCATTATTTATTAAGGATACAACACTTTTACCATCTAAATTAGGTCCTGGAAGAACTAGTTTGCTTCCAACCATTGCTGAAGCGTATGTAACTCCCCACGCATTTACATGAAACATGGGAGTTACAAGAAGTAAACTGTCTCTCGCACTCAAATTAAAATTATCTGGCAAAGATACTAGATTTGCATGAACAACTATAGATTTATGTGAATACAATACACCTTTAGGATTTCCTGTCGTTCCGGAAGTATAGCAAAGCACGGCAGCATCATTTTCATTTAATTCAGGCCAATTGTAATTTTTATCGCCATCATCTGTTAGATCATTCAGGAATTTAAATCCATTCATATTTGCAGCAAATTCATCCTTCTTTGGCCCCATCAAATAAATGTGTTCAACTGTCTCAAAGAGATGTCTATGGCCAATCAAAATTGCAATATAAGAAGAATCTACGAACAAAACTTTGTCTTCTGCGTGATTTACAATGTAAACAATTTCATCTGGAAATAGTCTAGGATTAATGGTATGTGCAATACCTCCAAATCCAGAAATAGCGTATAAAAGTTCAAGGTGTTCTTTATTATTTGGAGAAATAGTACCTAACCGGTCGCCTTTTTTTAGTCCCAATTTATCTAGTGCACTTGCAATTTTTCGAGCTCTCTCACCCACTTTTTGCCATGTACTCTTTTCTACATCACCTTTTACGTCAACAGATAATACTTCAGTTTGACTGTGGTTTTTTTCAGCATGACTTATTAGCATATTAGTCGTTAGACCAATTTTTGTCATGTTCCCTTTCATAGTATTAGACAACCTTATTTTCGATAAAACCTAAAGATTCAATCTCACATTTCACTATGTCTCCAGGTTCTAAAAACACATTACCTTTTCTACCAGTAGTGATTATTAAATT
>PAGT01000067.1 GCA_002705485.1 Flavobacteriales bacterium | reverse complement strand
TGAAAAGAGTCTATCTTAAAACCTGCCTGTAATATTATAATNCCTGCAAATATTTGTAAAAAAAACTTTTCTCTGTATCGNACATTGAAAAAATCGTCAGCAATTCCAGTAATTGCCATAAAAATAATNCCTANAAGAGCNTAAGGNTCAATTNNAAGANCANCCGTTGAGGAAGCAATNGCAAAGCATACAGAAATNCTTAAAAAAACTGAAAGNCCNCCAGACCTAGTNGCCTTAGACCTNTGNGAAGACCTGCTGNTTATNGGGTCAAGAATTTTATTATTNGAGAAGACATTNTANATATATTTNTTCAGAAAGAATGATGTAACCCCNGATAAAAATAAAAANAGACCAATGTAAATTATTTCGANTTCATTCAAAGTAATAAAGTTTAAATTATATTTATAAAAAAAATGATTTGGCTAAACATATTATAATAATTTTTTTAGCACTTCTAGTACAAAACCTGAGCTCACAAGAAGTTTTCTTTCCAGTAGACTCAAGCTCTCAACATGTTTTTTTTAAAGGTCAAAATGGAAATCCAAGTATATTTACTTTAAAAGGAGTATATACATATTCAGACAAATGGAAATTCCAGCCTATTGCATTAGATTCGTCAAAATCTAACCCCCGAATTTTAAAAAGCATACGAAAATTTAATAACGAAACTATAATCTCATTTACAAGAAATAAAAACACCTTTTTTGTTCTTAATGGTGGAGGCTATGTTTTTAAACTTACAGACAACAAATTGTCAAGAGAGGATAATTCGGTTTTGCAAAAAAACCAGCTTAATTCAGCAGTTTTTTTCCACAAAAATCAAATATACATGCATGGTGGTTATGGTTTTTGGTCTTTTAAAAATTATACTACCTTTTTAGATAATGATACAGGCCAATGGGAGCTAATCTACCCAAAATCTAAATTTTTACCCAATGCCAGGTGGAAATCGATATCAAACCTGATAGGTAATAAGTTTTTTGTTTTGGGAGGCAGGGGAAATTTAACAGAAAATGATAAAAAGGATGCTTTGCTAAATTCACACTATTTTTTTGACTTGGATAAAAAAGAATATGTTGATCTCGGTCAAATTAACCCTAAGCTCCCTCTAAAAAACAATATTCAAAGCAATTTAATAATTGAAAACAAAAAGGCTTTTATTGAGCCAAATAGAGTTATATTTTTCGATTTTAAAAATGATACAGCACAGATCTATAAAAATAAAAACCTTTTTAAAGGTATTGACATAAATAAACCCGTAGTTAAGTTTAATGACACCATTTACTACCTTAAAAGCAAGAAAGACAAAACAGTTCTTGCCAAACAATCCGTGGGAAGCATCTATAAAGCTGAATTAACAGAACTACAAATTTCGATTCCAAGTAAATCTAGATTTTCAAATGTCATAGGAATGATCTTAGTAATTATTTTCTGTTGGGTTGCATATAAGCTTTTTGTATTTAAAGACTTTCTTAAAGGTTTAGTTCTTTATGATGAAACTAGGATTTATTACGAAAATAAATCCACACTAATGAGCCCAAGGCAAATTTTAGTAATCAAAGAGCTTGAAAGAAAAGGACAACTCTCGTCTNNATCTTTAAATGAAATTATTTCTAAGAAAAAATTCGTAAAATCACATTTTACTTCTCTAAGGACTGAGTTCGTAAAAGAAATCAANTTAATTTATAAAAACGTCACATCAACTCAATCTGATCTTGTGGAGGAAGTGATGGACCCTAATGACAAAAGATATAAAGTCTATAAAATAACTAAACAGGTTTCTGAAAAAGAGTCTTTTTTTAGCTTTCTGTTTAAGCTGTAACCTCTTTAATTAAAGATAATACNGGTTTTTTAATTAATACTATTAAGCACCCTATCACCAAACCTATAAAAGTATAAACAAGAACCATCTGTGCTCTTTTAGGCGAACTTCGGAAGTTAGGGACACTAGCTGGCTGAATAACAGAAAAAATTGGCGTGTCTTTACTGACCTGAAGCTTAGACTGTTCTACTTGCTTTGATAATTCTTGATAGACAGCATTAACAATGGCGAACTCTGATTCCAGTTTTTGCAAAGAGTTTTGAAAACGAGAATCAATTATATTCAAATTTGAATCTTTGAAAAGAGCTAGTTTGTTTTGCAAACTATCAAATTCAATTTTTTTTAATTGAAGCTGCGTTAAATTGAAATTTAGAACCTCTTTAGCACTTTTAATTTTNTATTCAACGACACGATTTTGAAGAATCTGTTCTGCAGCTTTAGTAAGCACAGCACTTGCATACGCATTTCCCGTCTCAGATGTTAAGTTAATAAAGCCTTCTTTAGTGTTGACAGAAATTGAGAGTAGGCCATCGAGAGCTTTAAACATCTCTTCCTCCTTTTTTCCAATAAATATATCTGAGTTTAAGGAGCTAATCTTATCATTTGGGTTTTTAGCTTTAAAGAGTTCTAGTATGGTGAACGGTAGCATAATAGTATATTTCTTAAGAAGCGACAGAAAGTCTCCAGAACCACTTTCTTGACTTAAATAATCTTTAAGTGAAATGGTTTCGTTATTCTCAGGAAAATCAATGCTTATTTCCAGAAGTTCCCTTTTGTAAGGCACGCTATTTATAATTTGAGGATAAATGGAGGGCGGAATTTCAGTACTTGAACCGACTCCACCTAGATTAATACCTACAAGGCTCGCAACACCGCTTAATCCGCTAGCCCCAGTGCTTTGACTTGTCTGAGGGATAAAAGTTGTTGAGGAGGTGTATATTACAGGTGAGACCAATGAAACAAATACCCCTAAAACAAAAAAGATAAAAGAAACTTTGATTATAAAAAATCTAGACTTCCAAAGAGATTTAACAATTTCAACAAGATCGATTTCTTCTTCTTCTTCTTCTTTTTTTCTGCTATGACTCATAATTACTTACGTTATAAAGATCTAATTAAAACAACTAAAGTTGCAAGGGTAGAAGTTAAACCAACAAGGTCGGTGAGACTTGTTTTGTTAGGGTTCTGCATTCTTTTTGGGACAACAATTTTTGACCCAGGCTTTAATTTTGGCATAGTATTAAAAATAAAAAAATTTTTATTGGAGGAAATTGTACCATTTTGGTACACAACAAAAACACCTCTTTTTTTTGCAAGCTCAGTAAAACCCCCTGCCTGGTTAATCGCATCTGAGGCACTTAACCCGTTTTTATAATTGACAACCGTTGGTTGTTCAACCTCTCCAACAACCTCAATGGTATTATCAACTTTTGGGACTGAAACTATATCTCCGTCTTTTAAAATCACGTTGTATTTAAAATCATTACCTTTAGACTCCAGAAGTTTTTCAACATCAATCCCAAATTCTATATATTCTAGTTGTTTTTTTATTTCGATTCCTGACGAATCTGAGGCAAAACTTTCTAAGGCTTCATCAATTTCTTTTTTTGAAACATTAACCCGCTTAATTTTTATGCCGCTTACAGACCCGTTAGGTAAAACTCCACCAGAATCTTCTAGTAAATCATAAAGAGAATATTTATTGCTTAAAATGGAATAGAAGCCAGGAGCCTTAACAAGGCCTTTAATTTCTGCAAATTCAGGCAAAGAATAACCTTCCTTAATTCTAACGATAACCATATCGTTTTCGTTTAAAACCGGGTTGTTTTCCATATTATAAGTGCCGTATTCTGAACTTAAATCAACAGAAATTGATTTATATGGTGTTCCACCAACATCTAAAGTTTCGCGATATAAATCAATCGAAACAAAACTTCCTGTTCTTTTCATCCCTTCGGACATTAAAACCAAGTCTAGCACAGTCATACCATCGTAAAAATCAAAAACTCCTGGAGAATTAACCTCCCCTTTAATCTCTACACTTCTAGTATCCAAAACGTTTTTTTTGGAGAAGACTTTAACCCTGTCGTTATTTTTAAATAAAAACTCTGTTTTGTCATTTAAAATATCATTTAGATTGACTGAAAGCATTCCGTTTTCAATTCCATCGTTTGTTCTAAATACAATAGCCCTTGTTTTTAAAGCATCAACACTAAGTCCCCTTGCGTTAACAATTAAACTTTTCAAGTCAGGACTTTCTATTATTGAATAATTTCCAGGTAGGTTTACGGCACCTTCTATTGTCACCTTATTGTTGAAATTACCAGAGATCGCATTGGCCATTATAATATCTCCGTCATGGATATTGGTTGAGCTAAATAAATCTTCGGTAACCGATTGGCTTTCTTTATTGATTCCAGATACGGACTCAATAAACACTTTTTTGTCAAAGCCAAAAGGAGAGAATCCCCCTGTGAATAAAATTAGATCGCTNATAGTTTCGTTTGTTTTGAATTCGAAAATACCCGTCTCTTTAAACTCACCGTTTACAAAGGCTCGATTTTCATACTTTGGGACAATAATTACGTCTTGATCTCTTAAAGTAATGTTTGGGGAAGTACCATTCACAAAATATTCATATAAGTCAATTGATTTGTAAAAACTATTGTTTCTAAATATTTTTATATTTCTAAAACTACCATTTTCAGTTGGCCCCCCAGCAGCATANAAGGCATTAAGTGGAGAAGTTACGCTTGGTAAAGTATANGTTCCGGGGTTTTTTATCGACCCTACCATGTTTATAATAATAGATCTTGACTTCACAAGGTTGAGGTCAAAAAAAACTTTTGTGAAGGATTCATCAGCTTCATCAATCCCTGAATAAATTTTTGACAAAGCTTTTTTTACNTTGTTTTTAGCACCCGATACGGTAAATCCGCTTAGATAAATTGGAGCAATTCTGTCGATTTTAATGTATCCACTTGNATTTATTGTTGACAGATATGTATTTTCTGAAGCCCCCCAAACCAAAATTTCTAACTCATCCCCAGGACCTAATTGGTAGGAACCAGGCGTTGCTAGATTTAACTGGGGGCTGTTGGAAAGGTTTTGGTTTTTAGATTGTGATTCAAAAAAATCCATACCAAAAATAGGCAATTTAGCTTCTTCAGAAATTAACTGATTATTTTCTTCTTTTTCTGCGACAATTCCAAACATAGAGCTTAATGTCTTTTCAACAGTATCATCCTCTACTTTATCGTCATTTAATGTTTGCAGCGACATNANTCGTTCAGAAAACTTTGATATATCCTGCTCGCTGGCTCCTTGGGCTCTAGCTAANGTTTTGAGTTGGNCCAAAGTGTAGCCTTCTTTTTTTGCATCTTCCCACAATTTTGATAAGTCCTTGTCACTTATGGATTCAATATTAACATTTGACGGAATTCCAGGGATATTTTGGGAGTGTACACTAAATGTAAAAAACAAAATTAATATCAAAAAGATTTTTTTCATGTTCAATTTTTTTTAATGCTTCGCTAGAAAACCCACAGAGATTTTCAAAAAAAAAACATTATTTAATAATTAGCCAGCTACTCTAACGTCATTCTCTTTTAAAGAGAGCTTCAGCATTAGTTTATTAAGTAAAAGGGTAATGGTATTCTTGTCAACTGAGTAAACTACTGCTGCTCTGTGCTTAAATACTCCGCTTTCAATTTGTACCCTATCTCCTTTACGACATATATCAGCTCGGCTGTGTGATTTCAAAGCTTCTTTAAGACGTGTAATTTCGCTGTCTTTTATTTTTACAACCTCCCCATTATTTTTAACGATGTTTTTAACAAATGGGTTTACATTGATTTTTGTATATGAAAGTTTTTCTATTTTAAAAAAAACATATCCGCTTATAGCAGGTTTTCTAACTTTTTTTATTCTATCAGACCACTGCCTTTTCTCTTCAAAGCAGGGTACGTATGCTGTCATTCCCATTCTTTCAAAAAAATTAGAAGCCTTGAATTCAGACCTGAATTTTGTATATGCCACAAACCAGCTCATGTTTTTATTTTACACAAAGATATAAAATATATATATATACAAAAAAAACTGTTCATTTTTTATTATCATATATTTAAAATGCTTAAAATCAACTTTTTAAACGTTCGTTTTTAGCTATCATAATTTTTTTAACTCTTTTTTAAGATGATTATAAAAATCAATTTTTTAAAACAAAAAAAGATTAATTTTATAATTGAAATAATCAATATTTTAATTCAAAACCAATGAATGTAATGGTAATCGGGTCTGGAGCTAGAGAGCATGCTTTTGTGTCTAAATTGTATGGGTCAAAAAACATAAACAATATATTTACAGTTCCTGGAAATGCTGGAACTACCAAACTATCACAGAATTTAAGTATTGATGCAAATGATTATGATGCGGTATCTAATGCAATCAAAGAGAACGAAGTCGGGCTTGTATTAGTAGGTCCAGAAATTCCTCTTATAAATGGTATAACAGATTTTCTTAAATCTGATTTGGATCTACGTAATCTTCTTGTTGTAGGTCCATCCCTGAAAGGTGCAATGCTTGAGGGAAGTAAAGATTTTTCCAAGGAGTTTATGATGCGGCACAATATACCAACAGCACCTTACAGAGTATTTACAAATAAAAATTTAAAAGAAGGCCTTAAGTACCTCTCATCTATAAAGCCCCCATATGTTTTGAAAGCTGATGGTCCAGCAGCTGGAAAAGGAGTTCTAATTATTGATAAACTAGCAAAAGCACAAAATGAATTGACTAATATTCTCTTAAATAATAAGTTTGGAACGTCAGGAAATAAAGTTGTCATAGAGGGATTTTTGAAAGGTATTGAACTCTCCTATTTTGTATTAGTTGATGGAAAAGACTATTTAATCCTTCCAAATGCAAAAGATTACAAAAGAATTGGTGAGGGTGACACAGGTTTAAACACTGGAGGGATGGGTTCTGTATCGCCAGTCCCATTTGTTGATAAAGAATTTGAAAACAAAATAGAAAATAAAATAGTAATACCAACTATTAATGGGATTATTAAAGACAAATTAGATTACGTTGGTTTTCTTTTTATAGGACTTATAAAGGTTGGGAATGAACCATATGTGATTGAATATAATGTACGAATGGGAGATCCTGAGACACAGGTAGTGCTACCAAGAATAAAAAATGACTTTTTAGATTTAATGGTTTCAACATCCCAAGGCAAATTAAAAGAAAAATCTTTAGAGCTCGATGAAATGACCTATACCAACGTTGTTCTTGCTTCTTCAGGATATCCAGAGTCCTATGAAAAGGGAAAAGTAATCGAAGGTATTGAGGGTGTTTTAGATTCCTCAGTTCTTCATGCAGGAACAATCAATAAAAATGGTCAAGTTTTAACTAACGGAGGAAGAGTTTTATCAATTGTCTCCAAATCTAAAAACATTAGTGGAGCTTTAAAGAAATCATACGATTCAATTCAAAAAGTACATTTCGAAGGTAAAACTTACAGAAAAGATATAGGGTTCGATTTATAAAAAAGAGTGCGCCGACTGGTCAGTATCCTCTTCACCTCTTTTTGAAAAACCCATCAATTGAACCGTCCAGTAAATTAAAGCACAAGAGACGACAGTTATGAAGAAAAAATTTACCGAATTTGATAAAAACCAGTTTTTTAAGTCCAGGATCCTTAAAAAGTCAAGGGGGATAAACAAAATTTCTACAAATAAATATTCAATAAAATAAAAAAGTTCAGTCATAC
>PAGT01000066.1 GCA_002705485.1 Flavobacteriales bacterium | reverse complement strand
AATTTTTAATTTCTCAAATAATTCTTGACCATCATTAAAATTCCCGCTAAAAATTTGGATTGTATATTGACCAGATGTAAAAGCGTCTTTATTTACTTCTTTTTTTAATGCAAGAATACTGTCAAGTTTATTTTCATGGGTGATTTTTAAGACACCATTTTGCCCTAAACAAAAGTTGAAAGAAAATAAAATTATTGCCTTAATAAAATTTTTTTTTAGTGATAACACAATTGTAAAGATATGTTGATATTTTTAATTTTTTAGGTTAAGTATAAACATGCTATTTAGAATGGTTATAAATTAAAAAAAATAGATATAATGTTAGTGTGTAAAAACATTTTTGTGTTGTATTTTTACATCAAAATTTGAGACAATTTTTTTTAATTTTTTAGTGAAAAAAAACAGCATATTTTTTCATCTTTTTTCTCACCTCTTTTCAAAGGTTCGGTTGATGACCTTTTTCGGTTTAATTTCATTTTTTTCAATCCTATTTTCTGCCAATTTGACTGCTCAGGAGCCTGATGTTCAAAAAGGAAAATCTTTATTCAATTCTCAATGTGCAGCTTGTCACAAGCTTAACAGGAATTTGGTTGGTCCTGCTTTAAACGGGGTTTCTGCTAAGTATGAAAAGGATTGGTTGTACTCATGGATAAAAAATAGTCAAGCAATGATTAAGTCGGGTGATCCTCAGGCGGTTGCTATTTATGAGGAGTACAACAAGGTCGCTATGAATGCGTTCCCTAATTTATCAAATGAGGATATTGATAATATTTTGGCCTACACTGATTATGTTCCACCCAAACCAACGCCACCCCCAGGTGCTCCGGTTGCTCAAACTTCATCTTCCAGCTCAACAAACGATATTATTCTGATTCTTTTATCATTTGTTCTGCTTGTACTGGTCATGCTTCTTTATTTGATAAATAAAACCTTAAAAAGCTTAGTTAATCAAAATACTGTTTTCGCTGATCAACAAAATAATAAAAAAGGAATTCCAATATGGAAAGCTTTCGCTAAAAACCAGTTTCTAGTTTTTTGTTCTGTAATTTTTCTTTTGCTTTCAAGTGCTTATTATGCATACGGTTATATGTTGCAAGTTGGTGTGGATCAAGGTTATATGCCAATTCAACCAATCCATTATTCTCATAAGATTCACTCTGGTGCAAACCAAATTGAATGTCAGTATTGCCATTCGTCAGCTAAAAAATCTAAACACTCGGGAATACCTTCACTCAATGTTTGCATGAACTGTCATGAAAATATTGCAGAGTACAATGGTGAAGAAGATTTGGAAAAAGGATACACTAAAGAATTTTACACAAACGAAATAAAGAAACTTTACAAAGCGGTTGGTTGGGACGAAAATTCTCAAAGTTACACAGGGGATACGGAGCCTGTTAAGTGGGTTCGGATTCACAATCTTCCGGATTTTGTTTATTTCAACCATGCTCAACACGTAAATGTGGCTGGAGTTGATTGTAAAACCTGTCATGGTCCTGTCGAGGAAATGGAAATACTATATCAACACTCCTCTCTAACAATGGGTTGGTGTATCAATTGCCACAGGGAGACGAATGTTGATTTAAAAAACAATGAGTACTATCAAAAAATACATGAAGAGTTGTCAAAAAAATATGGTGTAGATGAATTGACTGCTGCTCAAATGGGTGGATTAGAATGTGGAAAATGTCATTATTAGAAAATAGAACGTAATTAAATGGGTAACCAAAAAAAATATTGGAAAAGTGAACTAGAGTTGTCTTCTTGTGACAATACTATCGACCATTTAAAAAATAATGAGTTCATAGATCAATTACCAACAGATTCTTTTCTATCAGATAAAAACCAACTAGAGCAGTCTAATACCAACAGGAGAGACTTTTTGAAATACCTGGGTTTTAGCACAGCAGCCGCTACATTAGCTAGTTGTGAAGGACCAGTTAACCGTTCTATTCCCTATGTTTTGCAGCCAGAAAGAATAATTCCTGGTCTAGCAAATTATTACGCCACAACAATTGCAGATGGTTTTGATTTTGCAAACGTTCTTGTTAAAACACGTGAAGGTAGGCCCATTAAAATTGAGAATAATATAAAATCAAAAGTAAGGTCTTCTGCAAATGCTAGAGTTCACGCCTCTGTATTGTCTATGTATGATAGTATGAGAGTTAAGGCTCCAACATTAAATGGAGGTGAAACAACTTGGGATAACCTTAATAAAAGTATCATTTCTTTGCTAGAGTCAATGAAAGACAACAATAAGCCTGTTGTTTTATTAACTCAAACCTTTGCAAGTCCTTCCACGTCAAAAATAATTTCAGATTTTATAAAAAAATATCCTAACGTTTTTCATGTAGTTTATGATTCAATTTCTGATTCAAAAGCTCTTGATGCATTTGAAGTTGCGTATGGAGTTAGAGCGTTACCAACATACGATTTTTCCAAGGCTAAATATATTGTTTCTGTAGGTGCTGATTTTCTTGGTGATTGGCAGGGGGGGGATCATGACTCAGGATATGTTAAAGGTCGGATTCCTGAAAGAAATAAGGATGGAAAAGCAAATATGTCCAAACATATTCAAATTGAATCCAACATGACTATAACTGGGTCAAACGCAGATAAGAGAATTCCACTATCTCCCTCTCAACAAAAAATTGCTCTAGCCAAAATCTTTGGATATGTCTCTGGAAATGAAGTCGGCGGTGAACTGCCTTCAAAGTTGGATGAATCGTTAAAAAAGATTTCGGAAGGTTTGAAAAATGCAGGTTCAAAAGGCTTATTGGTAACAGGAATTGATGATGTGGATGCTCACTTGATTACCCATGAAATTAACGAGTTATTAAATAGCCAGGCATTTAAAAAAGATGAGCTTTCTCTAATTAAAAACTCTGATGATAAAAAGATAACAAAACTTATTAAAGATTTAAACAAAGGCTTGGTTAAGGGTATTATCATGGCGGGAGTTAATCCTGTTTACACTTTACCAAATTCCAAAGATTTTATTTCAGGTTTAAGTAAAGCAGAATTTTCAGTTTGTTTTTCAATGAAAAATGATGAGACGGCGTCTATATCAAAGTGGGTTGCAGCTTCCCCTCATTCATTAGAGTCTTGGGGTGATAACGAACTGGTTTATGGAAAATATAACTTGACTCAACCTACAATTAGACCACTGTTTGACACCAAGCAATTTCAAGATTGTTTACTTGACTGGATGGGCTCTAGTCAAAGTTTTTATGAATTCTTAAAAGACAATTGGCAAAAAAATATAATAAAGGGCTCAACTTGGAATCAAGTTTTACACGATGGGTTTTATGATTCAGAAACTAGACAGGTTTTAAAAAAACAGATTATTAATCCTCTTGAAAGAGCTAAATCCTTGTCAAGATCAAAATCTAATGGTATTGAACTCGTACTTTACACCAAAACTGGCTTAGGTGATGGACAACAAGCCAACAATCCTTGGCTTCAAGAGTTTCCCGATCCAATAACAAGAGTATCATGGGATAATTATTTAACAATTTCAAAAAAAGACGCTGATCAAATTGGATTAAAGAATTACAATGTCGCTAATGGCGCACTTGATAGTAATTATGCTCTGATCACGGTACAAGGAGAAAGTTTAAAAGTTCCAGTGATTATTCAGCCTGGTCAAGCCGAAGGATCTGTAGGTCTTGCTTTTGGATATGGTAAGACTAAGGCGTTAAAAAAAGAGATGCAAGTTGGTGTAAATGCATACAAGCTTTACAAAGGTTTTAACTTGTCTCAGAATGTTAAATTAGAGTTAATTAATGAAAATCATGAGTTTGCATGTGTACAATTGCACAATACATTAATGGGAAGAGGAGATATAATTAAGGAAACTACACTTGAAGTTTTTAATACCAAAAGTGCAAAACACTGGAACTCTGTTCCAAAAGTTTCTTTAAATCACATTGAAACTCCAGTAACATCCCCCGATGTCGATTTGTGGGACGAGTTTGATAGATCAATTGGTCATCATTTTAATTTATCAATTGATCTAAATGCATGTACAGGGTGTGGGGCGTGTGTTATAGCATGTCACGCTGAAAACAATGTTCCTGTTGTTGGAAAAACAGAAGTCAGAAAATCAAGAGACATGCATTGGCTTAGAATTGACCGCTACTATTCATCAGAACAAACCTTTGAAGAAGATATTGAAACAAAAGAAAATATTTCTGGTATTTCAGATTCACTTTCAGTCTTTGGCGAAATGGAAAAACCCGCTGATAATCCACAAGTTGTTTTTCAGCCTGTAATGTGTCAGCACTGTAACCATGCGCCTTGTGAAACAGTTTGCCCCGTTGCAGCTACATCACATGGAAGACAAGGGCAAAACCACATGGCTTACAACAGATGCATAGGAACAAGATATTGTGCCAACAACTGTCCTTACAAGGTTAGACGATTTAACTGGTTTTTGTATAATAATAATGATGAATTCGATTTTAATATGAACGACGATTTAGGAAAAATGGTTTTAAACCCTGATGTTGTTGTTCGCTCTCGTGGAGTTATGGAAAAATGTTCTTTCTGTATTCAATCCACTCAAGCAGTTATTTTGAAAGCTAAGAATGAAGGTAGAGAAGTCAAGTCTGGAGAGTTTAATGATGCATGCGCTTGTGCTGCAGCATGTTCTACAGGAGCAATGAAATTTGGTGATATCAATGATAAGGAAAGTGAGGTTACTGCTTTAAAAGAAAAGGATAGAGTTTACCATTTATTGGAATATGTTGGTACAAAACCAAATGTTTTTTATCATGTAAAAGTTAGAAATACTGATGAAACTTAATATTATTAATTTTAAATAAAAATATGGCATCTCATTACGAAGCACCGATACGAAAGCCCCTTGTTACAGGTGGTAAGTCATATCATGATGTTTCAGTTGATATTGTAAATGCTGTTGAGGGAAAAGCCAATAAACAATGGTGGATAGTCTTTTCAATCGCCCTTATTATGTTTTTATGGGGAATAGGTTGTATCATATATACTATTTCTACTGGTATAGGTGCTTGGGGATTGAACAAAACAGTTGGTTGGGCGTGGGATATAACAAACTTTGTTTGGTGGGTTGGTATTGGCCATGCAGGAACATTAATATCAGCTGTTTTATTATTGTTTAGGCAAAAGTGGAGAATGGCTATTAACAGATCCGCGGAGGCAATGACTATCTTTTCTGTTATTCAAGCCGGATTATTTCCCATAATTCACATGGGAAGACCATGGCTAGCATTTTGGACTTTACCAATACCTAATGCATATGGATCACTCTGGGTTAATTTTAATTCTCCTTTACTCTGGGATGTTTTTGCAATTTCTACCTATTTGTCTGTTTCATTGGTCTTTTGGTGGACAGGCTTATTACCTGACTTTGCGATGATTAGGGATCGTGCAGTCAAGCCGTTTCAAAAGAAAATTTACAGTTTGGTAAGCTTTGGATGGAGCGGAAGAGCAAAAGATTGGCAAAGGTTTGAGGAAGTTTCATTAGTTCTTGCTGGATTAGCAACTCCACTTGTACTGTCTGTACATACTATTGTGTCATTTGATTTTGCGACTTCTGTAATTCCAGGTTGGCATACCACTATTTTTCCTCCATATTTTGTTGCAGGAGCAATTTTTTCTGGTTTTGCAATGGTTCAAACCTTACTAATAGTTATGAGAAAAGTTTCCAATTTGGAAAATTACATAACTATTCAACATATTGAGTTAATGAACATAGTAATTATGATTACAGGCTGTATTGTTGGATGTGCATATATCACTGAACTTTTCATTGCGTGGTATTCTGGTGTTGAATATGAGCAATATGCTTTTCTCAACAGAGCAACAGGACCCTACTGGTGGGCTTATTGGTCCATGATGACTTGTAATGTTTTTTCTCCTCAGTTTATGTGGGTTAAAAAGTTGAGAACCAGTATTGTTTTTTCATTTGTAATCTCGATTGTAGTCAACATTGGAATGTGGTTTGAAAGGTTTGTAATCATAGTAACATCACTACACAGAGATTATTTACCATCCTCATGGACTATGTTTTCACCAACAGTTTTTGATATAGGTATTTTTTTAGGTACGATTGGTTTCTTTTTTGTTTTATTTTTACTTTACTCGAGAACATTCCCTGTAATTGCTCAGGCTGAAGTCAAAACAATTCTTAAAACCTCAGGGGATAATTATAAAAAAATGAGAGATAAAAATGGCTGAAAAAATACTACATGCGATATACGACGATGACGATAAGTTGTTAGCGGCCGTTAAAAAAATTAAGGAGGCCAAAATTGATATTGAAGAAGTCTATACTCCTTTCCCTGTACACGGTTTGGACAAGGTCTTGGGACTAAAAGAAACTCGTTTGGCGATAACAGCATTTATTTACGGGTGTATCGGTTTTTCTTTTGCAATATGGATGATGAATCACATAATGATTTTAGACTGGCCACAAAATATTGGAGGTAAACCCAGTTTTTCATTTATTGAAAATATGCCATCATTCGTTCCCATCATGTTTGAACTTACTGTGTTTTTTGCGGCCCATTTAATGGTAATTACTTTTTATTTGAGAAGTAAATTATGGCCATTTAAGGAAGCTGAAAACCCTATTCCTAGTACTACCGATGACAAATTTTTAATTGAGATAAAGTTTGATGGTAGTGAAAAGGAAATAAAAAAATTAATTAAGGAAACAGATGTTTTAGAAATTAAACTCCATTCAAATAAAAAAAATGATAATGACTAAAAAAATTAAATTTATCGTTTTAATTCTGGGCTCAATTTTATTGAAATCTTGCTTTGATTCATCTAGACCCAATTACCAGTATTTTCCAAATATGTATGAAGCAGTTGGTTACGACGCTTATGACGAATCAACAGCTTTTAAAATGGGAACTGAAGCTCAGTTACCAGTTGAAGGGACAATACCTAGAGGTTGGATGCCTTATGAATATGATGACACCAACGAAGGTTACGATTCAGCTAAACTGAATCTAATAAATCCGCTTGAGCAAAATACTGAAAATTTAAAAATAGGTAAAGAATTATATGGGGTTTATTGTGCTGTATGTCATGGCTCCAAAGGAGATGGACAAGGGATTTTGATGAAAAGGGAGAAGTTTCTTGGAATCCCAAGCTATGCAGACAGAGAAATTACTGACGGTAGTATTTATCATGTTTTGATGTATGGCAAAAACTTAATGGGCTCACACGCCAGCCAGGTTGATTATGAGGAAAGGTGGCAAATATCACAGTATGTAATGACCTTAAGGGAAGATTTAATAAAAAAGTAATTTGGTAAATGTATTCTATAACTAAAAATATAAAAATTCTTTCTTTTTCAATGATGCTGATTGGGTTGCTAGCTTTGGCTTATGGATTTTATTCAGCTCCCCATTCTTTAGAAGAGGCTAAAGAAATGGTCTCTAACCATGGTTATGATGATCATGGGTCCAATTATGGTGAAGAGTACAATTCCAACTCAATAGAAAATACAGATAAAACTAATGTAGACCTGCAAGAGGATAGCCATAAAATGTCCCATGATGAGCATGTTTATCACCAATTAAGTAATAGACCATGGTCTGCTTTATATGTTGCTGCATTATTTTTCTTTTTGATTTCACTAGGCACTCTGGCATTTTATGCTATTCAAAGAGCCTCTCAGGCAGGATGGTCTCCAATCTTGTTTAGAGTCATGGAAGGAATAACTGGGTACTTGCTTCCAGGTTCAATTATTGTATTTGTAATATTGGTCTTGTGTACCTTGCACTTAAATCATGTATTTGTCTGGATGGATCCTGAAGTTGTAGCTCATGATAAAATAATTCAAGCAAAGTCTGGATATTTAGATTCAACATTTTTCTTAGCAAGAGCAATTTTTTATATATTAGGCTGGAATCTATATAGATATTTTTCAAGAAAATTTTCTATTGCACAAGACAAATCGGATGGTATTGTTAACCATGTAAGAAACTTTAAGTTGTCTGCTGGATTTTTGGCTTTTTTCATCGTAACAGAATCGATGATGTCATGGGATTGGATAATGTCAATTGATCCACATTGGTTTAGCACGCTTTTTGGTTGGTATGTATTCGCTAGTATGTTTGTTTCTGGAATTACTATGATTGCTTTGATTACAATTTATTTAAAATCTCAGGGATATTTGGAAAAAGTTAATGACAACCATATGCATGATTTAGCTAAATTTATGTTTGGTGTTAGTGTTTTTTGGGCATATCTTTGGTTTTCTCAATTTATGTTGATTTGGTATGCTAATATCCCAGAAGAAGTCGTTTATTTTGTAGCTAGAATTCAAGATTATTCTTTGCCCTTTTGGGGTATGATTGTAACAAATTTAATTTTCCCTTTTCTAGTGCTAATGAATAGTGATTACAAAAGGGTTAATTGGTTGATAGTAATGACTGGTATAGTCATTTTATTTGGCCACTACTTGGATTTTTATAATATGATTATGCCAGGTACTGTAGGTGACCAATGGTTTATTGGTGTCCCTGAAATTGGAGGGATTTTATTTTTTGGTGGTTTATTTATTTATGTAGTTTTTAAAACTTTAACAAAAGCATCTCTTGAACCAAGTGGAGATCCTTTGTTCAAGGAAAGTGAAAAGTTTGTTTATTAATTAAAAGATAATGATAGCGTTAATAACAGGAATGGTTTTGATTTTAATGGGTATTGCTATTTGGCAAATAAGTAATATCTATAAACTGATTCAAAACAAAATGGGTAAAGAAAAGGATGATTCCCAGATTGCAAATGAAAAAGATAATGATACACAAGGAAAACTCATGTTTGCTTTTCTAGTATTCATTTATCTAGTAACTATTTATTGTTTTTGGGCATATACGAAGGTGCTTTTACCAGAATCTGCTTCTGAGCATGGTGTGCCCTATGACAGGTTGCTATGGATCTCATTTGCAATAATTTTATTTGCACAAACAATAACTCAAGCAGTATTGCATTATTTTGCCTATAAGTACCGTGGAATTAATAATAGAAAAGCCTTTTTCATAACACACGATAATAACTTAGAGTTGGTTTGGACTGTTATTCCTGCTTTTGTTTTTTTCGGTTTAATAATTTATGGAATGGTAACATGGGGACAAATAATGAATTTTGATGATCAAGATGAGGATGCCCTTGTTATTGAGTTGTATGCTGCACAATGGAACTGGAAAGCTAGATATGGGGGACAAGACAATGTTCTTGGAGATGCAAATGTTAGATTTTTAAACGATTTTGATGGAAGAAATTCTGTAGGAATTGATTCATCTGATCCCAATGGTTGGGATGATATTGTTGTTTCACAAGAGTTTCATATCCCCGTCAACAGAAAAGTTATTTTTAAAATGAGATCACAAGATGTTTTACATTCTGCATACATGCCCCATTTTAGGGCACAGATGAATTGTGTTCCAGGAATGATAACAGAGTTTGCTTTTACACCAACAATTACAACTGCAGACATGAGAATGAATCCTGATGTTGCATCAAAGGTGGAAAGAATAAATAAAATCCGTTATGATAATAGTCAAGAACTGATCGCAAATGGTGAGGAAGGTTTAGAACCATATCAGTTTGACTATTTATTGCTTTGTGCAAAAATTTGTGGATCTTCGCACTACAACATGCAGATGAAAATTATTGTTGACAGCGAAAAAGATTACAATAAATGGATACAACAACAACCTGCATTTTCCTCGATTATGCAATAAGTTATAAAAATGAAAGAGAAAAAGAATAAGTACAAGCGAATAAGAGTCAAGATGGAATCTGAAGAATTTGGTGACCTGCTTGCAAATAAAAAATCTGATTTTCATCAAGATCACCATCATAAAGATACTTTCATTACAAAGTATATTTTTAGTCAAGATCATAAAATGATCGCAAAACAATATTTAATCACTGGAGTGCTTTTTATGGGATTTATTGGAGTTGCTATGTCATTGTTGTTCAGACTACAACTTGCTTGGCCAGAACAATCATTCGCTGTATTTGATATTTTTTTAGGTAAGTGGGCCCCAGAGGGAGTTATGGATCCGAATATTTATTTGGCTTTAGTTACCATACATGGTACAATCATGGTCTTCTTTGTTTTAACTGCTGGACTTAGTGGAACTTTTAGTAATCTTTTAATACCATTACAAATTGGAGCTAGAGATATGGCATCTGGATTGTTAAATATGATTTCTTTTTGGTTGTTCTTTCTTTCAAGTGTAATTATGATAGCGTCATTATTTGTTGAAGCAGGTCCTGCAGCAGCAGGTTGGACAATTT
Organism: Flavobacteriales bacterium; assembly: GCA_002705485.1. Taxonomy (GTDB): domain Bacteria; phylum Bacteroidota; class Bacteroidia; order Flavobacteriales; family Flavobacteriaceae; genus MAG-121220-bin8. Next base: position 10,488 of record PAGT01000066.1, on the reverse strand, counting down.
ACCCGCCTCTAAGTGCTCTTCCACAAGCACAACCTGGTTCCGGAATGGGGATGACACTTTGGTTAATATCTATGGCAATTTTTGTTGCTTCTTCTTTGCTTGGATCTTTGAATTATATTGTAACTGTTATCAATCTAAGGACCAAAGGAATGTCATTATTTAGAATGCCACTTACTATTTGGGCTTTTTTTGTCACTGCCATTATTGGAGTTATTTCCTTCCCTGTTCTATTGTCTGCAGCTTTACTGTTAATTATGGATAGAAGTTTTGGAACATCCTTCTTTTTATCTGATATATTTGTTCAGGGAGAAGTATTACACTATCAAGGTGGCTCCCCTGTTTTGTTTGAACACCTTTTCTGGTTTTTAGGACATCCAGAGGTTTATATTGTTCTTCTTCCAGCTTTAGGAATAACATCTGAGATTATTGCAACAAACTCTAGGAAACCAATCTTTGGATATAGAGCTATGGTAGCATCAATTTTGGCTATTGCTTTTCTTTCTACGGTTGTTTGGGGCCATCACATGTTCATTTCAGGAATGAATCCTTTTTTAGGTTCAGTTTTCACCTTTACAACTCTTTTAATTGCAATTCCATCAGCAGTAAAAGCTTTTAATTATATAACTACTCTTTGGAAGGGTAATTTACAGTTTAACCCTGGTATGTTGTTTTCAATAGGTCTGGTTTCAACTTTTATAACAGGTGGTTTGACAGGAATAATTTTGGGAGATAGTACATTAGATATTAATATTCATGATACTTATTTTGTAGTTGCCCATTTCCACTTAGTTATGGGTATTTCTGCACTCTACGGTCTATTCGCTGGTGTTTATCATTGGTTCCCAAAACTGTTTGGTAGAATGATGAATAAAAATTTAGGATACATACACTTTTGGGTCACTGCAATTTCAGCATACGGTGTGTTTTTCCCTATGCATTTTATTGGTATGGCAGGACTTCCTAGAAGATATTATACAAATACCGCTTTTCCATATTTTGACGATTTAGCTGATATAAATGTCATCATTACTGTATTTGCTTTATTGGCTGGTGCAGCACAGTTAATCTTTTTATATAATTTCATCTCTTCTATGTTCTATGGCAAGAAGGCCTCTAAAAATCCATGGAAATCTACTACACTTGAATGGACTGCACCTGTTGAACACATGCACGGAAATTGGCCTGGCAAAATTCCTCACGTCTACAGATGGGCATATGATTACAGCAAGCCTGGTCATGAGGAAGATTTTATACCGCAGACTGTTCCTTTAGGTGAAAATGAAGACATTACTGAGCACTAGTCTTTATAATTTTGATCAATAAAGGATATCCATTTTCCTTATATTTGATTAGATGAATGATAACTTAGATCCAACAGACGCTAATTATAATAATGAAGAGTTAGAGTTTGATAAAGCACTACGCCCTTTAAGTTTTGATGATTTTGCTGGACAAAATCATATTTTGGATAATTTAAAAATTTTTGTTGAAGCAAGTAATCAAAGATCTGATGCTTTAGATCATACATTGTTTCACGGTCCGCCTGGTTTGGGTAAGACAACGTTAGCACACATATTAGCTAATGAACTAGGCGTAAACTTAAAAGTTTCGTCGGGACCTGTATTGGATAAACCTGGAGATCTTGCAGGACTTTTAACAAACCTTGAACCCAGAGATGTTCTATTTATTGATGAAATTCATAGGCTTAGTCCAGTTGTTGAAGAATATTTATATTCAGCAATGGAAGATTATAAAATTGATATAATGATTGAAAGTGGACCTAACGCTCGTTCTGTTCAAATTAATTTAAACCCATTTACTTTGATTGGAGCAACCACAAGATCAGGACTACTAACTGCTCCTATGAGAGCTAGGTTTGGAATAAATAGTAGGTTAGAGTATTATAAAACAGAGCTATTATCAAATATCGTTGAAAGAAGCTCTGATATTTTGGATATCAAAATTGAAAGTAATGCAGCAATTGAAATTGCTAGTAGAAGTAGGGGGACTCCTAGAATTTCAAACTCACTGCTTAGACGTGTTAGAGACTTTGCTCAAATTAAAGGGAGTGGAAAAATTGATTTAGAAATTACAAGATTTGCCTTAAAATCGTTGAATGTTGATAAGCATGGATTAGACGAAATGGATAATAAAATTCTATTAACATTGATTGAAAAGTTTAAGGGTGGACCCGTTGGAATAAACACTCTTTCCACTGCAGTTTCAGAAAGCCCTGAAACCTTAGAAGAAGTTTATGAACCTTTCCTTATTCAACAAGGATTTATAGTCAGAACACCTAGGGGAAGAGAGGTAACTGAAATGGCATATAAACATCTAGGAAAAAATCAGTTTAACTCACAGAACAAGTTATTTTAATGAAAAATAAATGATGAAAATAATTGAAATACCATTTCATAAATTTTTTTATGATTTTTTAATTGGCTCTGAAATAAGTGAATTTTACGCTAGTATTTTAAATTTAATTGTAGTTAGTTTAATAGTAATAGTTCTAATAATTTTTTTGAATTTTCTGGGGTCAAATTTTATATCAAAGTTTTTTAAAAAACTTTCATTAAGTACTGAAAACAATTTTGATGATTATCTAATTAAAAACAAAACTCCACAATATATTTCAAGATTACTCCCTGTAATTTTTGTTTATTTTATATTGCCATTTTGGTTTTTTAGCTATGAGTTTATAATTGAATATGCATATTTAATTCTAGAGACTTACATAGTTTATTTAATAATCTTGATAATAATAAGTGTTCTTAGATCACTTAAATCATATTTAAAAACACACGAAACATTCAAGGACAAACCTCTTGATAGTTTTTTTCAAGTAGTCATAATTGGTCTTTGGTTCATTGGGATTTTAAATATCTTTTCAATTTGGACTGGCAAAGAAATAACAACCTTTCTTGCAGCAATGGGTGCACTGTCAGCCGTAATTTTACTAATTTTCAAAGATACTATTCTGGGCTTGGTTGCAAGTATTCAACTAACTTCAAATAATTTGATTAGAATTGGAGATTGGATAACGATGAAACAGTACGGAGCAGATGGGGATGTGATTGAAATTAATTTAAATTCAGTCAAAGTTCAGAATTTCGATAAAACAATAACCACAATACCTACTTATAAACTTATCTCGGATTCTTTTAAAAATTGGAGAGGGATGAGTGAATCTGATGGTCGAAGAATAAAACGATCACTTTCTGTTAAGGGATCTTCAGTAAAATTCTTAAATAATGAAGATCTTAAATTTTTAAAAAAAATTAAATTAATTAAGAATTACATTGAAGAAAAAGAAAAAGAGATAAAAAAACACAACGACGAGTTTGGTTCAGACTTATCAGTTTTGGTAAATGGACGAAATTTAACCAATCTCGGACTTTTTAGAAATTATATTGAAATATACTTGGATAAGGCTAAAAATATTAATAGTGACATGACAGTTATGTGTAGACAACTATCTCCAACGCCTCATGGAATTCCCTTAGAAATCTATGCGTTTAGTAATAATAAGGAATGGAAAAATTATGAGCATATTATGTCTGATATTTTTGATCATTTAATTGCGTCTTTATCCAATTTCCAATTGGAGTTGTTTGAATATCCTTCATCATTAAAATAAAGACAATGCGTGTTCTGTTTTTTATTATAATAGTTTGTTTTACTAGCACTCCATTAATGTCTCAGGTTGACCAAAATTGTAATTCTTTTTATTTAATTCGACACGCTGAAAAAATTAGAGATAATACTTTGGATAAAAACCCTCATTTGACACAAGATGGATTAGCCAGAGCAGAAAAATGGAAAGAAGTTTTTAAAAATGTTAAAATTGACAAAATTCTTTCTACTAATCTTCATAGAACTATTGAGACTGTACTTCCATTAGCTCAAAGTAGAGGTTTGAAAATTAATTATTATACACCATCTGAAGTATTTTACGAAAACTTTTCAAGACATAATATTAAAGAATCTGTTCTTATTGTAGGTCATAGTAATACTATTCCTCAGTTTATGAACACCTTAATTGGAGAGGATTATTATAATGAGATTGAAGATAACAACAACAGCAACTTATATATAGTCCATAAATGTTCTTTAGAAAAGTCTACTCATACTCTTTTGTATATTAATTGAATAATGAATTTTGGCCACATAAAAAAAGTAGAATTACACACACACTTGGATTGTTCACTAAGTTATGAGTTGGTAAAAAAAATTTTACCTGAAACTAATTTAGAAGTATTTAAAGAAAAATTTACAGGACATGGTTGTAAAAACTTAAATGATTACTTAAAATGTATTGATAGATCTCTAGATCTTATGCAAAATGAAGAGCAGTTGAATTTAGTTGTTGTTGATTTTTTTGATCAATTGAAAAGAGACAATGTCATTTATGTAGAAATAAGATTCGCTCCGTTGCTTCACTTGAAAGAAGGTTTAGATCCACTTCAAGTTATTGAGATTATATTAAAGAAATGTAAAAGTGAATCCCAAAAAAGTAATATAAAATTTGGATTAATTCTTTGCACGTTAAGGCACTTCAGCGAATATGAAAGTCTGGAAACTGTTAAGTTGATTAAAGAATTAGCTGATGAAATGATTGTTGGATTTGATATTGCTGCTGATGAAGCAGGGTATTCATTAGATAATCATATTAAGGCCTTTGAGTTTGCAAAAAAAAATAATATTAATTGTACAGCACATGCTGGCGAGGCTAGGGGGTATGAAAGTGTAATTGAAACACTGGATATGCTTGACCCCCAGAGAATCGGTCATGGTGTGACAAGCTGCGAAAGTACCAGTTTAATGAAGAGATTAATAAAAGAAAAAATTCACTTGGAAATATGTTTGACCAGTAATTTAGTCACAGGGTTATATAAAAACATCAGAGAACACCCGGTTAACTATTTTTATAAAAAAAATTTTTCAATAAGTATAAATTCCGATGGAAGAACGATTTCAAACACATCATTAAATGAGGAGTATAAAAAATTGTCACAAACTTTTAATTGGAAAGAACAACATTTCTTAAATTGTAATTTGAATGCCATTAGGTCTTCATTTGCAGATGAAAAAACTAAAAGTGATATAATTTTACAATTAAAAAATCAATGAAATTTTTAATAACTGATAATAAAATAAAATTAGCATCAATTTTTGTTATATGGTTATTTCATGTNTGTGGAGTAATTGGAATTGGATTTGCAAACAAGGATTTTTTTGTTTCATTTACCCCAATTAATTTACTTATTTCTTTTTTTCTTCTTTTTTCTAATCAAATACAAGTCAATAGTAATACTGTTAAAACAGTATGTTCTATTTTTTTTATAGGAATGTTTGCTGAAGTGTTAGGTGTCAATTATGGCTATATTTTTGGTGAATATATTTATCTGGATAATCTGGGTATGAAAATAATGGGAGTACCTTTGTTGATTGGAATACAATGGGTTATTCTTTCCTTTGTTACAGGTTCTTTTGCTCATTATTTTTTTAAAAACAAAAGGATTAAATCAATTTGTTTAGGTGTTTTTTTGATGATTCTTCTAGATTTTTTAATTGAACCTGTTGCACCAGATTTAGGCTTTTGGGTTTTCGAATCTGAAGTTGCTCCTNTTCAAAATTATGTTGGTTGGTTTCTTATTGCGNTTCCCGCACAAATTATTTTTCATTTTGGAGTTGAAAAGAAAGAGATAGTATTCTCTATAAATCTTCTAGTTGTAAATTTTTTATTTTTTGGAATTTTAAATTTAATAGCCCTGTAGTTCAACGGATAGAATAAGAGTTTCCTAAACTTTAGATCTAGGTTCGATTCCTAGCAGGGCTACGAAACGGTTACTGTTAATTTNTTGTCTTTGNAAGAAGTTGTGTAACAGTCTAATTTTCCGCCAGCTGTTCCAGAGCTTTGGCAATCGTCAGGGTAGGAGTGTCCGTGATAGCCACANATAAACTTACNTGNTGAGGTATTATAACTCCATTTTAATCTTCCCGATGCATGTGGACATAAATTTGTGAATGCCCGATATGTGGATGAATCAATTTTTAGTAATAGCATTCGCATAGCAGTAAAATTCATCCAACCATCGTTTTGGAGTTTAGAAAAAGCAGAATGAGATAGATCAATTATGACATTGCTCCCGCTTGTAGTATAACCATTACCATTGCTAGATTCGTTACCCCCATTTCCATTGGAAGTATCTCCCCCTGTGTAAGAGTCATCTCCTCCTGAGGAACAAGCTTCTAACATTGTTACTCCCATAAATGCCAAAGCAACCGTGGGACAAGTATTCATTAAGAAATCTCTTCTTTTTTTGTTCATTTTTCGAATATATATTAAAAAATAAATTGAATGAATCTAAATAGATTGTTTTACATTCCTTTTAACTATATTGAAATAAATTTAAATTATGAGCATTTCCAATTTAGATGTTGTTGTTTTTGTGTTGTATTGCCTACTTATTTTATTTATTGGTCTTTATGTTTCANGGGATAAAAAAGGTAAAGATAAAAGTGCTGAAGATTATTTTTTAGCAGGAAAATCGCTTCCTTGGTGGGCTATTGGTGCCTCATTAATTGCTGCAAATATTTCTGCAGAACAATTTGTTGCAATGAATGGATCAGGTTTNGCTGCAGGNCTTGCAATTGCATCTTATGAGTGGATGGCAGCAATAACTCTTCTGGTTGTTGGGAAATATTTTTTACCAATTTTTATCGAAAAGGGTCTTTACACAATTCCTGAATTTGTTGAAAAGAGATTTAGTACAAATCTTAAAACAATTCTGGCTATTTTTTGGATTTCTCTTTTCGTTTTTGTCAATCTCACAACAGTTTTGTTCTTGGGTGCAAAAGCACTTGATATTGTGATTGGAACTGGAGATGGGAGCTTACTTTTTGCTAGCATAATTGGATTGGGCTTATTTGCGGCAGCTTATTCTCTCTGGGGTGGACTTGCAGCTGTTGCTTGGACTGATGTAATTCAAGTAGTTTTATTGATTTTTGGAGGTTTGATGATGACATACTTCGCATTATCAAACGTTACAGAAACCGGAAATTTCGTTGATGGAATCATTCATGTTTACAATACAGTTCCTGAGAGATTCACTATGATTGTATCCAAAGGTGAAATCATCAATACAAATGGACAGGATACATGGGAAAATCTTCCAGGGATTGCAGTGCTAGTTGGTGGTATGTGGGTTGCAAATTTGTATTACTGGGGTTTTAATCAATACATTATTCAAAGAACCCTTGCTGCCAAAAACTTAAAAGAAGGTCAAAAAGGGATCGCCTTTGCAGCATTTTTAAAACTCTTGATGCCAATAATTGTTGTTGTTCCTGGAATTGTTGCTTACGTTATGAATATGGACTCNGGTGTTTTTAATCCCTCCACAATAGATCAAAGCTTTATTTCTGAAAATGGTATGATTGCTAATGACAATGCCGCACCATGGCTGATTAAGAATTTTATACCATCTGGATTTTTAGGATTAATTCTAGCAGCATTAGCAGCCGCGATAGTATCCTCTCTAGCTTCGATGTTAAATTCAACATCAACAATTTTTACTATGGATATTTATAAATCTTTCATTAATAAAAATGCGAGTGATAAATCAACAGTAAAGGTTGGTCGAATCACAGCTTTAGTTTCATTAATTATTGCAATGGTTATTGCCCCTCAGTTAGGAAGTTTAGGAGAGGTTTTTCAATTCATCCAGGAATATACTGGGGTGGTTAGTCCTGGTATTTTAGCGGTTTTTTTGATGGGACTGTTCTATAAAAAAGCAACAAATAATGCGGCAATATGGGGTGTGATTTCATCAATTCCAGTTGCGATGTACTTTAAAATAGTTCCCGCTGACTGGTTTCTAGCTCAAACTCCATTTATGAATCAAATGGGTATAACTTGTTTAGCAACAATTTTTATAATTTTTATGATAAGTTATTTTGAGGGTAACAATGACCATTCCAAGGGAATATCTCTTAGTAAAAAGCTATTTGAAACATCTAGGTCGTTTAATATATCAGCTATGATTATTTGCATTATTACGGCATTTTTATATGCTTTCCTTTGGTAACTATAAATTATGAAAACTACTTTTTTTGCATACATTTTTTTATTTAAAATTTTATCAATAAATGCTCAATCTGTTGTAAATAAAGATTTAGTCGGAATCAAAGTAGATTCTATTTTGAGTTTAATGACATTAGATGAAAAAATTGGTCAAATGAATCAATACAATGGGTTTTGGGATGCAACTGGACCATCTCCTGATTCTGGAGAACAATTAAAAAAATACGAGAGTTTAAAAAAAGGACTTGTAGGATCTATGCTGAATGTTCGAGGAGTTGACGAAATTTCAGCTATTCAAAAAATTGCGGTCAATCAAACAAGGCTAGGAATCCCATTAATATTCGCCAATGATGTAATACATGGTTACAAAACTCTAAGCCCTATTCCTATTGCAGAAGCTGCTAGTTGGGACTTAAAAGAAATTGAAAATTCTGCAAGAATTGCAGCAATAGAATCATCCGCAGCGGGGACAAATTGGACTTTTGCTCCGATGGTTGATATTTCTAGAGACCCTAGGTGGGGAAGAGTAATGGAAGGTGCAGGTGAAGATCCTTTTCTAGCGAGTCTAATTGCTGCTGCAAGAATAAAAGGTTTTCAGGGGGATGATCTTTCCAAACATAATACTGTAGCTGCTACAGCCAAACACTTTGCTGCATATGGATTTTCTGAATCTGGGAGGGATTATAATACAGTTGATATAGGAGATAATACGTTAAATAATATAGTTTATCCTCCTTTCATATCATCTATTGAGGCAGGTGTTGCTTCGGTAATGACCGGATTTAATGATTTAGATGGAATTCCAGTTACAGGAAACTCTGATATAATCAAAGGAATTTTGAGAGACAAATGGGGATTTGAAGGTGTAGTTATTTCAGATTGGGGATCTGTTAGAGAAATGATTCCCCACGGATTTGCTAAAAATGCTGATAATGCTGCTGAATTGGCGATAAAAGCAGGAACAGATATTGATATGGAGTCGAACATATATGTCAGAAAACTAAAAAAATTAATAAATGACAAAATCATTGACGAAAAGTTAATTGATCAATCAGTTCGTAAAATATTAAGATTAAAATTTGATCTTGGATTATTTGATGATCCATTTAAATATTTGGATAAAGAGAGAGAAAAAAAAGTCCTGAACAGCCCTGAAATTCAAAACACAGTTTTACAAATGGCTAAAAAATCAATTGTTCTTCTCAAAAATTCTAATAGTTTACTTCCATTAAAAAAAGAAAATCTAAAAATTGCATTAATTGGTCCACTAGCCAATGATAAAAACAGTCCGCTGGGAAATTGGCGGACAAACTCAGATAATAATACTGCTGTTAGTGTTTTGGAGGGCATGTCGAAATATGATGGTAATGAAATTATTTACGAAAAAGGTGCAAACTTGATTTTAAATTCAGATGGAGTAGTAAAATTTAGTGAAAAAATAATCCTAAATCAAAATGATAAATCGGGATTTGATTCTGCAAGAATTGCAGCAGCAAAATCTGATATAGCAATTGTAGTCATCGGAGAAGACGGATTCCAATCTGGTGAGGGTAGAAGTAGATCTGAAATTGCTATTCCTGGTGTTCAGCTTGATCTTTTAAAAGAAATTTTTAAGGTAAACAACAAAATTGTTTTGGTATTAATGAATGGTCGGCCACTTGATCTTAGTTGGGCAGATGAAAATATACCTGCTATTCTGGAAACTTGGCAACTTGGAACACAAACTGGGAATGCAATAGCTCAAGTTCTGTATGGGGACTACAATCCAAGTGGAAAGTTACCAATGACTTTTCCCAGAAGTGTAGGCCAGATCCCAATATATTACAACCATAAATCCACTGGTAGACCTGGTCCTAAAAAAGTTGTTTTTTGGTCTCATTTCAATGATATTCCAAATACACCTCTATATCCTTTTGGATATGGTTTAAGTTATACTAGATTTAAATACTCAAATTTAAGTATTGATAAAAAGTTAATGAATGTTAAACAAACAATAAATGTTTCTGTTTTGTTAGAGAATATTGGAAAACTTAAAGGTAGAGAGGTTGTACAACTGTATATAAAGGATAAGTTTGGTTCAACGACAAGACCAGTAAAAGAACTTAAAGGTTTTAAATTAATTGATTTAGAGCCTGGTGAAAAAAGAAGAGTTGATTTTAAAATTTCAGAACCTATGCTGAGGTTTTACAATGCAAAAAAAAATTGGGAGTCAGAGCAAGGAGTTTTTGAAATATTCATCGGTTCAGATTCAAATGCTGATTTAAAAGAAACTTTTGAATTAATTCGATAATTTTGCATAATTACTTCAATTATCAAGAGATGAGGAGTTCGTTAAAGTTTTTTAGTTTTCTATTTGCTCTTACATTGGTCATGAGTTGTGGCGGAGGTGGAGGCGAAGACACTGG
>PAGT01000065.1 GCA_002705485.1 Flavobacteriales bacterium | reverse complement strand
TGATGATAGAATAGATGTAATTGCAACTGATCATGCCCCTCACACAATTGAAGAAAAAAACCAAAAATATTTAAATTCACCCTCTGGAGGTCCTTTGGTTCAACACGGGCTTGTCTCAATGATTGAGCATCACATAAATAAAAAAATATCATTAGAAAAAATCATTCAAAAAATGTGTCATAATCCATCACATTTATTTCAGATCGAAAAAAGAGGTTTTATCAAAGAGGGCTATTATGCTGATTTGGTTTTAATTGATATGAATAAAAAATGGACTGTTAATAAATCTAATTTGCTTTACAAGTGTAAATGGTCTCCGTTTGAAAACGTAACTTTTANCTCTATGGTCACNCANACTTTTNTAAATGGTAAGTTAGCTTATTGTAATGGAAAATTTGCTAAAGAAAANTACGGNTTAAGATTAACATTTAACAGATGAAAAAAATTNTTTTTTTNTTGTCTTNTTTTGTTTTTNTNTCNTGTAAAACNAATAACAATCANAATATCGNGAATTTGATGACAGAGGATGAAATGGTAAATTTTTTANTGGATGTCAATATAATCAACTCAAGTAGAGCGTTTAGAAATATTTCAAAAGTTAATTATTACAATATCAANGATTCATTACTTTTTAAGAAACATAAAATTGATTCTTTAATTTTTAGCCAAAGTAATTTTTATTACTCCTCAAANCCAAAATTGTATTTAAATATATATTCCAAACTTGAAAAAAAATTAAAAAAAATTAAAGACTCAATATCAGCTGCGAGTGATGTAAAAATAGAATAAGTTTAATCTTATTTTTTTAGAAATTGAATTGAAGTTTCTTTAATTGATTTATTAACCCTCTTAAACTTGAAATTCAAATTTTTTAAAATTTTGGCATTTGAATAGTAGCTATTCGANGTTGTGGATTCAATTGTAGACCTACTTAATCTTCTCTTTTTCGACTTTANTTTACTTCTTATAAAATCAAATATCAATGCAATATATAATAATAATTTTCCTGCTCTGGCTTTGGGTGGTTTCAAACCAAGGTTAACACTAATTTCTTTAAAAACTTTTTCAAAACTTAGGTTTTCTGAAACTATAATGAATCTTTCAGAAAAAATATTTTTTTCCATTAGTAGAAACATGATTTTAACAACATCNGAAACACAAACAAAACCTGTAGAGCCAGACGTGAAATATTTNAGTCCTCTGGNGACTTGAGTGAATATTACACCNCTTCCTCTTTTCCAAAATCCATTTCCAATTATAACCCCAGGGTTGACAATTACGATATTTAGACCTTCATAAACACCTCTCCAAACTTCTAANTCTGCATCTCTTTTGGTTTTGGAGTATGGGTTGTTGGTCTCAATCCATTCGGTATTTTCATCTGTAAAGTTATTTGTGCTTAGACCAATAGCTGCAATTGAACTTACATAACAAAATTTTTTAATCTTAAAATCGATAGCACAATTTATCATGTTGGCTGTTCCTTCAATATTGATTTTCCTCATNAGNTTGAAATCATTATGATCAAAGGATATAAAAGCAGCACAATGATAAACTTCTTCAATGTTTTGAAATGCAATTGAAAGACTTTCTAAATCATTCACATCTCCGTTGACCCATTTGATTTTCTCAAAAACAGACTTATAATTTTTGGTGTATGATTTGAAAACNTTTTTNACACNATTAAGATCACTTGATTTTCGTTTAAGAGCAACCACGTTTTTCTTTTTATCTANCAAATGNTAAATCAAATGACATCCTACTAAACCAGTACCCCCTGTTACCAAAATCATTCTTCTAATGTACTATTTTTTCAAACACTTTTTTCTTTTGTATAAGAGATATATATTTGTTTAAAATCATCATATTGAAAAACTTTATCAAGGAGTTAGAATGGAGAAAAATGATCCAAGATATAATTCCGGGGACAGAAGAAAAGTTGAATGCAGGTTCCGCAGTTGGGTATATTGGTTTTGATCCAACTTCTGATTCTTTACACATTGGTAGTTTAGTTCAGATTTTAATTCTTAGNCATTTTCAAATGTGTGGTCACAAACCTATTTTTTTGATTGGGGGAGCAACAGGAATGATTGGTGACCCATCTGGAAAATCATCTGAAAGGAATCTTTTAAGTCAAACTGAGTTAAAACACAACATAAAGGCTATTAAAAAACAATTATCAAAGTTCTTNGATTTCAATTCCAAAGAACCAAATGCNGCAATCATCTGTGATAATAGTAATTGGTTTGATNAAATCAATCTAATAGATTTTATTAGAGATTACGGAAAACACTTAACAGTTAATTACATGATTGCTAAAGACTCAGTAAAAAATAGAATTAATGGATCTTCAAAAAATGGTATGTCTTTCACCGAGTTTACATACCAAATCATTCAGGCTTACGACTTTTTTTACTTACATAAAAATCATAATTGTATTATNCAAATGGGTGGAAGTGATCAATGGGGAAATATAACTAGTGGTGTTGAGTTAATAAGAAAAAAAACTTCGAAAAAAGTTTTTGCAATGACCTGTCCATTGATTACNAAAACAGATGGATCAAAATTTGGAAAAACTGAGGACGGAAATGTATGGCTTGATAAGAAAAAAACTTCACCCTACAAATTTTATCAATATTGGCTTAATATTTCTGATCAGGACGCGATTAATTACATTAAAATTTTCACTTTTANAAACAAGAGTGAAGTTCGAAAGTATATAAAAGAACATCAAGAATTTCCACATAAGAGATTAATTCAAAAATTAATTGCAAATTATTTAACAAAACTTGTTCATTCTCAAAATGATTTAGATAACGCAATTAATGCTTCAAATATTTTGTTTGGTAAATCAACATCGAAGGAATTATCTCAATTAGATGAAGATACTTTTCTATATGTTTTCGAAGGAGTACCTAAAGTGAGTTTGAAAATGAGATTATTAAAATCAAAATTAAATATTATTGATTTTATTCAAAAAACAGGTTTTCTTAAATCNAAATCTGAAATTACCAGATCATTGAAGGAAAATTCAATTTCCATCAACAAAGAGAAAGTTAATTTTAATAGTGAAATTTCGTCTAANAATTTGATTTGTAAAAAATATATTGTCTTACAAAGAGGAAAGAAAAATTATTTTTTAGTTGCCATGGAACATTAGGTTACAACCTCTCACNTCAGATTCTCTTAATCTTCCTAGAATTTCGAATGAACCATTTGGGTTGACTTTTCCAATATCATCGGTTGCTAAAAAAGAACATGAATTTTCATTTGCTAAGTCAATTATATTTATTGCTCCTTTTCCATATCTTTTAATGGAAAGAGGATTTGTGATGTCACGGATAAAAACTTTCATCCATGAGGGATTTTTAAAAANCCCATTTTTTATTGAATATGACTGAGAAAATAACTCTGTCATTCCATATTCNGAGTGAATGTTTTCTGATCCNAACCCTTTTTTTAAAATAAGATGTAATTGGTCCCTAGGAATCTCTTTTTTTAACCCCTTCATTCCTCCAGTTTCTATTATTATTAAATTTTTCATTTCAATTTTAAATCTTTCAAGAAAATCAATTAGAGCGTATGNAATTCCAAAAAGNATGGTTTTANTTCCGTTATTTTTTAATTTATTTAATACNTTGTANAAGCTTTCGTAATGATGCATATAAAATTTACTNTCATNATAATTTGATGATTTTATAAAATCATTGACCATATATACGAGNGATGAGTTTTTTTTCTCTTGGTATGATGGAAGCAAAGCTAGAATAACNTAATCNCTTGGATTACCATAAAATTTCTNAAAAGAAGCTCTAAAGCTTTTCTCATACAAAGCTGTACTTGTAACAAAATGTCTACTTTTTTTACCTGACGTACCACTACTTTCAAAAATTAATTTATGTTTTTTTTTGTTTGAAATAACTTTGTGGCTTTTAAAAAATTGAATTGGAAGAAAAGGTATTTTGATTAGTTTTTTAATTTTTGGCGGTGATATTTCCAATAAATTACAGTACTTGTTGTATACCAAATTATTTTCATACTGATTATTAAACATTTTAATAGCTAACTTTTCGAAGTCTCTATGTGTTTTGATTTTATACTGATTCAAACTTAAAAAGATATTTATATTGCAAAATAATTATTGATTTTTTTATAAAATTTAATTATAAACTAATCATTGTGTAATTTAATAAATTTGTGGATTATAAAGGGTTAATTATTGGGATCAAAAAATAAATTAGANAGATTTAAAGAGAATGAAAGTTTTCAAAATTTATTACAACCCACNAGAGAAGAAATAATTTCAGGNGATTTTAATCTTAGANCAGACTATAGATTNTTTTTCAAAAANGAAAATCCTTTAGTACTAGAGTTGGGTTGTGGTAAAGGAGAATATTCTATTGGCTTGGCAAAATTAAATCAGAACATTAATTATATCGGNATTGATATTAAGGGAGCTCGTTTATGGAGAGGAGCAAAGAATGCAATTGAAGAAAAGATACAAAATGTTTTGTTTATAAGAACACAAATTGAATTGTTAGACTTGATTTTTAATAAGAACGAAATTGATCAAATTTGGTTAACTTTTCCTGACCCTCAAATAAAGTTTAAAAGACGAAAGCATAGGCTTACCAATTTTGACTTTATTCAAAAGTATAAGAAAATCCTTGATAAAAATGGAATGATTCATCTAAAAACAGATTCTGAATTTTTACATGGATATACTTTGGGTATTTTAGAAAGTATGGGAATTATTCCACATTTTTCTGAGCATAATATCTACAAAAATAACAATGCTCCAAAAGAAGTTTTAGATTTAAAAACACATTATGAAAAAACATTTTTAAAAAAAGAGAAAAATATTTCATATTTAAAATTTAAACTTTGAATAAATCAAAAGAAAAAGATTATTTTAAATCTGTTTACTCAGTTGTAAAAAAAATTCCTGTTGGAAGGGTTACAACCTATGGTGCTATTGCTAATTACTTGGGTTCAGCTAAAAGTGCTAGAATTGTAGGGTGGGCAATGAACAAATCACATATTAATCAAGAAATTCCTGCACATAGAGTTGTTAATAGGGTTGGGCTTTTGACCGGAAAACATCATTTTTTTGGAGTTAATTTGATGAAACAACTGTTAGAAAATGAGGGTATTGAAATAGAAAAAGATAAAATAATTAATTTTCGGAGTTTTTTTTGGGATCCCTCTAAAGAGTTAAAATAATTGTTTAGTTGGCCTTATATTTGCTAAATACAATTAGAATTGAAGATTACTAAAGACAATATCATATCAAATTTAAAGAACGTTTTTTTAAAAAATGATAAAGTTGATATTGTTTCAAGTAAATGTGTTCAAAATGTTGTAATATTTNATAATGAGATTTTAATTGATNTNCTAATTGATAATCCAACATTACAGGCNANNCAAAGTATAAAAAAAACTATTGAGAATTCACTCCAAAAATTTTCTCACAAATTTGTTTTGAAAATTAATTTTANAATAAAAAAAACAGAAAAAGCGATTACNCAAATTAAGGGTATTCATCTTGATAATGTAAAGAATATAATTGCTGTTTCGTCCGGAAAAGGAGGAGTTGGAAAGTCTACTATAACCTCAAATATTGCAATAAGTTTGAAAAAAATGGGATTTGAAGTTGGAATTTTAGATGCAGACATTTATGGGCCTTCAATTCCTTTAATGTTTGATCTTTTAGACAAGAAACCCATGTCATCAATAAAAGATGGGAAATCAAAAATGTTGCCTGTCGAAAGTTATGGTGTTAAAATTCTTTCAATNGGNTTTTTTACAAAAATAGATCAAGCCGTAATATGGAGAGGACCAATGGCCTCAAAAGCCTTGAATCAAATGATATTTGATTCAGATTGGGGCGAGTTAGACTTTCTATTGATTGATCTTCCNCCAGGAACAGGTGACATTCATCTTAGTATAATGCAATCNTTGGCCGTAACAGGATCCGTAATTGTTAGTACACCTCAAAACGTGGCCTTAATTGATGCAAGAAAAGGGGTTGCAATGTTCAAACAGCAAAATATTAACGTACCTGTTTTGGGAATTATTGAAAATATGGCTTATTTTTCAAGTCCAGAATCACCAAATAATAAACATTATCTATTTGGTAAAGAGGGAGGTAAAAATTTATCTCTCGATTTAGGAGTTCCATTTTTGGGAGAAGTTCCTTTGATTCAAAGTATTAGAGAANCAGGCGATGTTGGAAGACCAGCNTCATTACAAGAAAATAATCATGTGGAGGTTTTTTTTGAATTATTAACCAAGAATATGTTGAAAGAATTACTGAAAAGAAATAAAAACCTTCCAAAAACCGAAGTTATAAAAATTAAAACTATGTCTGGCTGTTCAGCTATTAAATAATAATTTATGAATAAACAATTACTTGAAAAAAAAGTTGAAATCGCTCTAGAGGAAATTAGACCTTTTTTGAATTCTGATGGAGGAGATATTTCATTATTATCAATTGATAAAAATATTGTTAAAGTTCAGTTGATGGGAAATTGTGTAAACTGTTCTGTTAATCAGATGACACTCAAGAACGGAGTTGAAATGACAATCAAAAAACATGCTCCTCAAATTAAAGAGGTCATAAGTGTTGATTAATTAATGAGTAAAATTAAATCTGACATCTTAATTATTGGTGCGGGTCCAACAGGTCTATTTGCTGTTTTTGAAGCAGGTCTTTTAGGTTTAAAATGTCATTTGATAGATGCATTACCAAAGCCAGGNGGACAGTGTACTGAACTTTATCCAAAAAAACCAATTTTTGATATTCCTGGAACACCTGAAATTTTAGCAGGCAAATTAGTTGAAAATTTAATGGAGCAAATTAAACCATTTGATCCAGGTTACACCCTGTCAGAATCTGCAGATGAACTTATTAAGAATGATGATGGTAGTTTTGATGTCATTACCAACAGAGGAACTGTTCACAACTCTAAAGTTGTAGCAATTGCAGGAGGACTTGGCAGTTTTGAACCTAGAAAACCATCTATAGAAAATATTTCTAATTATGAGGGTAATGGGGTGGAGTTTATGATTAAAGACCCGTCAATTTTTCGTGATAAAAACGTTGTTATTTCAGGAGGAGGAGATTCTGCTTTGGATTGGACAATTGAGCTACAGAAGATTGCTAGTAAAATCACATTGATTCACAGAAGGTCTGAGTTCAGAGGAGCATTTGACTCTGTCGAGAAAGTTCAAAAATTAAAAAATAAAGGACTTGTTACTGTAATCACACCAGCTGAGGTTGTTGGATTGAACGGATTACAAGTTTTGGACAGTTTGGTGATAAAACAAAACAACANCTACATAGATTATAAAACTGATTATTTTGTTCCTCTTTTTGGATTAACTCCTAAATTAGGTAAGCTTCAAGATTGGGGGCTTAATATCGAAAAGAACTCGATTTTAGTCAACAATTCTTTGGATTACCAAACTAATATTCCTGGTATTTTTGCTATTGGTGATATTAACACCTATCCTGGAAAATTAAAATTAATTCTTTGCGGATTTCACGAGGCAACTTTAATGTGTCAAGCAGCTTTCAAAATAATTCATCCGACAAAAAAAAATATTTTAAAATATACTACTGTAACAGGAATTGATGGGTTTGATGGATCAAAGAAAAAGTCTCAAAGTACAATCATAAAATCAATAACTTGAAAATGCAAGATGAATTTGTTTTCGACAGTTTGTACAGCATCGGAAGTGGACTCGTTCAATGGAGGTCACCCAGTAACATAGCTTTAATAAAATACTGGGGAAAAAAACCGATACAAATTCCTTCAAATCCCTCNTTGAGTTTTTGTTTAAGCAATTGTTTTACAAGTACAAAAGTGTCATTTACGAAAAACGATAAAACTGGAATAAATTACCAGTTTTTTTTTGATGGTAAAAAAAAACCAAAATTTGAAAGTAAGCTTGATCATTTTTTTNAAAAAATTTCGAAATATTGTCCTTACATTCTTGAAATGAAAATGGTAATCGAATCATCAAACTCATTTCCACACAGTAGTGGAATTGCATCATCAGCATCTGCATTTAGTGCATTATCACTTTGCATTATGGAAATTGAAAANTTATTGAACCCTAAACTAGAAAAANCTTTTTTTTTCAGAAAGGCATCTTTTCTTTCCAGATTAGGGTCTGGAAGTGCTTGTCGTAGTATTATTAAAAAATTTTCAGTTTGGGGAAAAACTGATTTGATTAGNAATAGTAGTGACTTGTTTGCATCATCGTTCAATTTAAAAGTACACAATTCATTTAATGATTTATGTGATACAATCTTGATAGTTGATAAATCTGAAAAGGAATTCTCCAGTACTAAGGGTCATGAGTTAATGAATAGTCATATTTTTGGAGAAATAAGAGTTAGTCAAGCTAAAAGCAATTTATCNCTAATAATTGAAGCTTTTGATTCTGGTAATTATAAATTATTNATTGANGTAGTNGAAACTGAAGCTTTGACATTACANGCTATGATGATGACGTCAANCCCATATTTTATTTTGATGAAATCCAACACTTTAAAAATAATNAAATCAGTATGGGAATTTAGGAAAAAATACAATTCAAGATTATGTTTCACTCTAGATGCTGGAGCAAATGTCCACCTTATTTACCCAAAATCCGAATTCGATTCAGTGCAACGCTTTATTTTGGAAGTTTTAGTCGGTTATTGTGAAAACGGAAAATTCATAAATGATAAGATTGGAATGGGACCATTTAAATTGTAATTTAGAAAGATGAATGCACCCTTGTTTTATTCAAAAATTTTGTTGTTCGGAGAATATGGAATTATCAAAAATTCAAAGGGACTTTCGATTCCATATAATTTTTATAGCGGGGGGTTAAAAATTGGGGACATTACTAAAAATTCTGTAAAAAAATCTAATGAGATACTNACCGGTTTTGCAGATTTTCTTGTNAAAATTGAAAAATCACTGGTTGAATTTGACCAAAAAAAAATTCAAAATGATTTAGCAAATGGGATGTATTTTGATAGTACAATTCCCCAAGGTTACGGNGTGGGGAGTAGCGGTGCTCTTGTAGCAGCTTTTTATGACAGATATGCAAAAACTAAAATAACAGTTCTTGAGAACCTAACTAAGGATAAGTTAATAATATTAAAAAAAATATTTTCTCAAATGGAAGCATATTTTCATGGAGAATCATCCGGANTGGACCCACTTAATAGTTATCTAAGTCTCCCCATTTTAATTCAATCTAAAAATAAAATAAAAACTANNGGAATACCTTCTCAAACTAAAAGNGGAAAGGGAGCAGTTTTTTTAATTGACAGTGGAGAATCAAGTCAAACAGCTCCGATGATTGAAATTTTTTTTAATTCAATGAAAAATAAAAAGTTCAATAGAATAATGAGAGAAGAATTTATTAAAATTTCAGATTCATGCGTTGAAAATTTTTTAGAAGCTAATTTCAAAGCTCTTTTCATTGATATAAAAAAACTATCAAGTGTTGTTTTCAAAAATTTCAAACCAATGATTCCATCAGATTTCCATGAAATATGGAAAAAGGGTATCGAGACCAATGATTATTTTTTGAAACTTTGTGGAAGTGGAGGCGGTGGCTATATTTTGGGATTTACATGGGACATTGAAAAAACAAAATCTGTTTTAAAAGGTTTTAAATTAGAGGTTGTTTATAACTTTTAATTTAATGATAATTTCAAATAAAATTAAATTCACTNNTCTAAAATTCTTGGGATTATTCAGTGCAATAAGATTTTATAATATCATATTATTGGCAATTGCTCAAATAATTTCTTCAGTATATTTTTTTTCNGATAACANTAATTTTTATTCAGTTCTAACTGATTTNAATNTGTGGTTTATCATAATTTCAACNTCAACTTCTATCTCTGCTGGATATATAATTAATAATTTTTTTGACTTAGATAAAGATTTAATTAATAGGCCAATTAAAACAATTTTTGAGGAAGAGGTCTCAACCAAAACAAAAATGATTGTTTTCGTTTNGCTTAATTTTTTATGTTTAATTTTTGCTATTGCTGTTTCTTTTAGAGCTTTTATTTTTTTTTTATTTTATATTTTATCAATTTTTATTTACTGTATTAAAATAAGTAAATANCCATTTATTGGTAATTTGCTTTCAGTACTTTTATCTATTACNCCATTTTTTGCAATAACATTATATTATAAAAACTTTACTGATGAGATTTTCTTTCACGCATTATATTTATTTTTAGTCGTAATGCTTAAAGACTTAATAAAAGATCTCATAAGCCTAAAGGGTGATTTTACTATGAATTATAAGACCATAACAGTTGTTTATGGTGAAAAAATTACCAAATTTTATATGTCTTTAATAAGNCCACTAATTATTTCTGTTTCATTAATTATTGTTAATNTATACGATCTATCTTCGATGAAATATTATTATTTTTTTTCTGTTTTTTATATA
The DNA here is from genome assembly GCA_002705485.1 of Flavobacteriales bacterium. Lineage (GTDB taxonomy): Bacteria > Bacteroidota > Bacteroidia > Flavobacteriales > Flavobacteriaceae > MAG-121220-bin8. Next base: position 5,610 of record PAGT01000065.1, on the reverse strand, counting down.
ATAGCTTTTACAATAATTCTTTGGAAAAAAAATGATATAATAAATTATCAAAAGTTACATAACGCTGTAAGGCTATTAATTATTTTAGGCCTTTTGAGTATTCTTTTTTATGAATAGTATGTATAAAAACAAACTTGTTAGGTTAAATAAATTTATTTCCAATTCGGGTTTGTGCACTAGACGCGAGGCAGATGAGTACATAAAAAAGAATTATATAACAGTCAATGATCAATTAGTTAACANTTTAGGCGTAAAAGTTAAATTAAGTGATATTGTAAAGTTTAAAAACGAAAGGATTATGCCTTACGAAACCAAATACATTCTTCTAAATAAGCCAAANGGGTTTCATTGCATTAAATCNNAAGCAAAAAATATTTTTTCTTTAATTTCTAANGCTGATGTTGATGGTGTGTTAAAATGTCTGANCCCCTTAAAGTCCNATTATTCTGGACTAATTTTGATNTCAAATCATTTTCTAANAAANGAANAAAAACAGAGCNATTTACAGATTTTTCACTTAAAGTTAGAAAATGAAATTTCAAAGAATGAATTAAATATTATTAAAAGAGAAAATGCCAAATCTGAAATCAAAATACAATCTATAAATCACATTGAAGCTGATACATTAAACGAAATTGGGATTGAACTTTACATTGGAAAAGATTTAAAGCCTCTTGAGAATCTTTTTGAAAAAAAAGGAAATAAAGTGGTTTTTTTGGATAGGGTTTATTTTGAGAATTTGACTAAGAAGGATTTACCCAGAGGAAAATGGAGACTTCTAAGGGAACGAAAATTAATAATTTAGTCTCGAGCTGCCCAAATGAATCCCCTTGTTAATAATTTCCATGCATCTGCATGTTTTTCGAATTCCATTGGATCATGACCAATCGAGATATAAAATACCTTTCCTTTATCAAATGTTTTTTTCCAGGCGACAGGCATGACAACACCATCAATCCATGAGAAGAAATCATATGTAAATGTTGTACTTGCGATGATTTCAATGTTTGGATCGTAATGCACATACCACTGCTCAGAGTTAATTTCAAAGTCATTTAAACCTTTGGTTAAATCGTCATCCAGAAAATTGACTTTAAAGTCAACTTTACCACCTGGGTGAGAAACCCACTGACCTCCAATCATAAATTGATAATTTGGGTTGTTTCTAAATGAATCACCAAGACCACCATGAGCACCAGCAATACCTACACCGTTTCTAACAGCTTTTATTAAATTATTTGCTCTTTTCCCATCAATTTCACCCATCGTAATGGATTGTATAATCAGGTCATATTTAATTAGCTCTTCATAATCGTCATATGCCTCAGTTCCATTGGCAATTTTATAATTTGATTTTTGAGAAATTAACCATTTTTCCACAAGATTTGCAAAAACCTCCGGTTGGTGACCGTCCCAGCCTCCCCAAACAACTAATACATTTTTATTCTCAAGTGATTGCGCACATGAGGATTGGAAAAAAATCAAAAAAATTAGAACTAAACCTTTGAATCTCATAAGTTATTTTGAAGTTATGTATTTTGTTAATAATCCACAAATTCATTTTTGAAATTTTGAATTAAAAAAGATAACTTGCTGTACTAATCATGACAGATGTTACAAAAAATGACTAATAGATCCAGAAGAAAATTTATTAAAAAATCATCAATTTTTGGAGCGGGAATTTTTATAGTTCCTAGATATGTTCTAGGTGGTCAGGGCTATACCTCACCTAGCGATATGCTAAACATAGGAGCGATTGGTATTGGGGGCAAGGGTCGAGATATAATGGGTGATTGGGCTAAAAATGAAAGGGTTGTGGCTTTGTGTGATATAGATCCTGATGATTCATTTAATAATGGTGTATCGGAGTCTAGAAGTTTTTATCCAAATGCTAACTTTTACATAGACTTTAGGAAAATGTTAGATAATGAGAAGGATTTGGATGCTGTTACAATTACAACACCAGATCATACTCATGGTGTAATTGCAAGTCATGCTATGAAAAAAGGATTACATGTTTATGTTCAGAAACCTTTGACTCATAATATTGGTGAAGCAAGACTGCTTTCAAAAATTGCAAGAAATAATAGAGTTGTAACCCAAATGGGGAATCAAGGAGGTTCGTGTTTGGGTGTATCTAAAATTCAAGAGTGGGTAAATAAAAAATTAGTTGGAAAAATTTCAGAGATTAATGCCTGGACAGACAGACCTATTTGGCCTCAAGGTTTTCAAATGAAAAGAACATCACAAAAAAAACCAGAAAATCTAGATTGGGATTTGTGGCTTGGACCTTCCACTTACACCGACTTTACATCTGAATTGCACCCATTTAACTGGAGAGGTTGGTGGAAATACGGAACAGGTGCTCTGGGGGATATGGGTTGTCATTTATTAGATGCACCGTTTAAGGCACTTGGTTTGGGTTATCCCAATGATGTTCAATGCAGTGTAGGAACAGTTGTTGAAAAGACTTGGAATCATAATTATATCCCTGAGGGATGCCCATCATCTTCTATCGTTACATTAAATTTTAATAAAACAGAGAAAAATAAATCTGATGTAAAATTGGTTTGGATGGATGGAGGGTTAAGACCCTCTCATCCAAAAGCTATACCTGCCGAAGAATATCTGGGAGAGAAATACAGTAGAAGCGGTGTTTTGATGATAGGAGACAAGGGAGTGATTAGTTTTGGAACATATGGCATGAATCCTAAGCTTTACAGAGAAGGTAAGAAAACTTTATTTTTTAAAACTGATCTCGAAGATTTAGATAACATTCATCATAGAGCTTGGGTTGAAGCTTGTAAGCAAGGCTATGGGTCAAAAGCTCATTCAAAGCTAACATCATCATTTGATTACGCTGGCCCATTTACAGAATCTGTTTTAATGGGTAATCTTGCAATCAGATCGTACATGTTAATAGGGACAAAAAGTCCTAAATTTTCTGAAAATTCAGTTCATGTTTCAGAACACAGCAATTATATTGGAAGAAAAAAACTCATTTGGGATGGACAAAATATGAGGATAACTAATTTTGATTTAGCAAATAAATATGTTCAAAGAAAGTCTAGAAAAGGTTGGGAACTTTAATTTGGAACAATTTTAATTTAATTTTAAAAAAAATATTCAAAAATGAAAAAAACATATATTCAAATATTTACATTGGTTTTCATGTTTTGTTTGGCTTGCGAAAGTGTTAACAACAAAAAAGAAACTAATAAAACAGAAAATCAAGATTCAGAGGACAACGGAAATTGGGTCTCTTTGATTCAAAAAAATTCTCTTGATGGTTGGCATTATTATCAGGACGATGGAAATAAGTCAGGCTGGGATATCAATGATGGGGTTTTGACTTTTACATCAGAAAATGCAAAAGGACAAGGTGATAAAAGTTTAGTAAGCGATAAAGAATATACCAATTTTAAAATCCATCTTGAATGGAAGGTGAGTCCAGGTTCCAACAGTGGATTTTTCTGGGGAGTTAAAGAAGATATGAAATATGAGTTTCCTTATGTTACTGGACCTGAAATACAAATATTAGATCCTGAAGTCCCGGATGGCCCACTAATCCAAGCTGGAGCTTTATATGGAATGATCGCTCCATCAAAATTTGTTACAAAGCCTGCTGGTCAATGGAATTCTTATGATATTACTATTGACCATAGATCTAATAAAGGAGAAGTCGTTCATAATGGGCATAAAATTGTTGAATTTCCACTAAGTGGTGAGGAGTGGGATCAAATGGTCGCTCCTACTAAGTTCAATAATTGTGATGAGGAGCCTTGGCAAAATTGTGATTTTGCCAAGTTCAAAACTGGGAAAATTTCAATTCAAGACCATCCAGGTGTAATATCATTTAGAAATATAAAAATTTTGGAGCTATAGGTTAATCTAATTAACTATCAATAAACATAATTGATTATTTTTCAATTAAAAAAAATGCTTTATTAAATTTGATTTATAATGCAAATAAAAGAAAATAGTAAAGAATATGATGTAATTATCGTTGGCTCTGGTGCTGGCGGCGGAATGGCCACAAAAATTTTAGCTGAGTCAGGCCTTTCTATTGCTTTAGTAGAATCTGGACCATTTTATGACCCTGCTAACCCTGACCAAATGACCCAACTAAAATGGCCATACGAATCCCCCAGAAGAGGTGCTGGTACAACAAGACCTTTTGGTGATTATGACCAAGCATATGGGGGTTGGGAGATTGAAGGTGAACCTTATTCCCAAATTGGTGATACAGATTTTAAGTGGTTTAGATCTAGAATGTTAGGTGGAAGAACAAATCATTGGGGAAGAATATCACTAAGGTTTGGACCTGATGATTTTCAGAAAAAATCCCTTGATGGTTTTGGTGAAAACTGGCCTATAACTTACGACGACATCAAGCCTTATTATGACAAAGTTGATAAATTAATTGGGGTATTTGGAAGTAAAGAAAATTTACCAAACGATCCAGATGGCTTTTTCCTTCCACCACCAAAACCAAGATTGCATGAGCTCTTTTACATTAAGGGTGCCAGAAAAAGTAATGTCAAAGTTATGCCATCACGTTTATCGGTTCTCACCAAAAGAATTAATAATGATAGAGGAGTTTGTTTTTATTGTAATCAGTGTGCAAGAAGTTGTATGACCTATGCTGATTTCTCCTCAGGTTCTGTTCTCATATTTCCTGCTCAAAAGTCTGGTGGCCAAATCGATATGTATGTTAACTCAATGGTGCGTACAGTAACAACCAATCACGAAGGTAAGGCCACCGGAGTTTCATTTATCAATAAAGAAGATAATAAAGAATATAAATTAAAAGGAAAAATCGTTGTATTAGCTGCATCAGCATGTAGCTCTGCTCGAATACTTTTAAATTCTAAAAGTAAACAGCACCCAAATGGACTTGGAAATAGCAGCAATTTAGTTGGTAAATATTTACACGATTCTACTGGGGGAGACATGATGGCATTTATCCCAGAACTTATTGATAGAAAAACATACAACGAAGATGGTGTTGGTGGTATGCATGTCTATTCTCCTTGGTGGCTTGATAATAAAAATTTAAACTTTCCTAGAGGATATCACATAGAAGTTTGGGGTGGTATGGGTGCACCTTCATATGGGACAGGATTTAATGTCAATAACTTCAATAAGTTTTTTGGAATCAATAATGCGGGTGGCTATGGTGATGTTTTACGATCCGATATGAAAAAATATTATGGATCAACAATTGGTATTTCTGGAAGAGGTGAATCAATTGCTCAAAAAACTAATTATTGTGAAATAGATCCCAATAAAGTTGATAAATACGGAGTCCCAGTGTTAAGGTTCAATTATCAATGGACTGAAAACGAAATAAATCAGGCTAAACATATGCAAGATACATTTGAAGAGATTATCCATAATATGGGAGGCATTCCCTTATGGGCAAAGCCTGATAAAAAAAGTAATTTTGGGTTAAATAAGCCTGGTTGGATTATTCATGAGGTTGGGACAACTAGAATGGGAAACGATCCTAAAAAATCAGTTGTTAACCAATATGAACAGCTTCACGATGTTTCAAATGTATTTGTAGTAGATGCTGGTCCTTTCGTATCACAAGCTGATAAAAATCCA
>PAGT01000064.1 GCA_002705485.1 Flavobacteriales bacterium | reverse complement strand
ACCTCTACCCCTTTGGGTGATGTTGCCGAGTCAAAAGCATTAAATACTCTTTTTGGAGACCATCTTTATTCTATGAATATTAACTCAACAAAATCCATGACAGGCCACTTNCTTGGTGCNGCAGGAGCAATTGAGGCTATAGCTTCAGTNCTGTCNATAAATAACAATATTGTTCCTCCNACAATTAATTTCCAGGANCAAGATGATGATATTGATAANAAAATTAATTTTACTTTTAATGTNGCTCAAAAAAGAGATGTTCGTTATGCNATGAGCAATACNTTTGGTTTTGGAGGNCATAATGCNTGCGTTNTGTTCAAAGANTTTGAAAAGNATTTTTGAGATCAGATCATTCTTTTAANCTTANNACATTGTAAGNATATAGTATCTTTGATTATGCCAAACNACAAACTTTCCNTNGATGAAGCNGAACAAAATTATTATATTGTGGCTATACACTCGATTCTTGAAGCATATAGCTTAGCNTTCATNTTAAATAAANATTTGGGTTTAAGTTTTTTTCGACANGAATTTAATGTCAGTTTCTCCAACACAAATGAGTTTTACATGGCTTACAAAAACAATGAAGACAAAAACAACCCTTTAATCTATTTTTTTTCAAACTCCTTTAATGTTTCTAAAAGTGAGGCTAGCACAAGTTCCTTATTTAAGTTTAATGATTACAAAAAAGCTTTGGTACCGGAGCTTAGTAAAGCTGATTATATTATGAAATATTTTGGAAGAAAAAACGATTTACCTGGTTTTATAAAATCNGTATCTTTATTAAAAGGGGTTTCTTCTTGTTATGAATACAGCACATTTAAACTACGACTAAAGGAAAACTTAATTTTCGATTAATGAAACTAAACAAAACAAAAATAGTAGCAACAGTAGGTCCTGCCTCCAGCTCCAAACCAATTCTTAAAAAACTTATTTCATGTGGCGTAGATGTTTTTAGAATTAATTTTTCTCACTCCTCTTACGCTGAAACAAAAAAAATAGTTGATGATATCAGAAGTCTTAACAGCGAGCTTAAAGTCCACGTCTCTATTCTTGGTGACTTACAGGGCCCTAAAATTCGGATTGGTCAGGTCGAACAAGGTGTAGAGTTGAAAAAGGGAGATGTTCTGTCTTTCACAACAACTGACCCAGATTATATTGGAGACAAAAGAAAAGTGTCAATAAATTACTCATCTTTTCCTTCTGATGTGAGTAAAAACGAAAAAATACTTATTAACGATGGTAAGTTAATTTTAAAGGTCATTAAAACAAACAAAAAAGATTATGTTGAGGCAAAGGTCATTCAAGGCGGCAGTTTAAATTCTAATAAAGGTGTAAACCTTCCTAATACAAAAATTTCGATGCCTGCTCTTACCCCTAAAGACAAAGAAGATGCTTTGTTTTCAATAAAGAATAAGTTTGATTGGATTGCACTTTCATTTGTAAGAAACAGTAAAGATCTATCCATTTTGAAAAAACTGATCGAAACGAATTCTAGCCAAAAAATACCCATTATTGCCAAAATTGAAAAACCTCAAGCCATCGAAAACATTGATGGAATATTAAAAAACTCTGACGGTCTTATGGTTGCTCGAGGAGACTTAGGAATTGAAATTCCATCNGAAGAAGTTCCTTTAAATCAAAAACTTCTCGTCACAAAAGCTAAAAAAGCAAGAAAACCTGTTATAATTGCTACTCAAATGATGGAGTCAATGATTGACAGCTTAACTCCATCCAGAGCTGAAGTGAATGATGTTGCCAACTCAGTGATGGACGGTGCTGATGCGATTATGCTTTCAGGAGAAACATCCGTTGGTAAAAACCCAGTTGAAGTGGTTAAAACAATTGAAAAAATAATCAACCGCGTTGAAAGCTCCCCTCTTATCAAAACTCCGCATGATGTTCCAAATCTTAAATCAAAAAGACTCTTAACAAAGTCGGTTTGCTTTCATGCNACCAGTGTAGCGAACGAAATAAGCGCAAAAGCTATTTGTACTCTTACAAACAGCGGATACACCGCTTGGCAAATTTCATCTTGGAGACCTAATTCGCTAATACTTGTTTTTACATCAAATAAAAGAATTTTATCTCAGCTTAATCTTCTTTGGGGCGTGAAATGTATGTTATACGATAACTTCGTTAGTACTGATGATACTATTGAGGAAGTTAACCAGATTGCAATGAATAATGGTTTTATCAAAAGTGGAGATTATGTCATAAACTTGTCTGCGATGCCAATTGTTAAAAGAGGTGAAGTAAATACACTTCGTATTTCAAAAGTAGAATAAAGCATCAATATATCTTTACATGGAAAGCGAGAGACAAAGAAAAGTTAGTGTAGTTCTACAAAAAGATTTGAGCACAATTATCCAACAAAGCTTAAGAAATTCTACCATTACAAATGTCGTTGTTTCTGTAACTAAAGTCTCTATCTCACCTGACTTAATGCATGCCAAAGTATATGTAAGCGTTTTTCCTTTTGCTAAAAGTAATTCTATTTTAGAGCTTATTGTTTCGAATAAAAATAAAATTAAAAATTCTTTAGGAAAATTACTTCGAAACCANCTTCGAAGAATCCCTGATGTTATNTTTTTTNTTGATGATAGTNTGGACCNTATTGATAAGATTNATGTAGCTCTTCGAAACAAAAGCAACCCNATTAAAAATGAGGTTTANAAAAAGAANAAAAAATGAATTTTACNAGCTTCATAGCAAAAAGATATTTTTTTGCCAAAAGCAAATGGAATATNGTTAATATAATTAGTCTTTCAGCGTCACTTGTTTTGGTTCTTGCTGCCAGTTCATTTTTTATTGTTTTGTCGGTTTTTTCAGGGCTTAAAGGCTTTGGAGTAAACTACACAAAAGCCTTTGACCCTGACATTAGCGTGTTTTCTAAATCTAAAAAGTTTTTTTTGTATTCGGAGGTCTCAAACGGAATAGCTAATATTTCTGAAATAAATAGTTTTACGTTTGAGTTAAAAGAAAAGGTCGGGGTTCAAAACGAGGGTAATAGTTCTTTCGTAACAATGGTTGGTGTGGACAAAAACTATGCTTCTGTTTACGAGATTGAAAAACTAATTGAGACTGGTAAATGGCTGTCTAATACGGATGGTATAAATGAGTCTGTTGTAAGTTATACTTTAGCNGACCAACTTAGGTTAGGTTTATTCAACTATGGGGGAGGAATTAATATTTTGANTCCCAGTTTGAAACAAAAAAGTTTTTATTTAAAACCTTACAGGACTTCATTACATATGGTTAGCGGTGTTTTTAGTTCTGGTGATTTAGAACAGAGCAATACAATTTACGTTCCTTTGGATTCTGCAAAAAAAATTTTAGGAATAAATAAAAGCTTGGCCTCTTCAATTGGTATTAAATTAAATAATCCCTCAAGGGTAAATGCTGTTGTTGTTAATCTTAAAGAAAAATTCGGTGACGATTTTTTTATAAAAACCCGTGAAGAGCTTAATGATACTTATTTCAAAATGATTAAATCTGAAGAAATTATTCTCAATCTTGTTATGGGGCTTATATTGATAGTCGCAATGTTCAATGCAATAGGCGCAATTATTATTTTGATAGTTGAAAAACAAAATGATATTAGAATATTAAATAAACTTGGCGCAAAAAATAGTGCAGTTAAAATTCTTTTTTTTAAATACGGAATGTTTATAACCTTATTAGGTGGGGGTTTGGGGGTGTTTTTGGGAATTATTGCNGTTTATTTACAAGAGTCTTTAGGGATTATCCATTTAAGCGGCACACAAATACCTTATCCTGTAAGCTTAAATGCGTTTAACCTTTTTGTCGTTATCGGATGGATTCTCTTAATTGGCGCAGTAGGTTCGGGCATCTCCTTATTGTCATTGAGGAAAGTTAAGCTATAGCTGAATCCATAATGTGTTTTTTTGATTTCAGCTCACCAAAAATTTCAAATATAGNTTCGGAAGAATCTGTTGTAACCAACTTTGTTCTGTATGGTTTAAAATTTTGTATTCCTCTAAAGTAATTTGAATAGTGTCTTCTCGTTTCAAGAACCCCGAGTCTTTCACCCTTCCACTTAATGGCCATTTCCAAGTGTCTTTTGGCTGTATCTATCCTGTCCTCAATACTTGGTTTTTGGAAATGTTTTCCTTTTTTCATGTATTCTTTTACTTGGTTAAAAAACCATGGATTTCCGATGCTGGCCCTTCCAATCATTGCACCATCAAGACCATATTTATTTTTCATTTCTAATGCTTTTTCTGGTGAGTTTACATCTCCATTTCCAAAAACTGGTATTTCCATTCTTGGGTTATTTTTTACTTTTGCTATTTGAGTCCAATCCGCAAACCCTTTATACATTTGTGCCCTTGTTCTGCCGTGAATAGAAATTGCCTTGGCTCCAGCATCTTGAATTCGTTCAGCAACCTCCACAATTTTTATGCTGTTTTCGTCCCACCCAAGACGTGTTTTGACTGTAACTGGAATATCGGTTCTTTTAACAATTTCCGAGGTAAGCTTCTCCATAAGATTAAAATCCTTGAGAATTCCAGCACCCGCACCCTTTGAAACCACTTTTTTTACAGGACACCCAAAGTTGATATCTATAATATCTGGAGAAGATTTTTCAACAATGTCTATTGCTTTGAGCATAGTATCTAGATTTGCTCCAAAAATTTGTATTCCAACAGGTCTTTCTTTTTCAAAAATATCTAACTTAATAACACTTTTTTGTGCACTCCTGATCAACCCTTCACAAGATATAAATTCTGTATAAACTACGTCAGCTCCATTTTCTTTACATAAGGCACGGAAAGGAGGATCGCTTACATCTTCCATTGGAGCTAACAAGAGCGGAAACTCGCCTAGTTTAATATCGCCTATTTTAACCACTAAAAATATATCTTTTTTGCAAATGTAAAATATTAATTTTAAGTCTTTCCTTCATTAATTCAATTATATTTGTGATACTTTTTTTCTTTAAAATGGCTTCAATTAGAAACTTTTGTATTATTGCACACATTGATCACGGAAAAAGTACGTTGGCCGATAGACTTCTTGATTTCACAGGGACTGTCTCTGAAAGACAAAAACAGGAACAAGTTTTAGATAACATGGATTTGGAAAGGGAAAGAGGTATTACAATTAAGTCCCATGCCATTCAAATGCAGTATAATAAAAAAGGTGTTGAATATACTTTAAACCTTATTGACACGCCTGGGCATGTGGATTTCTCATACGAAGTTTCTAGATCAATTGCAGCTTGTGAGGGAGCTTTACTTGTTGTTGACGCTGCTCAAAGCATACAAGCTCAAACCATCTCGAATTTATATTTGGCCTTAGAAAACGACTTAGAAATAATTCCTGTCTTAAACAAAATTGATTTGCCTTCTGCTAATCCAGAGGAAGTCAGTGATGATATAGTAGATCTTCTTGGCTGCAAAAAGGAGGAGATTATTCATGCTTCTGCCAAAACCGGAAAAGGAATTGAAGCTGTTTTAGATGCTATTATTGACTTTATACCTGAAGCCGAGTCAGATATTAATGCTCCTCTAAAAGCCCTAATATTTGACTCTGTCTATAATCCTTTTAGGGGGGTTGAAACTTATTTTCGTGTTTTTAAAGGTAAAATAAAAAAAGGGCAAACAATTAAATTTCTGGCAACAAACAAAGTTTATAACGCTGACGAAGTTGGGACGCTTTACCTAAGCCAATCTCCAAAAGAGACTATTTTTGCAGGGGATGTGGGTTATCTGATAACTGGTATTAAAAACGCCAAAGAGGTTAAAGTTGGAGACACAATAACCGACAGCAATTCCGAAAACACAGAAGGTGTTTCTGGGTTTGAGGATGTTAAACCAATGGTCTTTGCAGGAATTTATCCTGTTGACACCGAAGACTATGAGGAGTTACGATCTTCAATGGAAAAGCTTCAATTAAATGACGCGTCTCTTGTGTTTATCCCTGAAAGTTCTTCGGCTTTAGGGTTTGGTTTCAGGTGTGGTTTTCTAGGTATGCTTCACCTGGAAATAATACAGGAACGCTTAGAAAGAGAGTTCAATATGTCGGTTATAACCACTGTTCCAAATGTTTCATATCAAGCCTTTACAAGAAAGTCGCCCGACTCTCCTTTACTAGTTAACAACCCTTCAGATTTACCAGACCCAAGCGCATTAGACAGGGTTGAAGAACCCTACATAAAAGCGAGTATAATTACCAAATCTGATTATGTGGGAAATGTCATGAGCTTGTGTATTGAAAAAAGAGGGCAGATTAAGAACCAAACATATTTAACAACACAGAGGGTTGAGCTAACTTTTGATATGCCGTTGGCTGAAATAGTTTTTGATTTTTATGATCGTTTAAAAACAGTTTCCAAAGGCTATGCCTCATTTGATTATACTCCAATTGGAATGCGCTCATCACAACTAGTTAAGGTAGATCTTTTGTTAAACGGAAACTCTGTTGATGCGCTATCTTCACTGATTCACAAGGAAAATGCTTATTCAATTGGGAAGAAAATGTGTGAGAAACTTCGTAAATTAATCCCAAGACAACAGTTTGATATTCCAATTCAAGCTGCAATCGGAACAAAAATAATTTCAAGAGAAACTATAAAAGCTGTAAGAAAGGATGTTACTGCAAAATGTTACGGAGGGGACATTACTAGAAAAAGAAAGTTGTTGGAAAAACAGAAAAAAGGGAAAAAGAAAATGCGTCAAGTTGGTAGGGTAGAAATTCCTCAAGAAGCTTTTATGGCAGTACTTAAGCTCAATGAATAAGCTTCTTCAAAATTTAAAGCTTAAGAGATGTTGGTAAGAAGTCACTTTTTTTATTAATTTTTACTAAAATTTAAAATATTTCTAATGAAAAACTTTTTTTTCTATTTCTTAATAACATTAATTAGTGTTTACTTTAGCTGCTCGGACTCAGAAAGCCAAAATGAAGAAGAAAACAACTCTGATGATCAAATTACCATTCCAATAGATATCTACAAGAAAATATATGGTATAAGCTCTGAAATTACAATTTCTGATGGATTTGTCTTTATTAATACAAGCGGGGTTCCAGACCATAAGAGTCCTTATTTTAAAGACACCAAATGGCATAGCGAAAAATATGAGCCTTATGATACGTCTAACCCTAATATTTTTCATACCGGAAGTTTTAATTTAAACCCAAATAGGGTTTCAGAGCTTAGTATCTCATTTAAAATTCCAAACTCACCCAAAAAAGCCTCCACAAATAGTCCAACATCAATGGGCCCAATAGGCGTTTCTTTAAACGGAGTTCCATTTTATAACCAATACGCTGGCATGAGCGAGCCCCTAACAAGAGAAATCAATTCTTTTGACAACTATAACGGGCATCCTGCACCACTTTCTCCAGGTGCTGAAAATGGGTCGGGAGGAAGGTACCATTACCACATGGAGCCTTTTTGGCTTACAACTAACGCAGGAAAAGACGCTCTGCTTGGTTTCTTATTAGACGGGTTTCCAGTTTATGGTCCTGAGGAAAACGGAAAAACAATATCTACCTCCGACCTTGACGCATATCACGGTCATTCGCACTCGACAAAAGATTTCAGTGAAGGTATATACCATTATCACACAACAGCAGACACACCTTATATAAATGGAAGTGGTTATTATGGAACGCCCGGCACAGTTAGTAATTAAAATTATAATGCTTTTCTTTTTTTTAAGCCTGAGTTGTAATAGGCCTAATAAAGAACTCCGAATTCATTATTCCGATTCAGATTTAAATTTGTTTAAGTCAACAGTTACTTACCAAGACAAACCACTAAGCGGAATGGTTTTTCAAAACTTCGAAGGTTCATCAACTGTTTATTCCACTCAGACCTATCGAAATGGTCAAAAAAATGGGGTATGGAAGAAGTATTTCCCAAGTGGCAGGTTAAAAGAGGTTCGAAAGTATAAAATGGGTAAAAAGGAAGGTGACTTTATCGGATATTTCTCTAACGGGGCTCACAACTTTATTTTCCAATTTACTGACGGAGAATACAATGGAACAAATAAAATTTGGACTATAAATGGAATTCTAATTGAAGAATCGAACTTTAAAAACGGGTATGAAGATGGGGCTCAAAAAAGATGGTATAACAACGGGAAAGTGAAGTCAAATTATATAATAAAAAACAATAGGCGGTACGGCCTTCTT
>PAGT01000063.1 GCA_002705485.1 Flavobacteriales bacterium | reverse complement strand
TTTGTTGAAGATGGGGGATATGAAAATCCATCATATTGGGATTTTCCATTTCAAGTCGGAAGTAAGATTCTAGACTTTAACTCATCCATAAAATCATTCACTGGTAAGTATGGAAAATCAGGCCCATCAAATTGGTCGTACGGCAAACACCCTGCTGGTTTAGAAAATCATCCTGTAACAGGGCTAAGTTGGTTTGAGGCTCGAGCTTATTCAAGATATAAAAAACTTTCACTCCCCAATGTTTATCAATGGCTTTATGCATCTGGTGAAACAGGTTTCAGTGCCAGTGTAAATAAAAAAGTTAGAGACAACAGTAATTATGATTCGAGTCAAACAACTTTAGTAGATGATTCAAGAGGATCATCAAATGGTTTGAATAATATAGGAGGGAATGTAAAAGAATGGGTCTTAAATCCAAACGGAATAAATCAACAAAGGTTTTCAATTCTAGGTGGATCATTTTCTGAACAACCATATACCTTTAATAATTATTACAGTCTTTCTCCAATGGATAGAAGCATTGGAAATGGAATCAGACTAGCAAAAACATTGAACGAAAATCATTCGTCTCTACTTGACGATAAAATTATTCCTGAATACAACAGAAACATTTCTGAACTGTCCGATGTCAGTGATGAAGTTTTCGACGTGTACAAGTCTCAGTTTGATTATGAAAACTCTCCGGTCAATGCCAAAACCACCACAATTGAAAATTTTCAAGATGGCTATACCGCGCAAAAATTTGAAATGCCAACAACATATGAAAGCAATGAAAAACTATTTGGATACATCATTTATTCAAATAAGTTTAATGACAAATACAATCCTGTAATTATACATCCAACTGCTGGAGGAATTATTCAAGATGAAGACTCTAGTTTACCACAAAACCTATTAATAACTCACAAGCATCTAATTGATGAAGGTTATGCTGTAATACACCCAATATATAACAATACATTTTCAAGAGTAAAAAATTATGATACTTTTTGGCCAGACGAATCTGAAACATACAAGAATACAATAATCAAAATCGGTAAAGACTTCAAAAGATCCATTGATTATATCGAATCAAGAAATGATTTTAAATTTGAGAATCTTTTCTATTATGGATACAGTTGGGGATCAACAACATCAAATTATCTATTAGCAATTGACGATAGAGTGAAAGCAGCTTTTATATTAGTCGGTGGACTAATGATGCAAAAATCAAAGAAAGAAATCGAAGCCCATTATTACGTAAGAAGAATCCAGACACCAATTTTTCACATTATTGGAAAGCAAGATGGTATTTTCGGATACAAAGAATCTTACCTACCATGGAAAGAACTAATTGGAACGCCCAAAGAAAATTTAAAAGTGATAGTATATGATGAACTGGGCCACGGAATTCCCAGAGATACAATAATTAAATATCAGGCAAACTGGTACAAACAATTTTCAGTTAAGTAAATAGTTTCTAAAAAAGCTAATTATGAAAAATCTTTTTATTTATAATACCAATCTGATACTTGTCTTATTATTTTTCTTTCAATCATCTTTTTCTCAAGATATTCTTGATTTAAAAGAAAGAGCTTCTGTAATTAAAGAAATTCAAAAAGATAGAATAGAAAATTTACTTCCACAATTAATGGAGGAAACTGGTATTGATATGTGGATTATAATCGCAAGAGAATACAATGAAGACCCAATAATTAAAACATTCTTACCTCCAACATGGCTAAACGCTCGAAGAAGAACAATTCTGGTATTTCATTATGATAAAAGTTCTAAAAAATTAGATAAAGCAGCTATATCTAGGTATAATTTTGGCGACAATATTCCATCCATTTGGAATAAAGATGAAACCCCAGACCAATTCAAGGCATTATACGATTACATTTCACTAAAAGCACCAAAAAAAATTGGTTTAAATTTTTCCAAAAACTTTGCACTGGTAGATGGTATTTCTAAAACAGATCATGAACTTTTTTATAATAATGCGCCAAAAGAAATTCAAAAAAAAATTATTTCTGCTGAAAAATTAGGAATCCGCTGGATAGAAACAAGAACTGAAAAAGAGAAAGTTATATTCAGCCAACTTGTAAGGATAACGCGTAATATTATAAAAGAAGCTTTTTCAACCAAAGTAATTTCACCTGGGATAACAACAACAAATGATGTTGTCTGGTGGATGAGAGAGAAAGTCTTGGACCTAAATTTACAAACATGGTTTCACCCAACTGTTGACGTTCAAAGAAACGAAAAAAGTGATTTGTACGCTTTTGACGGTAAATCTAAATTTGATATCATTCAACCTGGAGACTTGGTTCATTGCGATTTTGGTATCAGCTATTTGACTTTAAATACAGATTGTCAACAACTTGCATATGTTTTAAAACCCGGTGAAAATAAAGCCCCAGATTTTTTAACTAATGCTTTGATTGATGCAAATAGACTTCAAGATATATTTACAAATCAATTTAAACACAAAAGATCAGGTAATGATATTTTGAAATCTTCACTTGAAATTGGAACAAAAGAAGGATTAAAACCTCAAATTTATACACATCCTTTAGGAACATTTGGGCATTCAGCAGGAACAACTATAGGAATGTGGGATTCTCAACAAGGAGTGCCTGTTAATGGTGATGTTCCAATGATGTTTGACACAGCCTATGCAATTGAACTCAACAACAAAAGTTATATTAAGGAGTGGGGTAAGGAAATCCGAATAATGTTGGAAGAGGCAGGTATTTTTGAGAAAGAAGGTTTTAGATATGTTAATGGCCGTCAAACAGAATTTATTATTATTGGAAAATAATATTAGTTTGATGTCCAATAGGCAAAATCCCCAGGGATGATTCCTACATCAAATGAACCTACTTCATTATTATAGAAATCCACAACTTTAACTTTGTTAAAATCGGTATAGTTTGTTAATCCAAAATAAATATAGTTGCCGATAATTTCAGCTGAGTATAATTGACCAGGCACATAGTCTCCTATTTTAGTGTTTTCTATTATATTTAATTTCTCATCCAAGATAGCAGCTCCACCTGAGAACGATCTAAAAATTTTGTTTGTATAGTTTAAAACATCCCCTCCACATACCACACCAGAACCATAATATTTAATATCAATCTCTTGATCTATTTTGTCTAATCTGCTTGAGCCATAAAAAGCATTGTAATTTTCATCATAAAAAGTATTTGCAACATAAATGTTATTATTGTAAATAGCTAGAGATGTTGGACCTTTCCCAATGTCAAAAGTACCAGTAATAGCATTAGACTTGGTATCTATTTTTAGTAGTTTGTTTCCATCCGAAAAATCATTATTTAATTGAATTCCAACCCATAGATCCGTTCCGTCAACTAAAATTGATTCCGGCTTGCCATCAACTTTTATAGAATCTTCAATTACATAATTAATCAAATTAAGAACTTTCACGTCTGAAGTATTCCAATTTGTAAAATAAAGCTTATCATTTAAAAATACCATTTCTCTTGGGCTAGAATTATTAGTATCAACTTCAATTCCAGGCAAACGCAATCCTTCTTTTGTAATATCAAATGCTTTTATTTTATGACTATTATTTATTATTACAAATAATTTGTTCTTGTAAACTTCAATAGATTGAACGACATCACCCACATCGCTGACACTCTTAATCTCTCCAAGGTTATTTATCATTGTAATTGATCCATTACTGGCTCCATAATTCCCCTCACATGCAACAAAAGTCCATTCAACAGATGGTGATTGATTTAAACCTTCATTGTCATCGACTTTACAACCTAAAACAAAAATTAAAAATGTTATAAAAAAGTGTTTTTTCATTTGAAAGATTTTATAGATTCTAGAGCTGTGATACTATTTTCCTTTTCTAAAATTACTTAGCAAGTTCTATGGGTTTATTCTCAGCCTTAGCACCCCAATTAAGTGTGCGAATATAGCTACGAAATTTTTATAAAAAAAAATATATTGTTAAATAATTATGGGAATAATACTGATAATTTATCTTTTTCAGGAATTGAAAATATTTTCTCGATATAATCTTTATATAACTTGTGACCTAAAGGTAATTGAGATTGTATTTCTGAAGGTGTCCCGATGGTAAACTCACCATTTCCAGTCATACCATTATCTTTTTTTCCAGTCGCCACGTATAAGTCCCATTCAGCTAAAATCAACCAATAAGCATATTCTTGAGTAATAATTCTTTGATAAGCATCATCACTTTTCAAATTATTATAACTAGATATATCATAAATTCCTTTGTCTATCGCTTCATTCATAGCTAAATATAATTGTGATGAAGTGTTTTTATAATTCCAATCATTAAAAGTAAGGTATAGTCCAACTGCAGTTACAGTATGTAATAAGTGTTCTATTACTTCTCCCAACTGATCTGATCCCCCGGTTTTCATCTCCCAAATGTAGTCTGTTGCATTGTCATCATATGGCTTGGGAGGGGTTCCAGAATCAAAATTTGAATTATTTGCCATACCGTCTACACCAACTCTTTGATAGACATATTTTTCTTTACAAGTGGTTAAAAACTGTAATCTCATGGATGAATTAATATTTGAATTATCCATAAACATTTCGTTATATGTCAGTCCAACATTGTTCAAGAACTTTTCTGTTACTCCTTCTCTTGCAAAAATTCTAAGATTATTTGAATCAATGTAATTAGGAAAATCATTTTTTGAATCATCACTAGCAGCATTTTCATTATCAGAATCTCCACCACAAGATAAGATTAGAAAAAATGTGAGCAGAAAAAGTTTTTTCATTTTATAAATATAATAAATGTTACATCAAACTAATAGACAGATGCAGACATAAAAAAAGTTTTATTCAAAAACTGCTGTCACAGTTTTGGCTTTGTTAATTACCATCTGTTGCGGATTTGTAGTGCCCAACATATCTCCTTTCCATTGCACAAATTTTGATCCTGAACTTGGAGTTGCAGTTAATTCAATTATTGTCTGGTCTTTATAGGAATTAGTAGTCCCGGATTTTATTATGTCCTCTTTAACAGTTCCTTTTCCGATAATGTAAACTGTAAGATTATGTTTAACTTTTATGAAATTTGCGACTATTTCTAAATCCGAATTCATAATCACGCTGGTAGTATCAGATTTTCCAGTAGCGCCGGACCAGCTCTCTAAAACATATCCTTTATTGGGGGTTGCCCTAACAACAACTTTTTGTCCATCCTCAAATTCTCCGATCCTAGGTGACACACTCCCGCCTAATTCTGGAATAGCAGAAGTTTTTAAAGTAAAAATCATTGATTCACCACTGCAAGAATGTACAATTAAAAAAAATAAAATCAGTTTCAAAAAATGTTTTAACATAAAGTTTTATTTCAAAATCAGTTGGTTAAAAAAATTACATAGAAAAATACGGCTTTAAAATTTCAAATAAAATATTTTGTAAAAACCAGAAAAAAAAATTTAGCAATAAAACACCTCCAATAAGTCCAAGAAGAATAATCACAAAACGGTCTTTTAAACTCATTTCAAATGTAAAATTATAGAGTTTCAAAGATCGGTTTTATATAATCAACCCAAACCTGGTAGCCAGCTTCGTTTAAATGTACTCCGTCAGTGCTCAAATCACTTTTTATTAGCCCCTGCTCATCCACAAAAACAGAATAAAGATCAATTATTTCAAAAACATTAGTGTCTTGATTTTTTTTAATTATTGAGTTGATACTTTTAATAGGTTCCTTAAAATTTTTTTTTTCAATAGGTAAAATCGTTTGGATATAAACTTTGGTTTTACTAGACTTTTGTTTTATTCGCTTAGCTATTTCAATTATATTGTTTCCGATGTATTCTATTTCTGGAATATTAGGGCTTATATTCCATAGGTCATTTATTCCAATTAGTAAAAAAACAGCTTTTGGTCTAAAAAAAATGATTTCGTCTAACCTAGCCAATACACCATCTGTCACATCTCCACCTATTCCTCGATTTTTAATATTTGAGTGATTAAATCTTTGATTCCAATTATTACCACCCTGGGTAATGCTATTTCCTAAAAACACTATATCTCCTTTTTCTAACGGATTTTTTTTAAACTCNTCAATTAATTTTTGNTAGTTTTTTTNTCCCCATTCGTCATGGTATTCAATCGATATACTATCATNAGGATATAGATGNTCTAAAGAATTTNTGTTTTGAGAAAAAGAATTAATACNACAAACCAAAAAAATTAAATTGTATAATTTCATAACTGTGAAAAGGTNNACAGATTATAATTCAATATANCTAATATAAAACATTATTAAAGTACGTAATATANATGTTTAATAAGTTTTATTAAAGCTGAAGGATTAATATTGAATTAGTTATCTAGTTTTTGTAAATTTAATAACAAATAATTCTGTTTGGAGCTACTGATACTTTATGCTTTATTAACAATCTCACTCTCATTTTTATGTTCAATTTTAGAAGCAGTTTTGCTTAGCATAAATCAAACTTTTTTAAAAATAAAAATAAATGAAGGGAAAAGTTTTGCAATAAAGCTTCAAAAACTAAAAGAAAAAATTGACGAACCATTGATCGTGATTTTGACACTGAATACAGTGTCCCATACGGTTGGATCAATACTTGTTGGTGTACAAGCAAAAATTGCCTATTCAGCGTTAGACAATGATAGAGCATTTTCAATTTTAGGACTTTCCATAAATGAGGATATGTTGGTCGGTATTGTATCTGCTGTAATGACAATATTGATTTTATTGGTTTCCGAAATAATCCCAAAAACTTTGGGTGCTCAATATTGGAGGCAACTTTCAAAATTTACCTCAGTTTTTTTATCATCAATATTACCCGTCTTCAAATACTCAGGTGTCTTATGGGTTTTAAAATTTTTTACAAGATTAATAGCTAAATCTAAAAAAACCTCCAACTTAACTATTGAAGATTTTTCTGCAATGGCTGATATCGCGGAAAAAGAGGGAGTAATTGAAGAAATGGACTCTGACTTCATTAAAAATATTGTAAAACTAAAAAATGTTAAAGTGAGAGATATTATGACTCCATTTTCTGTCATGAAGATCGCAGACGAAAATATTAGTATACGTGAATTTTACAGTAAGAACACTAAGTTGGCTTTTTCTAGGATACCAATATATTCTAAAAATATAGACAAAATAAAAGGTTATGTTCTCAAAGACACCATACTGGAAAAAATAATTCAAAAAAAGGGTGATCTGAAACTTTCTCAAATTAAAAGACCTATAATCATAACATACAATGAGTCTAAAATTCCACATTTATTTAGTAAGCTATTAAAGGAAAAAGAGCACATTTCTCTTGTAGTAGACGAATATGGTTCAATTAGGGGTCTTGTTACACTAGAGGATGTTATAGAAACTATGTTAGGGTTAGAAATAGTTGACGAAACCGACACTGTGGAAGATCTACAACTTTTAGCAAAAAACAGAAGTAAAGGATTGTATAAAAATTAAAAAGAATTCTAATTATTCTAAGTTACGACTGGTCTGGTTTTTTCCTTTTCTTTATATTCCTCGTTAATAATTATTTCTTTTAAGCGACTAATCGTTATTTCCAAATCTTTAAAACTCAAATATAATGGAGCTAGTCCCAAACGAATGAAGCGATCAGGCCTAAAGTCAGGGGTTATTTTAACTTTATCAACATTGGGATTAGTCAAACATTGACAAATTTGCCATGAAAAATCGTGAGATAATGTAACATGAGATCCTCTATCATCACATTTATCAGGACTCTCAATTACGTAACCCAGCGGAACCAATTCTTCTTTAATGACTTTCATTAAATAGGTGGACATTTTTTTACTTTTAGAGCTTATATTTTTTATGCCAGCTTCAAGCGTAATGTCAATACCCACTTCAAGAGCAGCAAGTGATATTATATGCTGAGTACCTGCACCAAACTTTTCAATTCCATCAGATGGCTCATAATATTCTAAAAAATCAAAGGGTTTTTTATGTCCGAACCAACCCTGTATGGGACTATTAAAATATGGAATCAAGGACTTATGTATATACATAAATGCTGGAGATCCTGGACCACCATTTAAATATTTGTAAGTACATCCAATTGCCACAAGTGTTTCGGTTGCTTTTATATCTATATTCACAACTCCAACTGCATGACTAAAATCCCAAATAATAATACTTTTATTTTTTTTCGCATGCTCATTTAATTTTTTGATTGGATATAAATATGCGCTCTTGTATGTAACAAGGCTCAAACATAAAATCCCAGGTTGTTCACTAATTACTTTTTTTAACTTGGAAATATCAGCTTTCAAGTCAGAAGAATATGTAATTCGAACTGGCTTTGAAATTGAATATTGTTTGCTTATTCCCTCTAAAATATAATTATCAGTTGGGAAGTTTAAAGAATCCGTCAAAAGTTGTTTAGGATAAATTCCTGAATTAATCAACGCACAACCTAATTTATATAAATTTACAGAGGTTGAGCCTCCAACTAAAACTTCATTTTGATCGGCGTTTATTAAACTAGCAATTTTTGAAGCTATTTTCTTAGGCAGCTCTAACCAGTAATCATTCCAGCTTCTAATTAAATTTTCTCCCCACTGATTGTCTATTAAATCTGATACACGTTTTTTGGTTTCAATCGGAAGTTTACCCAATGAATTACCATCCAAATAAATTTCATTTTTTGGGTTATGAAATCTTGACCTAAAACCCGCTAGTTTATCAAGCTCATCTAAATTTTCAGGATTTATTTTTTGCTTCATATTAATCTAAATTTAAATGATCAATTATTTCATTTACCCACATTTTATACATTTTTTCGCTCGGATGTAAGCTATCTAATGCAACTAATGATGAATTGGATTTTGCATTTCTTGATATTTTGGTAATATCTATAAAGTTAATCCCATTTTCGTTACAAATAATTTCCTTTGACAAATTAAATTCATCTATCTGTTTAGAAATTTTGTTCCGATCACGGTCTGTTGAATAAGGCATTACGCTCCAGTCCGGAATTGACAACACAAAAATATTTTTCGTCATATTTCCACTAAAAATAATTGCTTTTTCAATTAATTTTTTGAACTCAAATTTAAAATCTTCTAAACTTAATTCCCTATACTGATTATTAACTCCAATTAAAAGAGAAACATAGTCATAAGTTCCTTTTAGGTTTATTGAGTCAATTGCAAATAATAATTCATCTGTGGTCCAACCTGTTTTGGCTATAATTTTAGGCTTATCAAAATATACTTCGTTTTTGTTTATTTGGCTAACCAATTGGTATGGCCAAGCCAAACTATCTGGCACACCCTCGCCAATTGTATAACTGTCTCCTAAAGCAAGGAAAGTTTTTGGTTTGGCATCAAAATTGTTTTTTTTACAACTGGAAAAAAAAATCAAAAATAAAATAAAGAATAGAGTTGAAAAAAACTTCATCATGAATTTATTAAGTAATAATTTTGCTCAAAATTTAAATAGGTGTTCAAATTAAACTGTTTCAATTAAAAATGATAAAATTTGTTTGGGAACAAAAATACAAACTATTCTCAGTTGTTATTTTTCTGTTTATTTTTTCTATCTACAAGCTTAAAGATCCTAAAATTTTCTATGACTCTGAAAGGATATTACAATATGCAGATGACATCAAAATTGAAAAAGAAGAAAATATTAATTCAAGTAATCTTTTTTTAGTCGGAGTTGAATTTGATAAAAAAATTGAATTAAATAATTTAATTGAACTCCAAAGTATTCATTATGATCTTTTAAAAAATAATGACATAATACTTAGTCAAAATGTTTTCAATGATATTTCTTTATTTAAGTTAAATTTTTTTCTTCCGTTTTTTAATAATAAGAAGATTGAAACCAAACAGGACTTTGATTTTTTTTTAGACATAATAAAAAAAAAATAAAAGCCCATTTTTATCAAAGGACCATAAAAAGTTCTTTTTCATAATTGAACTCAAATCAGGCTTGAGTGAAGTTCAAAACAAAGATTTCATAAAGAAAATCGAAAATCGATTTAATAAATTAAAAAAAACATCGGTTTACATTACTGGGCAAGTTAAAGCTGAGCTTTACATAAAAGATAAAGTAATCCAAGAACTTATATATATAACTTTTTTTAGTGCTGTTTTGTGTTTCTTGGTTCTTTGGATTTTTTCTAGAAATATAAAATTTGTGGTAATTGTGATTGGTAGTGTACTAATTAGCGTTTCAATTAGTTTCATGATATCTCAAGTCTTATTTGGAGGAATTGAACTTGTTATGATTATCATGCCGGCAATTCTATTTATTGTATGTATCTCTGATTTTATGCATTTAGTTAATAATGCTGGAATAACAAAGAAAACAAGTATCGATTACTTCAAATATCAAATCAACAATATTGGTAAACCAGTTGCATTGACATCGCTTACAACTGCAATAGGGTTTTTGAGTTTTTGTTTTTCGAATGTGCTCCCAATTACCAGACTGGGGTTTATAACAACCATAGGAATTCTTGTTTCTCTTTTCGTGATACTTGTAACTTATGCAATATGTGTTGACCTTAAACTTCATCAAATCAAGGGTAGTGAGGGGATCAATGTGAGTGTCGATCGTTTAATTAAGGTACTGATTAATTTTCAACACAGTTCAAAATCCATTTTTCTGATTTTATCCATGTTGTTTTTCTGCATGTATGGCATTAACAAATTTGAAATAAACAATCACATCCATGACGAGTTCAATAAGTCGTCATCACTTTTCAAGGAAATGAAATTTTTTGATAAAAATTTTGGTGGATATAAACAGGTTTCATTTAATTTTTTTAATGATGATGATCTTGAATTGGATAATCTTATAAAATTTGAAGAAGAAATAGAAAAATTAGGGTTTACAGTTGATAGATCACTTTTTGGTTCATTAAAAGATCTAAAGGATTTAAGCAGTTTGGACAATAAACCGCTAAGTATCAAAAGTAGAATGCCAGATCTTGGTTCGAAAAAAAGCTTGGAACTTTTTGAAAAGGTTAAACTAATTTCTAAAAAATTAAACATTGACATCCAGTTAAGTGGTAATGGATACTTATTTGATAAACTGAGTGATAAAATTACTTTAGAGATCTTATTTGGATTATTAATGGCCATTTTAACAATCTGTCTTATGTTCTTGGTTTTATCAAATTTTAACTTTAAATATTTACTAATTGTTTTGATTCCAAATACATTTCCAATTTTAGTTTGTATTGGACTTATGAGCTTTACAAATTTTTATTTCAGCTTATCCAATGCATTTATTTTTGCTATAATT
>PAGT01000062.1 GCA_002705485.1 Flavobacteriales bacterium | reverse complement strand
TTTGATTTTTTGATTGTATCATATAAATCAGAGTTTTTAAACCATGTCAATGTAAGTTCTCTATAAGCTTTATCAGTACTTGCAAGTTCTTTAATTAGTTTCACATCTTTTTTTGCATGTGAAATCATATCTATAAAATTATATACAACTGTAGTTAAATTAAATTTTAGTTGATTAATAAGATTCTTATTGAAGGATTTAGAATCTTTTGAATTTGAAATTTTAATAAATTTATGTTTAAACTTTAAACCAAGTTTAGTTAATTGATCCTCTAAAAGTTGATTTTCAAATTTATTTTTATTTGTATTATCAAACTCATCAACCCAGTAACTAGGATATTTTTTCTTGATTTGTAGAGGGCTAAGACCTGAAAAAATGGAATTTCTTGAATATTGAGTCGTTGTTGGTAATATGCTTGTATACAAAAACTCTTCATCAATTGTATAGTTTTCAGTAATCAAACCCTCTATCATTTTCCACTGATCGTATCTAAAGTTATCAATTAAAATAAGCAGAGTAGATTCTTTTCTATTAATGTTAGGAAAAACATGTTTCTTAAAAATATTTATTGAGGAAACAAATGATTCGTTTTCAAGTTCTTTTTGATAGTTTTTTTCAATAAATGATGAGAATAAATTATTAGCATACTTTTTTTGAGACATTATTATTTCAACTATATCAACATCATCAGTATTTGAAAGTTTTATTTCCCATTTAACTAAAGTTTTATAAACATTTTTCCAATCTTCTAAACTTGAGCATTCATTAATTAAATTATTGATTTCCTGGTATTTTTTTTGATAATTATCTAGAGTTGTATTGTTGATTAGTTCTTTTTTACTTAAAATCTTTCTTAATGTTAATAAAACCTGATTTGGATTAATTGGTTTTATAATATAATCTTTTACCCGATTTCCAATTGCTTGATCAATTGTATTGTCATCAGAGTTTTGTGATATCATTACAATTGGAGTTTGATCAAATTTTTCATTTATTAATTTAATAGTTTCAGTTCCTGCTAAACCAGGCATATTTTGATCGATCAGTATTACGTCAATTCTAGAATTGTCTAAAATAATTAAGCCCTCTGCTCCGCTTTTAGCTTTTATTACTTCAAATCCTTTTTGCTCTAAAAAAATAATATGAGAATGAAAAAAATCAATTTCATCATCTATCCAAAGAATCTTAATCATAATTTGTTAAAAAAAAATTTTAAAAACTTGAACATTAAATCTATACACATTGTATGATCTAACTAAATTAATTCATTTTTTCATACTTTTGCGTCGATGAATTTGACCGCAAAAAAAATTGCTTCCATGTTGGGAGGAACTGTTGAAGGTGATGAAAGTGTGTCCATTTCTAAACTTGCGAAGATTGAAAATGGTGATTTGCATTCTTTGTCATTTCTTGGAAATCCTAAATACAACAACCATTTATATCAATCGAGTTCCTCTATTGTATTAGTACGTCGTGATTTCATTTTGGAAAAACCCGTAGAACTGACATTAATTAGAGTCAACGATCCTAATNAGGCTTTTTCCTTTTTACTTGATTTTTTCAGTAAGAAAAAGTTAAATAAAGTTGGACTAAGTAAAAATTCTGAAATTGCAAAAAATGTAAAATATTATCAAGATTTGTTTTTTGGAGATTTTTCAGTTTGTAAAGAAAACGTAATAATTGGTAAAAATGTTAAAATATTTTCTCAGGTNTATGTTGGCGAAAATGTAATTATTGGAAATAATGTTGTAATTCACCCAGGAGTTAAAATCTATGACAATTCCATAATTGGAAATAACTGTATAATTCATTCTGGTTCCGTGATAGGTTCTGATGGTTTTGGATTTAATCTCGATAGTAAAGGAAATCAAAAAAAAGTAAGTCACAATGGCAATGTNATCATTGAGGATGATGTTGAAATTGGAGCCAATTGNACNATTGATNGAGCTACNCTTGGATCTACAATTTTGAGAAAAGGTGTAAAAATTGACAACTTAATTCAAATAGCTCACAATGTTGAAATTGGTGAAAATACTGTCATTGCAGGATGTTCTGGAATTGCTGGATCTACCGTTATTGGTAAAAATTGTATGATTGGAGGTCAGGTAGGTATTAGCGGACATTTAAAAATTGGTGACAGGGTNAAGATTCAGGCTAAATCTGGAATATTGAAAAATATTGACTCGGATTCATCCGTGATGGGATATCCAGCATTTAATTACAGAGATTATAATAAATCCTATGTTCATTTTAAAAACTTTCCATCTATAATGAAAATGGTTCATGCGCTACTTTTAAACACAAAAAAAGATGCCTAGACAAACGACAATCAAAAAATCAGTTTCACTTAAAGGTGTTGGTATCCATACAGGTACTGATGTTACATTGACNTTCAAGCCTGCTNATGAAAACCATGGTTATGTTTTTCAAAGAATTGATCTCCCAGAAAAGCCATTGATTGAGGCTAATATAAACTATGTTGTAAACACTGAAAGGGGTACAAATTTGGACAAAAATGGAGTTAAAATTAAAACTTCCGAACATGTTTTAGCCGCTCTTGTTGGAATGGAAATAGACAATGTTTTAATTGAACTTAATGCTCCAGAACCACCAATTATGGATGGTTCTTCAAAATTCTTTGTAAAGGCACTTAAAAAGGCTGGGTTAAGACATTTAACTCAAGAAAGAAATGAATATGTAATAAAAGACGTTATTTCATATTATGACAAGGTTAGTGGAAGTGATATTACTGTAATACCATCCGAAAATTATGAAGTTACTACAATGGTTGATTTTGGCACCAAGATTCTTGGAACCCAAAATGCTACTATGAAGAGCCTTTCACAATTTAAGGATGAATTTGCTAATGCCAGAACATTTAGTTTCTTACACGAAATTGAAATGCTTCTGGACAATGGTTTGATTAAAGGAGGGGACTTGAACAATGCTATTGTTTATGTTGACAAAGAATTATCTGAATCTACTATGAATAAATTAAAAACTGCTTTCAATACTGAACAACTGTCTGTAAAAAGTAATGGTATCTTAGATAATTTAACTCTTCATTATCCCAACGAAGCAGCAAGACACAAACTTCTTGATGTTGTTGGAGATTTAGCACTTTTGGGTACAAGAATAAAAGGAAAGGTAATTGCTAACAAACCAGGTCATTTCGTTAATACAATGTTTNCCAAACATTTGCATGCGCATATTAAAAATGAAAGAAGAAATTCATCCCCTGAAATTGATTTGTCTAAACCTCCATTAATGGACGTAAAAAAAATTGAAGAAATTTTACCACATAGACCACCTTTTGTCTTTATTGATAAAATACTTGAACTTTCTGAAAAACATNTTGTTGCATTAAAAAATGTTACGATGAATGAAGATTTTTTCAAAGGTCATTTTCCAGGAAAGCCTATTATGCCAGGTGTTTTGCAGATTGAAGCTATGGCTCAGGCTGGGGGAGTCCTAATTTTAANTTCAATACCAGATCCACAGAATTACTTGACCTTTTTTGCTAAAATAGATAAAGCAAAATTTAAATTCCCCGTTGTTCCTGGAGACACCTTAATATTTAAATGTGAATTATTGTCTCCTTTAAGAAGAGGTATTTCACACATGAAAGCACAAGCCTTTGTTGATGGAAGATTGACAACAGAGGCTGAGTTAATGGCAAAAATTATAAAAAAAACTGAAGCATAATTATGTATCAACCGTTATCATTTATTCACCCAGGAGCTAAGATTGCAAAAAATGTTGTTGTTGAACCTTTTTCCTCAATTGACAACAATGTTATAATTGGCCAAGGCACATGGATCGGATCTAATGTTACAATCATGAGTGGTGCTAGAATAGGTAAAAACTGCTCAATTTTTCCAGGATCAGTAATTTCTGCTGTCCCACAAGATCTTAAGTTTAATGGTGAAGAAACAACAGCTGTTATTGGAGATAATACCACTGTTCGTGAATGTGTTACTATAAACAGAGGAACCAACGATAGAAATAAGACTGTAATTGGAAAAGATTGCTTAATAATGGCTTACTCTCATATTGCCCATGATTGTTTTATTGGAAATAATTGTATTTTTTCAAACAACTCAACACTTGCAGGTCACGTCACCGTAGGTAGTCANGTTATTTTGGCTGGGATGGTAGCAATTCATCAATTTTGTTCAATAGGAAATCATGCATTTGTAGCAGGTGGCTCTTTAGTTAGAAAAGATGTCCCACCCTTTGTTAAAGCAGCTAGAGAACCGATTTCTTATGTAGGCATTAATTCTGTTGGTCTCAGAAGAAGAGGATTTGATAGTAAGGTTATTAGTGAGATACAATCCATTTACAGAATCCTTTACCAAAAAAAATATAATAATACCCAGGCTGTTAAAATCATTGAAGGTGAACTGGAGGCTACCAAAGAAAGAGATGAAATCATACAGTTTATTCAAAACTCACAAAGAGGTATCATGAAAGGTTATTTTCAAAGTTAAATAATGGCTAATTCATCCAACATCAGAAAAGGTTTATGTATTCATTATAATAATGATATATATAAAATAATTGACTTTTTGCATGTTAAACCTGGAAAAGGTCCTGCTTTTGTGAGAACTAAATTAAAAAGTGTAACTAATGGAAAGGTTATTGACAATACTTTTAGCGCCGGACATAAAATCGATGAAGTTAGAGTAGAGACTAAAAAATTTCAGTATTTGTATAAAGATTCTGGATCTTTTCATTTGATGAACTTGGATGATTATAATCAAATTATGGTGGATGAGTCTTTGATTGAGTCATCTCAATTTTTGAAAGAAGGTGAGATGGTTACAGTTTTAACTAATACTGAAGATGGTTCGACTTTATCTGTTGAAATGCCACAAAGTGTTAACTTAATTATAGAATCAACTGAACCTGGCGTCAAAGGGAATACTGCTACCAACGCTACTAAGCCAGCTCAATTGGAAACAGGATTTAAAATTAATGTTCCCCTTTTTATTAATGAAGGGGACGTGATAAAGATAGATACAACTAAAGGGTCATATATAGAAAGAGTTAAAACATCATAAATGAGTATAATTGTTAATAAACATTCAAGAGTTGTTGTGCAGGGTTTTACAGGTGGAGAAGGTACTTTTCACTCAAAACAAATGATTTCGTACGGAACTAATATTGTTGCTGGAGTAACACCTGGAAAAGGTGGTCAGACACATTTGGATAAACCAGTTTTCGACACTGTTGAGCAGGCTGTTAAAAAAGTTAATGCAAATACCTCCATAATTTTTGTTCCAGCTGGTTTTGCGGCTGACGCAATAATGGAAGCTGCAGAAGCGGGTATTGGAACAATTATTGCAATTACTGAGGGAATACCTATTTTAGATATGACCAAGGTTAATCAATATATTAAGTCAAAGGGATGTGTTTTAATTGGCCCAAATTGTCCTGGTATAATTACTCCCGGTGAAGCAAAAATTGGAATTATGCCTGGTTTTGTTTTTAAAAAGGGTAATGTTGGTGTCGTTTCTAAATCAGGAACCTTGACTTATGAAGCAGCAGATCAAGTTGTTAAANAAGGATATGGGATTTCAACAGCTATAGGTATTGGTGGTGACCCAATAATTGGAACAACAATTAAGGATGCTGTAAAGCTTTTTGTTGAAGACGATCAAACAAAATGTATTGTTTTAATTGGGGAAATTGGTGGACAATTAGAAACTGATGCTGCAAAATGGTATCAAAAAAATCAAATTAAGAAACCAGTTGTTGCCTTCATAGCTGGAGAAACAGCTCCTAAAGGAAGAACCATGGGACATGCTGGTGCAATNGTTGGCGGTTCTGATGATACTGCCAAAGCAAAAAAGAAAATATTGAAAGAATGTGGAATCAATGTTGTTGATTCACCTGCAAAAATTGGTAATAGAGTAGCTGAAATTCTCAGCTAATTATTAATTTTGAAAAATAATACTGAAAATGGGTTTATTAGAAAACAAAACTATTTTAATAACTGGTGCAACCAGAGGTATTGGTAAAGGAATTGCTAGAACTCTTTCAAAAAATGGTGCGAATATAGCATTTACATACAATAACTCATCCTCACTTGCTCTTAAGCTAGAGGATGAACTTAACAAAAACGGAGTAAAGTGCAAATCATATAAATCAAATGCTTCTGAATTTTCTGATTGTGAAAATTTAGTTGTGGAAGTACTGAAAGACTTTTCTAACATTGATGTNTTAATAAATAATGCTGGTATTACAAGAGACAACTTACTTTTGCGCATGAACGAATCAGATTTTGATAAAGTTATTGAGGTTAATCTTAAATCTGTTTTTAATATGGTTAAATCTTGCCAAAGAACATTTTTGAAAAACAAAAGTGGTAGCATAATCAATATCAGTTCAATTGTAGGTATCAAAGGAAATGCTGGACAATCTAATTATGCTGCTTCTAAAGCAGGTATTATTGGTTTTTCAAAATCAATTGCACTTGAACTTGGATCAAGAAACATCAGATCCAATGTAGTTGCACCTGGTTTTATTGAAACNGAAATGACAAATGAATTAAGCGAAGAATTAATNAATAAATGGATAGATGGCATCCCTTTAAAGCGTTCTGGAAAACCAGAGGATGTTGCAAACCTATGTTTATTTCTTTCTTCGGATTTATCAAGTTTTATAACAGGNCAAGTTATAAATGTTGATGGAGGAATGTTAACTTAAATTAATTATTAAATAAAATAAATATGGATAAATTAAATAGAATTGGGCTGCCGGCAGTTATACTGGTAATGGCAGTTTTTATAATTGGTGCTAAATCAGCGGTAAATATAGGCTATGGTGAA
The DNA here is from genome assembly GCA_002705485.1 of Flavobacteriales bacterium. GTDB lineage: Bacteria > Bacteroidota > Bacteroidia > Flavobacteriales > Flavobacteriaceae > MAG-121220-bin8. Next base: position 1,256 of record PAGT01000062.1, on the reverse strand, counting down.
GCAGGAGTAGTTTTTAGAACATTTGGTGGTGGTGTAGTTACAGATGAACCTCCACTAGGTGAAGGCTTTAGGTTGATTGCTCCCTGGAATAAGGTTTTTATTTACAACGTAAAACAGCAGGAAGTTTTTGAAAGCAAGATGCAAGTTTTATCTTCAAATGGATTAGATATTAATCTGGACGTCTCTGTACTATATCAGCCCAAATACGAGGAATTAGGTAGATTACATCAAACAAAGGGAACAAACTATCTAGATGTTGTAATTGTTCCCTCAATTAGAGCTGTTGCACGAAGTGTTGTAGGTAAATATACTCCTGAGCAATTGTATTCAACGAAAAGAGATGCTATACAAAGTGAAATATACGACGAATTAAAGGTAGGGGTNGGTTCTCAACATGTACAAATTAATGCTGTTTTGGTAAGAGATGTTACATTACCAAATACAATAAAAGAAGCAATTGAAAGAAAACTGAGTCAAGAACAACAATCTTTAGAATATGAATTTAGGCTTATAACTGCTGNAAAAGAAGCTGAAAAGGTNAGGATTGANGCTCAAGGTAAAGCTGATGCAAATAACATCTTGAATCGTTCCNTAACAACNAATGTTTTAAGGGATAAAGGAATTGAAGCTACATCAAAGCTAGCTGAATCTCCTAATTCAAAGGTAATTGTAATTGGAAGTGGTGGTGACGGTTTGCCAATTATTCTGGGTAATCAGTAGANCAAATCTTGCTTAATTATAAAGGGTCTTTAAAAAGGCCCTTTTTTATTTATTTTATGAGCTTTTTTTAGAGACCCAGGCATAGTTCCTCTCGTTTGATAAAAATCAGTTTTGAGGCTTGAGTTTTCTTTACCTTGTTCCTGATTTCTTAAATAATAATCTTTAGTTAATGATTCTGGGGAATCATCACCAGTTTCATCAATCCACTGTTTAAGTACTTTTTTAAGTTTACTATATTTTTCACTTTCACTTGAGTTTAATAAATTATTAAACTGAAAAGGATCTGAGTTTAAATTATAAAATTCTTCACTCATTCTAGGATTTATAAAGATATCGTTTTGTTTTATGGAAATTGATCCATTTTCTAAAGCGTCTTTTAAGTCTTGGTAAGTAGGGCTATTTATAGCATCCAAGGGACCTGTTTGTGGAAATTGAGGACGGTTATTAACTATGTACATAAAGTCTCCATCTGAAACCATTCTTTGATGAGCTTCATAATCATGCCAATTGTGTTCTGCAAAAACATAATTTCTAAA
>PAGT01000061.1 GCA_002705485.1 Flavobacteriales bacterium | reverse complement strand
AACTTCATCTAATAAATTACTAAACGGCAATGTTGGTAATTATTTAAACTATGAAAATCATGTAAATGCTGTTGTAGATTTTTATGGTCCCACAGATTTAAACGTATTCTATGATTGTCCCATAACAGATGGAAAAGCACTCACTATTGAACAAAAAATAAGAGTATTTGGAAATGTTGAAAATATATCTAAAAAATTTGAATTAGCTAATCCAATTAATTACATTGACAAGAATACGCCACCTTTTTTAATCATACACGGAGAAAAAGATAAAGTAGTTCCAGTTTGTCAAAGTAAATTACTTCACGAAGCACTTTTAAAAAGTAATATAGAAAGTGAGTTAATTTTAAAAGAAGATGGGGATCATAATGGAAACACATTCATGCCATATCAAACAAACTTAATGGCTAATTTTTTTTACAATCAATATAATAAACAATTATGAAAACTAATTTGAAATTTATTCCAATACTGGTCTATCTATTTACAATATTTGGATGTAATAATAAGATAGAAAACCAACCATTAAATGTACTCTGGCTTGTAGCCGAAGATCTAAGCCCGGACTATTTAAGTGTTTATGGGGACTTTACTGTACCTACTCCAAATATAGATAAATTAGCTTCTGAGGGGGTTGTATATGATTACGCATTTTCCACTTCAGGTGTATGTGCACCTAGCAGAGCTACTTTGGCTACTGGTGTTTATGCAAATTCCTTTGGAGCTCAAAATATGAGAACCATGTGGGCGGAGCCTAATGCAAGAAGAAGTGGAATAATTGATTATGAAGCTGTCCCTCCTCCAAATGTGAAAATGGTAAGTGATATCATACGTGAAAACGGCTATTATGCAACAAACAATTCAAAAACTGACTATCAATTCGAAATGTCTGTCATGGCGTGGGATGAATCCAGCAACAATGCCCACTGGAAAAACAGACCTAATTCAAATACTCCATTTTTTTCAATTTTTAATTTTGGCCCAACCCACGAGGGTAATTTTTTTTCAAATTGGGATGATGAAGAGTTTTTAGTGCCCGAAGATAGTGAGATTAATATTCCTCCTTATCTTCCACAAAATAGCGTTGGCGAAAGAGATTTAAAAAAAGTTTATTCTAGGATAGTAAAATTAGATGAGTGGATTGGAGAAAAAATTAAAGAGCTTGAAGATGAAGGTTTGTTGGAAAAAACAATAGTTTTTTTCTACTCAGACCATGGTGGACCTCTACCAAGACAAAAACGACTTTTGTACGATTCAGGTTTAAAGGTTCCACTTGTGATTCGTTTTCCTGATGGTGAAAGGGCCGGTAAAAGAGATAATAGATTAGTTAGTTTCGTTGACTTTCCACTAACTGTCTTGTCATTGGCAGGAATTGAACCTCCATCGTTCATGCAAGGTCAAGCATTTGAAGGGAAATACAAGTCCAAATTAGATAGAAAATATATCCATGGTCATGCAGACAGGTTTGATGAAAGTGTTGACATGATCAGAGCAGTTCGCTCTAAAAAATTTAAATATTTTAAAAATTTTAATCCCGAAAAACCATACTATCTTCCTTTGGCTTTCCGTGAAAGATTACCATCAATGCAAGAACTTTTAAGAATGAGAGATGCAGGCGAACTAGATGAATATCAATCATTGTGGTTCAGAAAATCTAAACCTGAGGAAGAACTTTTTGATATAGAAAATGACCCACATGAACTCAACAATATTGCAAATAATCCTCAATATACTGAGGTGTTGACAGCAATGAGAGAAGAGTGTATTAGTTGGATGAATGTTATTGATGATAAAGGTCTTATTGAAGAAAAAGAATTGATTGAATCATTTTATCCGAATCGAAAAGCTAGACAAACAGAGTTGCCAATAATTGAAATTTCAGAAAAAAATGTTTCCGTAAATGAACTTACCGATGGATCGAGATTAGGTTACAGATATTCAAGTGAAAAACTAACCAGTAAAGGCTGGAATCATTATAATAATCCGATTGATTTAAAACCCAATGACACTCTTGAAATAATTGCTCACAGAATAGGATACAAATCTGTTCTCACCAAAATTTATAATGGTGAGAAAATTAGCGTTGAATATCCACTTTCAAGAATAGAAATTCAAGACATAAGGTATTCTGCAAATAGACCGAAACTTCCCCCAATTAAATAATGTATGATAAGACAATGTTTAAAAAAATATTTTTACCATTAATTTTTTCAGTTTTATTGTTTTCGTGTGACATTGAAAAACCCAATATAATAATCATAATTGCTGATGACATGAGCCCCTTGGAAGATGCCTTGACTCCACGAATAGATGAAATTGCTTCTAAGGGTGTTAAATTTACTAATGCATATTCTCAATATGCAAACTGTGCACCCTCAAGACAAAGTTTTCTTTCTGGACTGAGTCCTTTCAGAGGACTAAGACAAGGAAGAATTGATGATTATCTAAAAAGAAATGATCATGTGAGTATGCCTATGTTTTTTAAACTTAATAATTATAAAACTCTTTCATTGGGAAAGGTTTATCATGATGCAAAACAAGATAAAGATGCTTGGGATTTTTTTTATGATATTCCTACAGAAAAAAATAATTATCAAAACTGGGAATCGTATGCAAGCCAAAAAAATAAGGAAATTAAAAATATAGATTTAAGACCAGCTGTTGAGAATGTTGTACTTCCTATAAGTAGTTATAATGACTATAATATTGCTAAAAAAGCTATTAACTTTCTGAAGCAATTAGGCTCTGATCCATTTTTTATGACTATTGGCTTTAGAAAACCTCATCTTCCTTTCGCAGCACCAAGTGAGTTCTGGGAAATCTACGATAAGATGGAATTTGAAAAGTCGGAATTTAATAATGCTACCACTTACGGAGATTCAATTGTTTATATGTGGTCTGAGTTGGCTAGTTATAAGCCTTTCTCGAACTCATACAAATCAAAAAATTACAGAAACAAAAAAATTTTAAATGAAGAAGCTTTAGAACTTAAAAAAGGTTATTATTCATGTGTTTCTTTCATAGATCATTTAATTGGACTGATTGTAGATGAAACCAAAAGTCTAGCCTTGGACAACAATACAATTATTGTTATCACCTCTGATCATGGTTTTCAATTGGGAGAACAACAAATATGGGGAAAACATACCAATTACAAGACCAGCACAAATATTCCTCTAATAATTTATGATCCAAGAATAAAAAATAAAATAAATATTTCCGATGGTTTTGTTGAACTGTTAGATTTGTTCCCAACTATTGTTGATCTTGCTGGACTTAATAATAAAGGTAAAATGGATGGTAAAAGTATAATTCCACTTATAAACGATCCATTGGGTGAAGGTTTTTCAAGTTCCTTTAGTATGTACCAAAGTTTTCAAAAAGATGTAAATGTAAAAGACTTAAAGGCTTACGCTTTACACAATAAAAAATATACCTACATTGAGTGGTGGGATACAGTTTCAAATACAATAGTGAACCAGGAATTATATGATATTGAAACTGGCTTAGAAAGTGTAAATATTGCATCAGATCCATCATCTAAAGAAATAATGAAAAATCTATCAAAAAAAATTAAAATAAAAAACCAGAGTCTATTATGAAAAAAATATTATTTATTATTTCTCTATTTGTTTTTGGATGTAAGTCCAATACATCTTCAAATTTATCTTTAAACAACCTATTCTCAGATCACATGGTNTTACAGCAAGATACTATGGTAAATATTTGGGGAAAAGCAATAAAAGGCTCAAAGATTAGTGTAAATGCAAGCTGGGGAGAAAAAGCCTTTACTANCACCAACGAGTCCGGGGATTGGCTTGTTCAGATCCAAACTCCNAAGTTTGANAACAAATCACACAAANTAACAGTACGTTCNTCTGACGAATCAATTGAAATCAANGATATTCTTTTAGGCGAAGTTTGGCTAGCATCTGGACAATCCAATATGGAAATGCCAATGAAAGGTTTCAAATATGCTAGGGTTCACGAATTAATTGAGGGGGCAGATGAAGAAATTTCGAATGCTAATTTTCCTGGAATCAGGATGTTTACGGTCAAAAGGATCATTGCTTACACTCCTCAGGATAATGTTGAGGGTGAATGGATTGTATGTTCACCTGAATCTATAAGCGAGTTTTCTGCAGTTGCTTATTTTTTTGGAAAAAAATTACATGAAGAGTTAGGAGTTCCAATTGGACTCATTCACTCTAGTTGGGGTGGATCACCTGCGGAGAGCTGGGCCAGAACTGATTTCATTGAAAAAATTAAAGGTTTTGAAGACACATCCAAAAGATTAGAAATTGCTATTGATCCCAAAAGTGACTATAATCTTTGGGTAGCTAATCATGAGTTCATAAGAAGAGATAGCTTGATTGGAGTGAAAAATTTTAAATGGGTTGATGAAAAGAATAAAGAATTTGTTATAAATAGTTTCAGTGACATATCCTGGACTGAAACCAATATCCAGGGCATTAATGATGCATTTGAAAAAGATCATTTCAATGGAATAGGTTGGATAAGACAACAGCTAACTATTGATGAAATCACTGAGTTAGAGTTGGTTTTTGATATTGGTGAAACCAATGATTTATACACAATATTCATAAACGGTAAAATGATTGGCAGAAAAGAATATTGGGGAGTCGCTTCCACAAAATATAAATTTAAAAGCGACATACTAAAAAAAGGGGAGAATTCAATTAGCATAAGATTGATTGACGTGTGGGGAAAAGGAGGACTTGATCCTGATCCAAGCAGGGGTATTTATTTTGAAAATAAAAAAATAATTTCCTTGAATGATACATGGAAATTAAATATGATTTGTTATCAAACTGCTGGTGATTTCTATATTTTGAAAACAATTGGAGAGAAAATTGCTATTCCTTCAGCAGATCGAATGCCTCACCAATCAAATTCACCAACAACACTTTACAACGGAATGATTGCACCAGTATCAAAATACAATCTAAAAGGTTTTATTTGGTATCAAGGGGAGTCCAACCAACGTCGGGCTGAAGAGTACAAAACTTTATTTCCAGCAGTAATTGATAGCTGGCGGAGTCAATGGAAAAATGATACCTTACCTTTTTATTATGCCCAGATTGCACCTTTTGCAGGCTATGACTCAAGAAATGAAGACTCTCAAAGAATAACATCTGCTGAACTTAGAGAAAGCCAAATGTTGACCTTATCAAAACCAAATGTAGGCATGGCAATTACAACTGATCTTGGTGATGCCAAATCGATTCACCCGCCCAAGAAAAAAGAAGTTGGAGAACGGTTGGCCCTTTGGGCATTGAATAAGGATTATAATTATGAGGGCTTAGTTTATTCTGGACCCATTTTCAACTCTGTCAATTTTAATAATGGTAAGGCATTAATTTCTTTTGATCATACAGGGTCTGGTCTTTATTGCCCAGATGAAAAAATAAAGTATTTTGAAATAGCTGGTAATGACAATAAATATTATCCTGCTGATTCAAAAATTACTGGCGACAAGGTCTTAGTATGGTCTAATAAAGTTCCGAAACCTTTGTCGGTTAGACTGGGATGGAAAAATTATTTTGAAATTAATTTGTTTAACAAAGAAGGACTTCCTGCTTCATCTTTCAGATCAAAAGAATAATTATTAAATTCATGCTACAGAACTATGATCATTAATAAATCAATAATTAAAACTTTAATTATCACTTTTTTTCTAGTGTCTTGTTCACATAAAAATGATACGAGACCCAATATTGTTTTGTTGTTAGCTGATGACTTAGGTTACAATGAACTTGGATCATATGGTCAAAAGATTATAAAAACTCCCCACCTCGATTCTTTAGCTAAAAAAAGTATGATGTTTACAGATTTTTATGCAGGTAGCCCAGTTTGCTCCCCTGCCAGAGCAGTTTTATTGACAGGAAAAAGCTCAAGCCATGTTTCAATAAGAGGAAATGCTGCATTTGTAAAAGACAGTGTGTGGGAACAAATAGCACTCGACAAAAATGAATATACATTAGGAGAAATGTTCAAAGAAGCTGGGTACCAATCAGCATTTATTGGCAAATGGCATCTTGATACTGCTGATCAACCAGAAACTTGGGCATTTTCCCATGGTTTTGATTTTGCAGCTCAAGAACAGTGGGGTGGTTCAACAGATAAATACAAAAAACAAGGACTTTGGCTAAATGGTAATGAGGAGCTACTCCCTTATGACTTCAATAAACATGATTGCAAGGACGCGTTTTATACTGATACAGCTTTTAAGTTTTTGGAAGAAAAGTCCGAAGACAAGCCATTTTTTCTTTTTATGTCTTACAGAGCTCCTCATTCTTTCGAGGGACCTCTCAGAGATACACTTTGGTATGCAAAAGAAGATTGGCCCAAAGTTGAACAGGCACAAGCCGCTAAAATAACACTACAAGACCAACAAGTTGGCAGACTCTTAGAAAAACTTGAATCAATAAATGAACTTGACAACACGCTTGTATTGTACACTAGTGATAATGGAGCTCATTTTAATCATGATAATATAAATGGACATCAATTGGAGTTTTTTGACAGTAATGGAAATTTAAGAGGTGGTAAAAGAGATTTGTATGAAGGTGGTTTGCGTGTTCCACTTATTGCATATTGGAAAGACAAAATATTACCTGGCTCAATTGCAGACCACATTTCAGGTTTCAGAGATATTATGACAACTTTTGCTGAAATTATTGGAGTTGAAAAACCTATTCAAAACAAAGGGATATCTTTTTTGCCTACACTATTTAATAAAGATCAAATGAAACATGAATTTTTGAATTGGGAATTTCAGTTAAGCGGTTCTTTTCAAAAACTTCCAGATGGGGGCTTTAGGCAGTCTGTTAGAATTGGGGATTTCAAGGCTGTAAGATATGGAGTTGATTCAAGTATTGAACTCTATAATTTAAAAGATGATGAGTCCGAAACAAACGATATTTCCAAACTATATCCCGAAATTATAAAAAGATCCGAACAGATATTTTTAAGTGAAAGAATTGATACTTACGGATTTCCATATGGTGGAGTAATACAGAACTTCATACCAAATTGATAACCTCAAGGCACTTGATATGAAAAACATTTTAAAAAGATTTGAATTAACTAAACTTTTTTTAGTTTCAATTTTGATAAGCTCATTAGGATGTGGCAACATATTTCATCAAATTGAAGTTAAATCACCGGATGGAAAAAACAAGTTCATCTTACATAACGAAGAGGGAAAATTATTTTATATACTCAACAGAAACAAAAAAAAATTAATATCAAAGTCGCAATTAGGAATAAAATTTAAAAACGGACAGTCTTTAATTGATGATTTTAATTATGTGGAAGCAAAAAGTAATAATGTAGATCAAACATGGGAACAACCTTGGGGAGAACAAAAACTGATAAGAAATAATTATACTGAAGCTATCATTTCTTTTGAATCAATAAGTGAAAAGAATAATAAACTTGATATAATTATAAGAGCTTACAATGATGGAATTGCATTTAGATATCATGTCAAAAAAGTAGGGGAAACCAAAGAACTAATAATATCAGATGAAATTACAGAGTTTGATTTTATGGAGGATGCAAAATCTTGGTGGATCAAAGCTTATGATCCAAACAGATATGAACAACTATATACAGAATCCTCAATTTCAGAAATCGATACCGTTCACACTCCTCTTACAATGAAATTTGATGATGGGACTCATGTTAGCATTCATGAAGCCTCACTAACCAACTACTCTTCGATGCAAATTGCTGGAACCAATTCAACTAAGTTACATTGTGACTTAGCACCCTGGTCTAATGGGGATAAAGTTAGAGCTTCGGTTCCATTTAAAACTCCTTGGCGAACAATTAAAGTGACTGATTCTGCTAAGGATCTTGTCTCATCTTTTTTGAACTTGAACTGTAACCCCCCTAACAAATTATCTGATATTTCTTGGATCAAACCCACTAAATACATTGGTATATGGTGGGGAATGATCATAGGAAAATGGACATGGGGTGAAGGTTTTAGGCATGGAGCTACAAATAAAAGAGGAAAAAAATACATAGATTTTGCATCAAAACATGGGTTCGATGAGGTGCTTATCGAGGGGATTTCTTCAGGATTTACTGGACTATTTCCCGGGGATACAGTAACAACAAGTTACACCGAAACAACCCCTGATTTTAATTTGACAGAAATCCAAAACTATGCTAAATCTAAAGGAGTATCATTACAAGCTTATCATGAAACAAGTGCAAGTACACTTAATTATATGGCTCAAGCAGACGATGCATTCGCTCTTATGAAAAAAATCGGAATGCAAAATGCAAAAATTGGACATGTTGGGACTATGATGGATAAAATAGAATATCATTATGGACAGCACGCTGTAAATTATTACAGAGATGTTCTGAACACAGCTGCTAAATACAATGTCGCAGTTAATTTTCACGAGCCAGTAAAAGATACTGGTGAAAGACGTACTTATCCAAATATGTTGACAAGAGAGGGTGCAAGAGGAATGGAATACAATGCTTGGGGCAACGGAGGAAATCCAGTAAATCATACACTAATACTTCCTTTTACCAGAATGTTGGAATCACCTATGGACTTCACACCTGGGATTTTCGATTTACTATATCAAAAACTAGACAATGAATCAAGTGATGAAATACCAGTTAAAATCAGTTTTTATGATCAAGGTAATGGCTACACTAATGTAAGATATAAAGGTGGAGAATCATTTTGGCAAACTAAACCAATGTCTCTAGAATACAAAATTGAAAATAATGATACTACCTATATTTGGTCAATTACAGAAATGATGAAACCGGGTGTTTGGGATTGGGGCATTGCTGCACATGACATTGCAACAGATAATAATAACACTTGGATTCTTGGAGAAATAAACCTGGACAACAGGTCAATTGAAATATCTAAAAATGGAAAAATTAAAGGAGACTTTTCAATAACAATTCCCAATTTAGGATTAAAACACAATGAAAAATATAGAGCTTCTAAAGAAGACTTTAATGAAATAGGATCTAATGTTTTTGGAAAAACACAAAGAGTAAATACCACCCTTGCCAAACAACTTGCTTACTACTTAGTTTTATATAGTCCGATGCAAATGGCCTCAGACTTTATTGAAAATTATAAAGATCAACCTGCTTTACAGTTCATTAAAGATGTTCCAGTAGACTGGGAACTTAGTAAAGTAATTAATGCAGAAATAGGAGAATACATTACTGTAGCAAGAAAAGATAAAAACAGCGAAGACTGGTATTTGGGATCCATAACAAATAAAAAAACTAGAAATTTTAGCATATCTACAAATTTTTTAGATCCAAATAAAAATTATACTGCAACAATTTATAAAGATGGGGAAGGTGCTAATTGGGACAGCAATCCATATGATTTGTCAATTGAGCAAATTCCTTTTTCCAGTGATAGTGTCCTAAATTTAAAACTTGCACCTGGCGGAGGAACTGCAATAAGATTTAAGTATATTGAATAATTATTTATAACCACACAAATATCATTAAAAATGAAAAAATTATTATCCCTTTTTTTAATTATCACATTTTTTTCATGTGAAAACAATAAAAAATCATCAAAAAATGTAAAGGGGCAACTTCCTAATATTATTATAATATATACTGATGACCAAGGTTATGGAGACTTGAGTTCATATGGGTCTATGACAATGAAAACCCCAAATATTGATGCTTTGGGTTATGGGGGTGCTAAACTTACAAACTTTTTAAATGCCTCGTCAACTTGCTCTCCATCCAGAGCTGCTTTATTAACAGGTTCATATCCTATTAGAACTGGAGTTGTGAATGTACTTTGGCCAAGAACTGGTGGTTTTGGTTCAGGAAATGCTAACAACAAAAGTTGGAAAGGTATGAATCCAAACGAAATTACAATAGCTGAAATTTTAAAAGAGAAAGGTTATGCAACCGCTATGTCAGGAAAATGGCATTTGGGTGACGAAATTCCTTTTTTGCCTGTTCAGCAAGGTTTTGATACTTATTTCGGAATCCCCTACTCTAATGATATGAATAGAGAAAAATTACCTGTATTGTTAGACAACGAAATTATAGAAATTAAACCTGATCAATCGTTGCTTACAGAAAGATATACAGATTTTGGAATTAATTTTATAAATAACTTGGAAAAAGACCAACCNTTCTTTTTTTATTTAGCTCATTCNATGCCNCANGTTCCAATTTTTGCATCAGAAAAGTTTAAAGGAAAATCTAAAGCTAATGTCTACGGAGATGTGATTGAAGAAATTGATTTTAATGTAGGACGTTTAGTTGAAACACTTAAAGAAAAAGGGGTTTTTGATAACACATTAATTATTTACACATCAGACAACGGACCTTGGTTAAATTTTGGTAGTCATGCTGGATCATCAGGTGAACTTAGAGGTGGCAAGTTTGATGTTTTTGAAGGGGGATACAGAGTGCCTTGTGTGATTTCTTGGCCTGATGTAATAGCTGAAAANACCATAATAGATCAATTGGTTTCAACTATAGACCTGCTACCAACAGTTTGTGCAATCACTGATGCCGAATTACCAAAGAATAAAATTGATGGTATTAGTGTATTAGATGCATTTAAAAACATACAAATTCCTGAACTTGATGACCGATTTTATTATTATCACAAAGGATATAATTTACTAGGTGTTAGACAAGGANAATGGAAATATTTAGCTCCATCTACCTATAATGAAATAATTGTTCCAGGNGAAGATGCAAAATCAGGNACTAATAACTGGGCAACCGATTTCCCTGAGGCNCTATTTGATTTNTCCTCTGATGTAAGAGAATTAGACAATAGAATTAGTGATAATNCAGAAAAAGCTTCTTTTTTAAAACAACAACTTGCTGTTTTTCAAAAAGAACTGGAGCTGGAAGCAAGACCTATTGGAGAAGTCTTTAAAGAATAATTTACAATATTAAATGTCGTTATCATCTTCATTTTTGTGGCAACCCGATATATATTTATTTGAAGGTGATTTTTTTTCACTCAGGTGGTATAGTGTACTATTTGTTTTAGCTTTTTTAATCGGGCGTTTTATTGTTGTGAGATCTTATAAAGTTGAAAAACGNTACGACATTANCGTAGATATACAACTCATTTTCATGATTCTTGGCACACTGATNGGGTCTAGAGTTGGGCACGTTATTTTTTATGAGCCACATATATTAAACAGAGGNNTTTTGGAGATGTTTTANTTTTGGAAAGGTGGTCTTGCTAGCCACGGAGCTGTGATTGGAATACTAATTGCAATGGCNNTATACTCTTATAAANTAGANTTNAATAAATTTAAATTTAGTATCANAGATAGATCGAGANGNGGTTACAATTACCTNCAGGTAATGGACAGATTGATAATNGTTTGTGCTATTGGATCTGCTCTTATTAGAANGGGAAATTTCNTTAATTCAGAAANNATTGGAATTCCNACNNANNNNAATTNNGGAGTNNTATTTCTNAANTCCAGCNGANNANAANATTTCAANAANATTNCCNTTNGTAAAGNCNGTAAANTTTGAANAAACNGGANANTATNANNGNCNNGGAANNCCAATTTTAAGATCAAAAATTATTTTTGAACCTGAAAAATATAAAGAGGANCGTATTAAAAATAGTGTAGAAAAAAGTNTNGGTTACCTATTNCCCAAACAANTCTCAAACTATACGANNGTAATTAATCCAAAAGGATCAGANGTTGAATATANATTGCAAAGAAGCGCAACTGAACTTTCATTAGAATTTAACTCAATAGGTGTTTATCGTCATCCAGCCCAGTTGTACGAGGCNNTNACATATTTAATCATNGGAATAATAATGTTCCTTATCTGGCAAAAATATAAGATTAGACTTCGTCCAGGAAGTTTGTTAGGNTTNTGTTTTTTGACATTNTTCTCAATCAGANTTTTATTNGAATNTGTNAAAGAAAATCAGGTNANAAATGAAGTTTTTAAGNTTGGTAATGAATTAGCNACNGGGTTAAATTATGGGCAAGCACTAAGTATTCCATTTGTTATTTTTGGAGCATACCTTTTGTTTAGAAATTTCAAAAAAAATCCTTTTGTCAATTNATNATTAGTTAGAAAAAATGTTTAATTTTTTTTATATTNACTAACAACATTNTATGAGCTATTTAAAGTTTTTTACTTTTTTATTNATNACCATCCCAATCTTTGAGTTAGAAGCACAAGNTGAAGATAAATACGTANTNAAATACAACCAGCCCGCAAGTCAATGGTATGAAGCATTACCAGTTGGAAATGGAAGGCTTGGTGCCATGGTTTTTGGTGACTTCAATAACGAAAGAATTCAATTAAATGAAGAAAGTCTATGGGCTGGATCCTCCTTTGATAGAAATAACCCAAATTCAAAAAAATATTTAAAAAAAATTCAAAGCCTCATCTTTGAGGAAAAAATTGTTGAAGCAGANGAATTNGCTAGTAAATATATGTTGGGTACACCAACNAAAGTTCGTTCCTATCAAACACTTGGAGATATCAGCATAGATTATCTATACAACCAAAGATGGTTTCCCTCCAGATACAATCGATCTTACCCTACTTTTTACAACCGAAATTTAAACTTACATAATGGGGTTGCAAATTCTAAATTTAAAATTGGTAACAACATAACATATCAAAAAGTTTTTTCATCATCTGTCGACGATGTCATTGTAGTGGATATCTCATTTAGTGAGCCATCAAACGTAAGCTTCAAGCTCTCAAGAGGAATAAACATAAAAGAAGATGACGAGGAAGATTTCGATCCTTCAAACCACATTAATATGCCAGGATGGAAAGGAGATTACTATGATAGCACCTATAGAATTGAATACGGCAAAGGTGATGATTGGGTTAATTTTGCTGGGCAAATTATTGATTACCCAAACGAGAAGGAGGGGCCAGGAGGAGAACATATGAGATTTGCTTCAGTTTTAAAAGTTCACTCTACTGATGGTGAAATTGAAACATTATCTCAAAATTCTAATGCAAAAATAAATATAATAAATGCNACACATGTTACTCTTGTGTTCAGCGGAGACACAGACTACAATATAAATAAATTAAATTTTGACAGATCGATAGATCCATTATTAGTGAGNAAATCCAAAGTAGAAAAAATNTCACTTAAACCTAAANCCCAAATAATTTTAGATCATNTAACTGATCACCGAAATNTTTTTGACAGAGTCGATATTAACTTAGGGGAAGATANACTATCACATTTAGCNACTGATCAGCGAATGGCTTTGATNAAACAAAATGNAGATAACAAGGATCCTGGGCTAATTGAANTNTATTANCAATATGGTAGATATTTACTAATGGGTTCCTCNAGATTTCCAGGAAAACTTCCAGCAAATTTACAAGGTATTTGGAATGATCTTTTCAAAGCACCATGGGATGCAGATTTTCATGCAAATATAAATTTACAGATGAATTATTGGCCCTCGGAAATGACCAATTTATCTGAAACATTATTACCGTTAAATAACTTTTTAAGAGAATTAACCGTTCCTGGTGCAAGAACTGCAAAAAAAATGTATGGTGCGAATGGTTGGACAATGCATCACCTTACAAATCCTTTCGGAAAAACNAGTGTTGGAGATGGAGTTCATGGTGTCACTCCCTTAAATGGGGCATGGATGACTTTNCCACTTTACAGACATTTTGAATTNAATCAAGATTTAAATTATCTTAAAAATGAAGCNTACCCNATNATNAAGGGTTCAGTANAATTTGTTCTTGATTATTTAATTGAATCTCCNGANGGNTATTTGGTTTCTAANCCNTCNAGTTCNCCTGAGAATCATTTTTTCATTCCTGGTGTTGAGCAAAGAGTTGAATTNTCCTATATGCCNACNGTTGATAAACAAATAATAGAAATGCTTTTTGAAATTTTTATNGAATCTGCNGAAACACTCAANNTTGATCGCTCTTTAGTNAAAAAAGTAGAAANTGCNAAAAAAAGACTCCCACCCTATCAAATTTCAAAATTTGGAACTTTACAAGAGTGGATCAAAGATTTTAAAGAAGAACAACCTGGACATAGACATATTTCTCACCTTTTGGGTGTATATCCATTTGGGAACTTAACCAAAAATAATCCTGTAATGTTTGAAGCAGCCAAGAAATCTGTAGCTAGACGCTTATCTTTTGGAGGAGGACACACAGGGTGGAGTCGTGCATGGATTATTGGATTGTATGCACGGTTTAATGATAGCGAACAAGCTTATATAAATTTATATGAACTGTTGAGAAAAAGTACCCTTAAAAATCTTTTTGACACTCATAGACCATTTCAAATAGATGGAAATTTTGGTGGCACCGCTGCTATTCATGAAATGATTATTCAATCAACCAAAAACAACATCATATTACTGCCTGCGTTGCCTAAAGAATGGGATGATGGTTACCTTCACGGGGCTAAGGTTAAGGGAGCTGCAACAGTAAATTTGGATTGGAAAGCTGGAAAACCAAATAGATTTGAAATAACTGCTAATATGGCTGGATATTTTAATATCATTTTTAAAGAAAAATATATTTCAATTGAACTAAAGGCAGGCCAAGTATTAGTGCTAAACGAAGCTGATTTCGATTAATACATCCATTCCAATATTATTTTAGATTGCTTTGACCATGATTTAGCACTGTGAGTTCCATTTTTTTCAATCCAATATAAATAGTTTTTACTTGAAAAATTGATTTCTTCTAAGTATCCAGTAAATTTATCCACTCCCAGCTGAAGATTACTGTCAAAATTGTCAGTGCCATTAACAACTGCCAGCCTTAATTTTTTTGGAATTTTAGTTTTTATAAGTTCTTTATAATAATCTTGATCACGATAGATTATTCCTGGTGATAAACAAACAGCTTTTTTGAATGTTTTATTGAATTCCCAACCAAGATACAATGAAATCAACCCTCCCGCTGAGGCACCTAATGTTCCGATATCATTGGTTTTTATTCTATATTGTTTTTTGATGGCAGGTATTAACTCTTCAGTCAAGGCTTTGGCATAATTAATACCATTTCGAGTTGGGACATATTCAAAACCCCGATTTTTCGTATTACTGACTCCAACCATTATTATTGGTTCCATTTTATTTGATGAAATTAATTCAGTTACTGTTTCATCTAAGTTCCAACCATTTTTGTTAATGACTTTTTGACTTTTAGATTTATTTCTTGCCCCAAAACCTCCTCTAGAATAAAAAACACCTCCACCATCATGAACTATAAGAAGAGGATATTTTTTTTTATTTGAATTATAGTCAGGTGGAACCCAAACAAATATTTCTCTTGTATTATTTAATATTTTCGAGCTAAAAACATGTTTAAAAACATCACCTGTAATTTGTTCATTTTTAAAAGTTTCGGCATTGGAAATAGTAGATTCCGAAATATTTTGACCTATGATATCGTAATTAGTAACAAATGAAATAAAAATAAAAAAAAGTGTTTTTTTCATAGTTTATTAGTTAAGAAATATTTCAATAACAGGTATTTCTATATTGGGTTTAATATTAGGTTTACTAAATACCACATCATTGGGGTATTTTGAATCCCAATGGTTTTGAAATTTAATTTCAGAATTATCATGTAAAAATTGAGCATATTTTATTTTTCCAACGGCATTGTCGAGCTTTAACCACCCTGTTTTATAATCTGTAATATGGATATACAAACGATTTTTTTTTGGATTGTATGTTATCATTGAACCCTTTGGAGCTTTCCATGATTCTGGAGCTTGTGTACATTCATAAATTGATCTTCCGTTAGCCTTCATCCATGTTCCTATTTTTTCTAAAGCATTTTCTGCACGATAATCAAAGGATCCTCGCGCTGTTGGGCCAACATTTAAAAGTAAATTACCTCCTTTACTAGTAGTTTCAATTATCATAGATATCAATTCATGATTTGTTTTCCACGTATTTTCGTCTCTATAATAACCCCAGGATCCAGAAAAAGTAGCACATGTTTCCCAATAAACCTTTTCCCCATCAACCTCAGGCCAAAATTCTGGTATTTTTTGTTCAGGTGTTTCAAAATCGTAACCACCCCAATAATCATCTAAGTCAGCACGATTATTTACCAAAATATGAGGTTGCAATTCTCTCACCATTTTTAACAGCTTTACTGAATCCCAATCATCACGACCTTTCCCGTATTCTAGTTCTGGAAATGAAAAATCGAGCCAAATCACATCAATTTNTCCATATTCAGTNAAAATCTCTCTGACTTGATTGTGTAAATAATCNTNATAGATCTTAAAATCTTTACCCTTGTTAACCCTTTTATAATAATTTTCAGTCTCTTTATTTTTTTGTATGATTGAACCAGGCTCTTTTCCATGACTTGGAGCCCGTAAAGGGTGTTTAGGATCAGCTGTGTAATGTGGGTGATGCCAATCAAAAAGAGAATAATAAAACCCAATTTTTAATCCTTCAGACCTGAACGCTTCGACCCACTCTCTCAAGATGTCTTTTCCATAAGGAGTATTAGTTGATTTATAATCAGTGAATTTCGAATCAAAAAGATTAAAACCTTCATGATGTTTGGCTGTGATAACCGCATATTTCATTCCTGCTTTTTTTGCCTGTTTAGCCCAGTCATAAGGATCATATAAATCAGGATTGAAAACATCAAAGTATTTTTGGTAATCCTCATTTGTCATTCTTTCAGCGCTCTTCACCCATTCATGTCTCGCTGGTTGCGCATATAAACCCCAATGTATAAACATTCCAAATCGAGCATCAGTCCACCACTGCATTCTTTCTTTTTTTTCTTCTTTGGTTTCGTCCCATATTTTTTTTTGAGAAAAAAGTAATTCGTTGCCAAAGATTAAAAACATTAATAACATTAAAGTCTTTCTCATACAAACTATTTTTTTTAATTAAGATAATTAAAATTCAGTAAATTGTATTGTAATGAAAATTTAATCCAAATTGATTCTAAAAAAATTTTAATGAGATATATTTATTACTTAATTATAATGGTTTGTATTTCATGCAACCCAATTAATTTTTCAGAAAAACCAAATATTATTTTAATCGTTGCAGACGATTTAGGATACGGAGATTTATCAATTTTTGGAAATGAATATATTTCTACACCAAACATCGATAAACTTGGACATGAAGGTATTATTATGACAGACTTTCATTCCAATGGTTCAGTTTGTAGCCCAACTCGTGCAGCATTGCTAACTGGAAAATATCAACAAAAGGTTGGGGTTCCCGGAGTAATTACCGCAAAAAATCATCGCGATAAAGGTCTCTTACTTAATGAAAAAACTTTTGCCGAGATTGCTAAAGAAGTTGGTTATAAAACTGGTGTATTTGGAAAGTGGCATCTAGGATATGACCCCAAATTCAGTCCTATTAAACAAGGTTTTGATGAGTTTATCGGATTTGTTTCTGGAAATGTTGATTATCATTCTCATTTGGACCAAGAAGGATATGAAGATTGGTGGAAAGGCGACACCTTATATCCGGAAACTGGATACAGCACCGATTTAATTTCAAAACATTCAGTTGATTTTATTAAAAAGAATAAAGACGAAAATTTCTTACTTTATGTCGCCCACGAGTCTCCTCATTATCCTTTGCAGGGAAGAAAGTCAAAAGTTATTAGAGAAAAAGGGAAAGACTTTATTAGGGGTGTACCTGAAAATAAAAATGAAATTTATAAGGAAATGATCGAAGTCATGGATGAAGGTGTAGGTGAAATCATAAAAACTTTAATTGAATTGGATTTAGAAAAAAAAACAATAATATTTTTCTTTTCTGATAATGGAGGAACTAGAAGTGGAAATAATGGACAGCTTAGAGGTTTTAAAGGTGGACTTTATGAGGGTGGTCACAGGGTGACGTCTCTAGTGTGGTCTCCATCATTAATTAAATCTAGACAAAAAAGAAATGAGACACTTATGACAATGGATATTCTTCCAACAATAGCAGAATTCATCGGTGGAAATATTCCAAACGATATTGATGGTTTAAGCTTCAAAAATCATTTGCTGGTTAAAGAAAAGATACAAGCGAGATCACTTTTTTGGGAGTACGGTTCTAACTATGCTGTTAGAAAAAATAATTGGAAACTTATAATAACTAAACGAAAAGAAGAACCTGAACTATTTGATCTAAATAACGATCTTACTGAAAGTAAAGACTTGTTCAATTTACATCCAGAATTAGCTAAAGAATTGATTAATGAAATTGAAAATTGGAAAAAAAATATTAGAATTTGATTGAATTTCTAAAATTCTCTTTTACCAAAATCACTTTCTATAAATTTGGTTTTATTTTTACCGTTCT
>PAGT01000060.1 GCA_002705485.1 Flavobacteriales bacterium | reverse complement strand
AGCAGCTCAAAATGAATCAGATTTAAATGTGGCTCCTGCTAATGAAGAAGCACCCGCTNNTGAAGAAGCACCNGCTNNTGAAGAAGCACCCGCTNNTGAAGAAGCACCNGCTAATGAAGAAGCACCNGCTNNTGAAGAAGCACCTGCTAATGAAGAAGCNCCCNCTGCTGAAGAAGCACCTACTACTGAAGAAGGATCCGAAGAGAAAAGTTCTTAGAAATCAAATATAATTTTCGATGAAAAAACAAGATCATCATTATCTTGGTAAAATCGTCTCCAAATTTAGTTTCAAAGGNGAAATCTTAATAAAATTAGAAACAAAGGAGTTAGCTGATCACANGTTTAGTNCATTTTTTNTAGAANTTAANGGACAACTCGTCCCNTNTAAAGTAGAAAAATTATCTAAACACAAATCAATGCTNNTAAGGGNANNNCTNAATGATNTTGACTCAGAATCCNAANCCATTTCTTTAATTAAGAAAGATGTTTATCTGCCGACTGCAGATTTACCAAGATCAGAAAATAAAAAATTTTATTTTAATGAAATAATTGGCTATAAAATGATTGATATAAAAACGGGGTATGTAGGGAAAGTTGTAACTATAGATACTCAAACTCCTCAATCCATTGCAATGGTTAAAAATCAAAAAAATGATGAAATAATAATTCCTTTAGTTGATGATTTTATAGAAAAAATTGACTCAATAAATAATGAAATAATTGTAAGTCTTCCTGAGGGTTTAACAAAAATTAATTTATGATTATTGGCACGAGAATTAATAAATTCCTTAGTAAATTCGGATCATTTTCGAGAAGACAAGCTGATCAACTGATTAATCAAGGTAGAGTTACAATTAATAATAAAAACGCCGAGCTAGGTTATCTAGTAAAAGAAAATGATATTGTAAAAGTCGATGGTGAAAAAATAAAATCCAAACAAAAAAAATATGTCTATTTAGCTTTTAATAAACCCAAAGGAATAGTTTGTACTACCGATACCGAAAAAGAGGAAAACAACATTATTGATTTTATAAACTTCCAAAAAAGAATATTTCCAATTGGTCGGTTGGATAAATTAAGCGAGGGGTTAATTCTTCTGACAAATGATGGTGAAATTGTAAATAAAGTTCTAAGATCGAGATACGGCCATGAGAAAGAATATTTGGTTACACTNAATAATAGAATGACAAAAAACTTTTTAAGAAAATTAGAATCTGGTGTTCCTATACTGAANACAGTTACTAAAAAATGTAAAACTACTTATATTAATGAATTTCAATTTAAAATTGTTTTAACTCAAGGTTTAAATCGACAGATTAGAAGAATGTGTGAACATTTCGAATTTAGAGTAAAAAAATTGGAAAGAATTAGAATAATAAATATTAATTTAGATATCCCTAGAGGAAAATGGAGACATTTAAATTCTAAAGAAATATCGGATCTCAAAAACTTATAGTTATGCTGAAAAAAATATACATCCTTGCCATTTTTATTTTTTTTTCAAATCATATTCAATCCCAAGATCTTAATACTGTTCAGGATACTATAATTTTAAAAGAAGTTTCTGTTGAAGCAATCAGTATTTATTCTAAAGAAAAAAAGGAATTGTATCCGATTAATGAAATTACTTTTGAAGAATTTCAATCATTGACACCACAAAATAATTTGGGNGAATATTTAGAATCCGTTCCTAGTTTATTTGTGATGAATAATCACAATTTTGCACAAGATTCAAGAATATCGATAAGAGGTTTTGGGTCAAGAGCAAACTTTGGTATCAGAGGAATTAAAATATTTGTTGATGGAATTCCTGAAACATCACCCGACGGTCAAACTCAAATTGATAACATTAATCTGGAAATCATTGAGAAAATAAAGGTTTACAGGGGAAATAATTCTTCTTTTTTTGGAAGTTCCTCTGGAGGAGTTATTTCAATCACTACACTTGAAAATTTTGATAAAAATTTTGTCAATATAGGCTACTCCTTTGGATCATTTAACACTAATAAAACTCAAGCTACTATNGGAATTAACAAAGAGGATCAAAAAATGATTTTTTTTGGATCAAGGACCAAATCTGAGGGTTACAGAAATCATAGCTCATATGAAAATTTGAACTTTAACTTTAAGTATATAAGAAAAATAAACCAAAAAAATAAACTTCAAATCGTTTCTAACTTTTTAGATAGTCCTGATGCTATGGATCCTGGAGGTTTAAACATAAGTGAAGTACTTTCAGAGCGTTCACAAGCTAGAGCAAGAAACGTAAATTACGATAGTAGAGAAAAAGTAAAACAATATAAAATCGGTTTTAATTTGTTGTCACAAATTAATCAAGTTAAAATGACCAATTCATTATATTATAATAAAAGGGTTTTCGATGGAAAACTTCCAATTGGAAATGGAGGAATAATTGACTTGAATAGGACATTCTATGGTTATGATTTGAATTTGGACTACTCAAAATTTATGGACTACAACTTCGGAGCTTCTTTCAATAATCAAAAAGACAATAGACAAAGGTTTNTAAATGATTCTGGCACAAAGTCAGATAAGGTCATGGGGCAATATGAGAAATACAGTAACGCAAGTTTGTTCTTTTTTGCAACAAAGAAAATTAAAAAGCTTGATTTATCTTTTGGATTCAGAATTGAGGAAAATAAAATAGTTCTTGATAATTATTTTAATAACTCAGAAAATGAGGATTCCGAAACTATCAATTCTTTTAATCCATCTTTTAACTTTGTTTACAATTTTGAAAAATTTAATATTTCGGCAAACTTTTCAACAGGCTATGAAACTCCAACACTAAATGAACTTTCAGCCACATTAAATCAATCAGGATTTAACCAAGATTTACTTCCCATTAAATCAAAAACCTATGAAATTGGTATTTCCAATGATATGACCAATCAAGATATAAAATATAATTTTAGAGTTTTCTCAATTATATCTAAAAATGAGATTACACCATACGAATCTAGCTCAGGACTAAGACTCTATAGAAATGCTGGTGAGACATCCAAAAAAGGTCTAGAACTAGAGCTAAATTCAAAGATAAATAAGGAAATATTTTTTGATTATACATTAACATTAGGTGATTACAGGTTTGAAGAATTTATTTTCAACGAAAATGATTACTCAAATAACCAAATCCCTGGTATTCCAAAAAATGTGCAAAAATTAAGTTTAAATTATAATGATGGTAAAGACTTTAATTTGATACTTTCCTGGAAAAATGTTGGAAAATTATATGCTAATAATTCAAATGAGACAGCTGTAGATGGATTCAATATATTTAATTTAAAATTTTCAAAAAAAATAAAATTACCTAATCAAATCATAACCCCTTTTCTTTCCTTTGATAATTTATTTGGTTCTGAATATTATGATAACATTCGAATAAACGCTTTTGGTTCTAGATTCTACGAACCTGCTCCAGGAATGAGTTTCATAGCCGGCGTTAAAATTAACTTNTGAAAAAAAACGTAGTAGTAGTTGGTGGGGGAATAAATGGTTTGGTTGCCGCGAATTATTTAACCAAAGAAGGTTGCTCAGTTTCTTTAATTGAGAAAAAAGAAAAATTTGGTGGAGCATGTACACACCAAACAAAAATAATTGGCTCAAAAAAAATTGAATATGCTCAGGGAGCAACCGTTCTGGGAATGATGCCAGATTTTATTTTCAATGAAACCGGGCTATCTAAAAAGATTAAAATCTATGCCCCTAAACATCCTAAATTAGTTTATTTCCCTGGATCACACATTGCTACAAAAATCTATCAAGATCATGAAAAATTAAATTATGAATTGAAATCAAAGTGGAATGAAAAAGGTGACTTGAAAAAGTTTAGAAGCGACGAGTCTAAGGTTGTAGATTATATCCGAAAAGGATATAAAGAAGCAAAGTCTCCATCTATTGGAAATGCTGAGAATGAACTTGGTAATGATCTAGTTAAACTATGGATTAAAGGAAGTGCAAAAGATTTATTGGATCATTATTTCACATCTGATAAAACAAAAATTTATATGGGAATGACCTGCATTGAAAGCGGAGCTTCGTCAATTCACAATAAGGGTACAGCATTCACAATTCCACTTATGGATTCTGGGTCAATTTTCGATGGCTACTGGGGATATGTAAAGGGCGGTATCTGGAAAATAATTGATGAAATTTCTGAAATAAATAATAAAATTGGTGTGGAATTATTTAATTCCTCCAAGATTATAAATATTAATAATGATAAATCTGAAATTTCATTTAGACAAAATAACAAGAACCATCTTTTAAAGTATGATTATCTAGTTTTTGCAACTGACCCGTTAACTCCATCTAAGCTTTTAGGAAACAATTCTTTATTAAATGAATTTGATGGTAAAGATTTTTTAGGCACTAGTGGAAAGATTACAGCATTTTTCAATAAACCTGTAATTTGGAAAGAAAAATCCAATTATAAAAATTCAGATACAGCTTTTAGATTTATTTTTTCAAATGATTGTCTTGACGATTTTGAAAGTTCGAGTCAAAAAACTGCAAATGGAGAAAACGATTATAACCCGTCATTCATTCAAGTATATGCTGAAGGAGCTGCGCAAAGGCTAATGAAAAATAAAGAACCTTTTGACAAACTTGTTTTTTTTACTAAGAATCTTTCCCACAACAAAAATGCAGATGATCTTCCTTTAGTTAAGGATCAAATCATGAGATTAATGTATCAATATATAGAAAATCCNGAAAATTGCGTAGGTACGGAATTCTTGTCACCTAAAGATCTTACTGAAACCTTTTATTTTCCAAAAGGGAATATTGACCACATGGCACTTAATAAAAACCAAAATTATAACAACAGAAACTTTTCAAAAAATCCTAAAAAAAGTTTTTACTTGTACGGTGAATATGATAATATTTATTATTGTGGTGCTGGAGCTTATCCCTGTGGAAGTGTTGCAGGAACTCCAGGATATATGTGTGCTAAGCAATTACTAAAAAATTAATTAAAATTTAAAAAAATCTGAATTTTATTACATAAAAAAGAGGGTAAAATNTTAATAATTTTACCCTCTNTGTACTCGAGGCGGGACTTGAACCCGCACGAACATTACTGTTCATTGGATTTTAAGTCCAACGTGTCTACCAATTCCACCACTCGAGCGTTTCTTAGAGCGAAAGACGGGATTTGAACCCGCGACCCTCACCTTGGCAAGGTGATGCTCTACCCCTGAGCTACTTTCGCAAATTGGAATGTAAATGTAAAACAAAAAAATAAAATAAAAGATTATTTAAGAATTTAAAATTCTTTTAATCTCGTTAAGTTTAATAAGTGCTTCAACAGGTGTAAGTTGATCCAAATCAAGCGATAATATATCCTCTTTTATTTCTTCTAGCTTTGGATTATCCATACTAAAAATACTAAGCTGAATATCATCGTTTTCTATTCTATTTGATTTTTTTAGTTCATGTGAACTCTCAAGTTTCTTTAACATTTTTTTTGCAGAATTTATAATTTGTTTAGGCATTCCTGACATTCGAGCTACATGAATTCCAAAACTATGGGCATTTCCTCCTTCAACTAACTTTCTTAAAAAAATGACATTATTTCGAGACTCTTTGACAGAAACATTAAAGTTTTTGATTCTATCAAATTTTTGCGCCATCATATTTATTTCATGATAGTGAGTTGCAAATAATGTTTTTGGCTTGAATGGGTGATCATGTAAAAATTCAGCAATTGCCCATGCTATAGAAATTCCATCGTATGTACTTGTTCCTCGACCAATTTCATCTAAAAGAATCAAACTTTTGTTAGAGATATTGTTTATTATTGCTGCGGCTTCATTCATTTCAACCATAAAAGTTGATTCACCAATTGAAATATTGTCACTAGCGCCAACTCTAGTAAAAATTTTATCAATTAACCCCATTTTAAGTTCCTTTGCAGGGACGAAACTCCCAATTTGCGCCATAAGGACAATCAAGGCAGTCTGACGAAGTATAGCAGATTTTCCTGACATGTTTGGCCCAGTTATCATTAATATTTGATCGGAATGGTTTGAAATAGTGATGTCATTAGGAATATATGGATTGTCATAAGATAATTGGGATTCAATTACAGGGTGTCTACCCTCAATGATTTTAATTTCATTTGAATTATTGAAAAATGGTCTACTATAATTCATTTTTTCAGCCAATACTCCAAACCCAACAAGACAATCCAAAACCGAGAGCCATTGTGAATTTGTCTTTATTTTTTTAATAAATGGATGGATTTTAATAACCAAATCATTGAACAATTTATTTTCCAAAACCAAAATATTCTCTTCAGCGGTCAAAATTTTACTTTCAAACTCTTTTAATTCCTGAGTAATATATCTTTCAGCATTAACAAGGGTTTGTTTTCTTATCCAATCTTGTGGAACCTTATCTTTGTGAATGTTTCTTACTTCTAAATAATATCCAAAAACATTATTAAAACTTATTTTAAGCGAGCTTATTTTAGTTTTTTCTGTTTCCTCCTCTAAAATTTTGTCCAGTTGATCTTTTCCAGATTTGGAAATAGATCTTAATTCATCTAAGTCCTTATCAAAGCCATCTTTTATAACATTCCCTTTACTTACAATTACAGGCGCATCATCGTCAATAGTTTTTTCAAGAATTTTTAATAAATCACTACACTTGTGTAAAGATTTTGAAATTTTTATTAAAGAATGATTTTCTGTTAATTGGAGAGAATTAATCAAAGGCCCAATTGTTTTTAAATTTCCTTTTAACTGGACTAGTTCGCGAGGAGTAATTTTAAAAGCAGCAATTTTTGAAATTATTCTTTCTAGGTCGCTTAATGATTTTAAAGTTAAAATCAATGAGTCCATGAAATCGTAATTTTCTTTGAAATATGCAACACAGTCATGCCGAAACTCTAATTCTTTTTCGCTAATTTCAGGTTGAATTATCCATCTTTTCAACATTCGAGATCCCATCGGTGATGATGTTTTATCAATTACATCAATCAATGAAACTCCATCATTAGAATTGGCGCTGAGCAGTTCTAGGTTTCTCATTGTAAACCTATCCATCCAAACAAAATTATTATTTCGAATTAAGGAAATATTGGTAATATGGGATAATTTATCATGTTTTGTTTCATCTAAATAATGTAAAATCGCTCCACATGTTAAAATACCAAGGTTTTCATCATCAAAACCAAAACCCTTTAATGTTTTAATTTTAAATTGATCTTTTATTTTATTTACAGAAAAATCTTTTTTAAAAATCCAATCGTCTAGAAAAAACATTGAATTAAAGTTTCTTAACAAATCAGAATAGTGGGTTTTATTTTTTTTAGAAATTAAAATTTCCTTAGGATCAAAACTCTGTAATAGATTTTTAATGTAATCCAAATTACCATGGGAACTCAAAAACTCACCTGTAGAAATATCCAAAAAAGAAATTGCATAAATTTCTTTAACATTAAAAATTGATGCTAAAAAATTATTTGAATTTTTATCTAAAACTTCATCATTTAATGATACACCTGGTGTAATTAGCTCGGTCACTCCGCGTTTGACAATTGATTTTGTCATTTTAGGGTCTTCTAATTGATCACAAATTGCTACGCGCTCACCCGCTCTAACTAGCTTATATAAATAATTTTTTAATGCATGGTGTGGAAAACCAGCAAGTTTTGTTTCTTTATTAGTTCCAGAACCTCTTTTAGTCAAAATTATACCTAAAATCTTTGAGGTTTTAATTGCGTCTTCATGAAAAGTTTCATAAAAATCTCCCACTCTGAATAAAAGTATTGCATCAGGATATTTATCCTTGATTTTATAATACTGTTTCATCAGTGGAGTTATTTTTTTTAATTCTTTTTTCAATTTAAAATTTGATTGTAAGCTAATTTACTATTATTTAGAAATTTTATCTTTTTCTTTGTTGTAAATATTTTTAAAGGTTTAGGTTGAGAAAATTAAAAAACAATGAGCTTGCAAGAATTGGTGTTGATCAATTCAAAAAAATTCCCAAAATCCCACTTATAATTATTTTAGAAAATATTAGAAGTTTAAATAATATTGGCTCTGTTTTTAGAACTGCAGACGCATTTATTATTGAAAAAATATTTTTATGTGGGTACACAGCAACACCACCAAATAAAGATATTCATAAAACAGCATTAGGTTCAACAGAGAGCGTGGAATGGGAATATAGAAAAAATATTGAGGATTTAATTCTTGAACTCAAAGAAAAAAAAGTTTTTGTTTGGAGTATTGAACAAGCTAAAAATTCAAAAAAACTAAATGGTTTAACAATATGTAGAAATACAAAACATGCTATTATTTTTGGTAATGAGATTAAGGGAGTTTCTCAAAATGCAATCGATTTATCAAACGACGTTATTGAAATTGATCAGTTCGGAACAAAACACTCATTGAATATTTCAAATTGTTCAGCAATACTGATTTGGGAATTCTTTAAGTCTTTGTCTTAAATTTTTTTTTATTCTAAAAATTAATTTTTTATAATCCATTTCATTTTGAACAAAATCTAAGTCTGAAACATCAATTTTCAAGATTTTTTCTTTTGATGCTTTAAATGCACTTAAATAAGCTTCATTAATTTTACTCAAATACTGCGAAGTGATTTTTTGTTCAAATACTCTGTCTCTTTTTTTGATGTTGTTGATTAATTTTTTTTCTGATTGAATTAAAAATATAGTTAAGTCAGGTTTTATTATATTTTTTGTCATCAAAAAAAAGATATTTCTATACAATTTAAAATCTGTTTCATTCAAAGTTACTCCAGCAAAAATTAATGATTTTTGAATGTGATAATCAAAAATAATTCCATCTTTAAACAAGTCAGGTTGGTTATTAAAATCATTTAATTCTTTACATCTATCAACTAAAAAGGTTAATTCAAGGTTTAAGGCATAATTGTTGGGTTTTTCGTAAAATTTTTTTAAAAATGGGTTCTCATCAAATGATTCTAAAATTAGTTTTTTGTTTAAATCTTGAGATAATTTTGTCGCTAGTGATGTTTTTCCAACTCCAATATTTCCCTCTACCGATATATTATTAAACTTTGATAAAACTGTAAAAAAAGGATTGTTTAAATTTGATTTGATCTCAACCAGATCTGAGAAATCTTTAAATTTTTTTGAAATTTTAACAATAGATTTTTGCGAAATAGGATGTACCTTACTTTTTGCTATATCTAATAATGGTTTTATAACAAACTTTCTTTCATGTAACTTTGAATGTGGGATTTTAAGATAATCACAATTGACAATAATATCATCATAAAATAAAATATCAATATCAATTGTTCTTGACTTATAACCTAAATCACTTCCTCTTTTACGTCCTGCATTTGATTCAATTTCTAAGAGTTTGACAAGTAAATCATCAGGACTTAGATTGGTTTTTAAAGAAATACAACAGTTTAAAAATACATCACCTGTAAAACCGATGGCAGGGTTTTCATATAATTTTGAAATTGAGAATATATCTCCAACATCATAATCAATTGAGTTCAGTGCACTCTGAATATTTGCAATTTTATTTCCCAAATTACTACCTAAAGAAAGATATGCCAAGCTTTCACTCATCTTTTCAAATTTAATAATTAAGCTGCATTTTGTGTTAATTAAACTATTTTATAATACTTTTAATGAATATGAGTGAATCAGATAAAATTTTTGCTAATAAAATCTACTTGTATCTAGCCGCTTTATTTATCACTTCTTTGGTAGTTTCGAATTTAATTTTTCAGAAATTTTTTTATTGGTATCCATTTGACTTTTCAATTAATGGAATAAAATTATTTGAACTTTCAGTCGGAATACTTCCCTATCCCATTACATTTTTGGTCACTGATCTTATTTCAGAAATTTATGGACAAAAAAAAGCGAATCAAGTTGTTATTGCTGGTATTTTTGCTTCTTTCTTTTCTCTTTTAATAATATTAGTTTCCACATATGTTCCTGCTTTAGAAAATTCTCCAATTGGAGATAAGACATTTTCAAAAGTTTTCTCTTTTTCTGGAATTGCAGTATTATCATCAATGTTAGCATATTTATTTGCGCAATTTATTGATATAAAAATCTATCATTTTTGGAAAAACTTAACTAATGGTAAAATGCTTTGGTTAAGAAATAACTTTTCCACATTCAGCTCTCAAATAATTGATACAACAACGGTCATAGGTCTTTTATGTTATTTCGAAGTTATTGATTGGGAAAATTTCACTGCCTTAGTTGTTTCAGGTGTGGTTTTCAAAATTTTCATTGCGTTTTTGGACACTCCTTTATTATATTTATTTGTTTACATATTTAGAAGAAGATTCAAATTAAAAGTGGGTGAAGAAATTCGTTTTAACTAAACGACGCTTAAATTTATTACCAGTCCTTCATTCGATCTAATATTGAAAACTGTTTCATCATCAAAAATTAAATATTGACCTTTAATTCCAACTAATTTTCCCTCGAAAAAACCCTCTTTAATAATATTTAAACTCTTCGGCTTGGTAGGATGTTTTATAACAGGGTAATTTATATTAATTTGCGAAAAAGAATCTTTTGAAATATTATTTTTTGCTTCATTTGGAATATTTTGAAAACAGTTTTTTCTTTCTAACTCCAAATTGATTTCCAAATTCTTTGTTTTTAACATCTCTCTCCAATTGGTTTTATCTGAATAGTATTTTTTTAATTCTACTTCACTTATTCCAGCTAAATATCTATTGGGAAACTCCGCAATCTCAATAGCGCTGATTGCACCTTGGTCAATCCATCTAAAAGGTACTTGAGATTTTCTAGTAACACCCACTTTCAGAGAGCTTGAAAATGCCAAATACAAAATATGGGGTTTTAACTGAATTTTTTTTTCATACTCTAAATCTCTTTCTTCAATATTTAAATGAGCTTTACTCAGTTCCGGTTTCATTATCCAATCAGATGTACTTGGGATTTCAAAAAACAATTTTTACAAAAACCTTGTCTGTAAATGGTTTGATCGGATTTACAGTTTAAACACTCGTAACCAACATGTTTGAGTTTTATTTTCTTTTTTATTAATGAATTTATATTTAAAAAATCAACATCAAAATCAAGAAAGTAATTGACATCGTTTTTTAACTCTACTAACATTTTTCTCAAAACTCCTTCAAACATCTTTAAAATTTAATTTAAATTTATGTAATAAAAAGATATTTAATGCCATTTTCTTTCTTAAATACGGTGATGACATGGTTTTTAAAAAAAAGGATTCATCAAATAGATTTGTTTAAAAAATATCCTATTGAGGTTCAAAATGAAACACTCAACAACCTTCTTCAAATATCAAGTAATACTGAATTTGGAAAAATATATGGTTTTAACTCAATTAAAGATCAATTTGACTATGCTAAAAAGGTACCTGTATGTAATTACGAGACCTTTTTTGAAAATATTCAAAATTCAATTAATGGAAAGCAAAATATTTTTTGGAGCGAGCCAATAAAATGGTTTGCCCAATCAAGCGGAACAACAAATTCTGTAAGTAAATTTATTCCCGTTAGTTCTGACACATTGGAAAAGTGCCATTTTCAAGGTGGTAAAGATGCCTTGTGTTTTTACATAAATAACAACCCCAATTCAAACCTTTTTTCAGGAAAATCATTAAGATTGGGCGGAAGCAAAAAAATTTATGAAAATAATAATAATTACTTCGGAGACCTTTCAGCAATTATGATTGATAACTTACCCATGTGGGCTGAGATGATTAGTACTCCAAATAATAGAATATCATTGATTGAAAAATGGGATGAAAAAATAAATGCTGTTATAAAAAATACAGTAAATGAGAATGTGACAAGTTTAGCTGGTGTTCCATCTTGGATGTTAACTCTTTTGAATAATGTTTTGAAAGAAACTAACAATAAAAATATTTCAGAAATATGGCCTAACCTTGAGGTTTATTTTCACGGAGGGGTTAATTTCAGTCCATATAAAAAAGAATTTGAGAAAATTTTACCAAAGCAAACTATCTTTTATGAAACATACAATGCGTCTGAAGGGTTTTTTGCAATTCAGGATATGAACAACTCTGATGAACTTTTGTTAATGCTTGATTATGGGATTTATTATGAGTTTATGGAGCAAAATAATGAACAAACATTAACATTAAGTGATGTTAAAATTGGGGTTAATTATGCAATGATCATTTCAACAAATTCTGGTCTTTGGAGATATAAAATTGGAGATACAGTAAAATTTACATCCCTTTATCCGTTCAGAATAAGAATTAGTGGAAGGACTAAAAATTTTATAAATGCATTTGGTGAAGAGCTAATTATCGAAAATGCAGAAAAAGCTCTTGAAAAAACACTAAAAAAATATGATTTAAATTTGGTTGAATATACTGTTGCCCCACATTTCATGAGAGGAAATAAATCCGGCTTTCACAGTTGGTTAATAGAATTTAAAAAACCTCCAAAAAACTTAAATAATTTTAAAATCGACCTAGATTCAAATGTTCAAAAATTAAATTCGGATTATAAGGCAAAGAGATATAACAATATCACTATGTCAGAACTTGAAATTACGATTGCCAGAAAAGACTTATTTTATAATTGGTTGAGCAAAAAGAATAAACTTGGGGGGCAAAATAAAATTCCAAGATTATGTAATGACAGAAAAATATACGAGGAAATTTTGAGTATGAATTAAGATGCTACTTTAAGCATATTCAATTTTGACTTTGATAATTTTCCCTCAATATATTTCTTATCAATCATTAATTTCTTTCTATTTGTTCCAGGAAATTCAAACATTGCATCACTTAAAACTATCTCACAAATTGATCTTAAACCTCTTGCACCCAACTTATATTGCAATGCCTTTTCTACAATATGATCTAAACCGTCGTCTGAAAATGAAATATTAATACCATCCATCTCAAAGAGCTTTTTGTATTGTTTAATGATAGCGTTTTTTGGTTCAGTAAGAATTGACCTTAGTGCAGTTTTATCTAAGTTGTTCATGTGAGTCAAAACTGGAAGTCTTCCAATAATTTCTGGGATCAAACCAAATTGTTTTAGGTCTTGTGGGGAAATATAGCTTAGTATATTTTTAATTTCATTTTTAGATATTTTGATGGAATTTTTATAGCCAACAACCTGCATATTCATTCTTTTCGAAATGATTTTTTCAATTCCATCAAAAGCACCACCAGCAATAAATAAAATATTTTGGGTATTTAGTTCAATAAATTTTTGATCAGGGTGTTTTCGACCACCTTTAGGTGGAACATTCACTACAGTTCCTTCCAATAACTTCAATAATGCTTGTTGGACTCCTTCACCCGAAACATCTCTAGTTATTGAAGGATTATCACTTTTTCTTGCTATTTTATCAATTTCATCTATAAAAACTATTCCTCTTTCAGCCTTAGATTGATCATAATCAGCAGATTGCAATAATCTAGTTAAAATGGTTTCAACTTCCTCTCCAACATAACCTGCTTCAGTGAGAACAGTAGCGTCTACTATAGCTAATGGAACATTGAGCATTCTAGCAATAGTTTTTGCAACAAGAGTTTTTCCAGTTCCTGTCTGCCCTGCAATTAAAACATTACTTTTTTCAATTTCAACATCTGTTTTTCCTTTCTTTTGGTAAAGTCTTTTGTAGTGGTTGTATACCGCTACAGAAATAATCTTTTTAGTTTGATCTTGTCCAATAACATAATTATCTAAAAAAGCTTTAATTTCTTTTGGCTTTGCTATTTTAGGTTCGTCATTAGAAACTTCCGTTTCGTTTTTTTTTGCTTCCTCAACAACAATTCCGTATGCTTGCTCAATACAGCTATCACAAATGTGAGCTTCTTGCCCCGCAACAAGTAGATTTGTCTGGACTTTGCTTAGTCCACAGAATGAGCAAATTAATTCTTTTTCAGACATTAAAATAACTTAAAAATTATTTTTTTAATAAGACCTCATCTATCATTCCATACTTTTTGGCTTCAGGTGCCTTCATCCAATAATCTCTATCACTATCATCATATACCTTATCATATTTTTGACCTGTATGTTTAGAAATTATTTCATAAAGTTCTTTTTTTAATTTTCCAATTTCTCTAGCAGTAATTTCAATATCTGAGGCTTGTCCTTGCGCTCCTCCCAGAGGTTGGTGAATCATGACTCGTGAATGTTCTAGTCCAGATCTTTTTCCTTTTTGCCCAGAACACAGCAAAACTGCGGACATTGATGCTGCTATTCCAGTACAAATAGTAGCAACTTCAGGGTTTATAAATTGCATAGTATCATAAATACCAAGTCCTGCATAAACAGATCCGCCAGGTGAATTTATATATATTTGAATATCTTTATCCTTGTCTGTACTTTCCAAAAAAAGCAGCTGAGCCTGAATTATGTTGGCTATCGAATCGTTAATTGCAGTTCCTAAAAAAATAATTCTATCCATCATTAATCTAGAAAAAACATCCATTTGGGCGACATTTAACTGTCTTTCCTCAATAATGTACGGGGTCATACTCCCAACAATTTTGTCATAATACAATGAATTAATACCATGATGTTTGATTGAGTACTTTTTAAATTCTTTTGAATAATCCATTTTAATAAAATGTTTGCGTTTTAAAGTTAACTATTTTTTAGCATAAGCTATTTCAATAAATTTTTGATAAGTGACTTTGATTTTATTGAATTTTAAATTCTTCTTGTAAAGTTTAAGCAACTTTTCACTTATTAATTGATCAGAAATCCTTTTGACCTCATCCTTGTTAGATAAAATCCTTTTGGAAATCGATTCCAATTCCTTTTCGTCAGGATTTAATTGTCCGTATTGTGCCATTTGGTTCTTTATCATTTGTTGTGAAAATATTTTCAACTCGTCGTCATCAATTTTTAATTCAAAATCTTTAATGATTTTAGATTCAATTAGCTGATACTTCAGAGTCTTCTCTGACTTTTTGAATTCGATTTCCGCCTCTTCTGCATTAAGTTTTTTTTCACCTGCAGTTTGAATCCATTTTTTTAAAAACTTATCTGGTAGGTTAATTTTAGTTTGATTAATAAGATACTCATTAACATCACTCAGAAGTTTTTGATCTGATTGATTGACAAATGTTTTTTCGGCATCATCTTTTAATCTTTTTCTAAGTTCTGTTACAGAACTAATCTTATTTTTTCCAAATAACTTATCAAAAAGGTTTTGATCTAAATCCGCAGGTACTCTTTGATTGACTTCAGATAATTGAAAAAAAACATGGCGCAATTTTGATTTAACCTCATCATTTATTTTTAAATGAAGTTTTAGATTTGAATCTTTTTTAAATAAACTTCTTGCATCTAGTTCAATCTTATCACCAATTTTCATTTTTTTGAGAATTTCTTTACAAGAATTACTTTTGATATCATCAAGTTTAAATGAACTTGAGTTTTCTATGNTAAGTTCTGAGTTNAGAAAAATTCCTTTTATTTCGNAACCATCNTCAATATTTTGTTTTGATACTAACTTTCCNTACTGGTTTTGAATATTTNANATTTGATCNTCAATCATTTTTTTATCAGCNTCTATTTCGTAAAGATCAATGGCTTCTTTNTTTTTCAATGATAATTTAAATTCTGGGGATAAACCCAACTCAAAATCAAAAGAAAGATTGTCATTGTTCCAATCTAGAAGTTGATTTTCTTTTAAAATAGGATTTCCTAAAATCGAAATTTTTTCATCATTTAAATAGTCATATAGCTTTTTTTGCACTAATTTATTTATTTCATCAACCTTAACAGAAAGACCATATTGTTTTTTAATCAGACCTAAAGGGGTGTGCCCTTTTCTAAAACCGGGAATACTGGCCTTTTTTTTATAATCTATTAAAACTTGNTTGACATTCGACTCATAATCATCAATAGAAATATCAATTGTTAAAATTGAGGATGTTTTACTTATGTCCTTTCTGTTGATTTTCATGTTTTTTTTAGAAAATTAGTGCGTAAAAATAGTTCTTTTTAGTGTGGTGACCAACTTTAATTTTTTAAAAAAATAAGTGTTTTCTCAAAAAAAATTTTCGGATTTTCGGCGTGTACCCAATGTCCAGCATTTTCTATGGAAATTAGTTTTGAATTTGGAAATAGTTTTTTTGCCAACATATATCCATCATAATTAACATAATCAGANCTAGCTCCTTTAATAAATAGGACTTTATTTTTAAAATAATTTTTACTGACAATGGCTTTCTCAACTTCATAAATTTTTTTGTGAAGGATGTCTATATTACATTTGAAAAAAAAACTTTTATCCACTTTTTTAGAAAGGTTTTTTAACAGAAAACCTCTCATTGATTTATCTTTTATTTCATTCATCAACAAAATATCAGCCTGTCCCCTGGAAGAAATTTTTGATAATTCAATTGATTTCAAAGCATTTAAAATAGTTCCTAATCCCGAATCATAAGCTTTTGGAAGAACATCTACAATTATCATAGATTCAACTTTTTCAGGATACTTTAGTGAAAACATCATGGCAGTTTTACCACCCATTGAATGTCCAATTAGGGAAAATTTTTCAATATTATTTTCAATTGCATAACAATTCAAATCATCCGCCATAAAATCATAAGAAAATTCTGCACTGTGAAAGCTATCTCCGTGATTCCTCAAATCAACAAGGTGGGATGTAAATCCATGTAAACTTATTTTTTTTGCGTAAGAATTCCAGTTTGAAGACATTCCCAAAAAACCATGTAAAATTACTATNGTTTTAGAACCAGTTCCAATTATTTTACTGNTTAGAATCATCTTTTCATCTTTTGTANATATAAATTAATCACATTTTCNATACCCAAATAAAGTGATTCAGAAATTAAAGCATGTCCAATTGAAACCTCATCTAAAAAAGGTAAGCTTTCGACAAAAAATCCGATATTTTTAAGATTTAAATCATGTCCTGCAT
The DNA here is from genome assembly GCA_002705485.1 of Flavobacteriales bacterium. GTDB lineage: Bacteria > Bacteroidota > Bacteroidia > Flavobacteriales > Flavobacteriaceae > MAG-121220-bin8. The sequence goes on along the minus strand of PAGT01000060.1, from coordinate 37,336 downwards.
TTATTCCCAAACCTAAACTTTTAGCTAACTTGGCTGCTTTGGCATACTTTTTAACTTCAGCAAAATTTCCTTTAATAAAATGTGACGCATATGATTCTGTGTATAGCTCAATTCTATCTGCTCCAACAAAACTGGCACCCTCGATGAACTTGGCTTCTGTATTAACAAAAATAGATGTTCTAATTTCATNTTTTTTAAATTCATCAACTACTTCTTTCAGGAGGGTTTTATTTTTAACAGTATCCCAACCAGCATTTGATGTAATTGCTTCAACTGAATCCGGAACAAGAGTGACCTGTGTTGGTTTAATTTCACAAACTATATTAACAAAATCATTAATTGGATTTCCTTCAATATTGAATTCTTTTGATATAACTTTTGGAAGTTCTTTTGCATCATCATAAGTGATATGTCTTTGATCTGGTCTGGGATGAATTGTTATTCCGTCCGCTCCATAGTTCTGAATGTCATTTGCCATTTTTAGAAGGTTGGGAGTATCTCCTCCTCTGGCATTTCTTAGAGTGGCAATCTTATTAATATTTACACTTAATTTGACCAAATCGATACCAAAAATACAAACTTTTTATACCTTAAATTTTATTTTTTTAATAATTTGCGGTATATAAAATTAAATATGAAAATTGCTGTTTACAGTATAAGTTCTGGAAAAGTTGTGAATTCAATAGTTGAAAACCTCTTTAAACTCCAAATTAAATACAATTTGCAATTTTACATCGAGGATTCTTTTTCAAAAAAAATTAATTCAAAACATCAATCAAACTTCAAAACATTTTCGAGTCACAAACAACTAGATAAAACTATTGATCTAATGATTACAATTGGGGGAGATGGTACCTTATTAAGATCTGTATCTTACGTTAGAAATCTAGGAATTCCTGTAATAGGTATTAACACTGGAAGACTAGGTTTTTTAGCTACATTAAGTTTAAGTGAACTCTCTACCAAATTAGAGAAAATTTTAAAAAAAGAATTCAATACTGAAAAAAGAACGTTGTTAAAAGTTCAGTTTAAAGGCAGNGGAAATTCGAGTGATTTTAAATATGCCTTAAATGAAATTTCTGTCACTCGAAAAAATACTACATCACTTATCAAAATAAAGACTAGTCTTGATGGTAAATATTTAAATTCTTATTGGGCCGACGGACTTATTATATCAACTCCAACAGGTTCTACTGGATATTCTTTAAGTTGTGGTGGTCCAATTATGTATCCTCAAAGTAAAGCCTTTGTATTGACTCCAATTGCTCCACACAATTTAAATGCTAGGCCAATTATTATTCCAGAGGATTTAACAGTTGAATTGTCTGTTTCAGGGAGAGAGAAATATCACTTATTATCACTTGATTCTCAAATCATTTCCATAAAAAATGGAACAATTATCAAAATTAAAAAAGCAGATTTTAAAATTAACATTGCACATTTTCATCATGATAATTTTTACCAGACCATTAGAAACAAACTCATGTGGGGAGAAGACAAAAGAAATCCATAAAATATAATTTTGAATCTTTCAAATCTGGAGTTTGGTTTCTTTATATTTGTTAATTCAGTATGGTTAAAAATATAACATACATGACCATTTTGTTGATTGGTAATTTTTCTATGTGTCAAAATAACGAAATAGGGGTGTTTTTAGGTGGAACAAATTATATTGGAGAAATAGGTCCAACTACTTATATTGATCCATTTAAATATGACGGATCTAGGCTAAAAGTGTTAAACAATTTTGGTGAAACAAATTATTCTTTTGGAATCATTTACAGAAAAAGTTTTGATGACAGGATTGGTTTNCGAGTTCAATTAAATTATGCAAAAATTGGTAGTAGTGATAATTGGAATGGAAGTGAAGCTTACAGGAAGCAAAGAGGTAAAAACTTCGAAAATAAAATATCTGGTGAAATTGGATTAGGTGTTGATTTTAATTTTTTTGAATTTGATTTGAAAAGTGAATATTTTCAAAGCACACCATATGTTCACACTGGGCTAAATTATTTGAGATTCGATGCATTACATTACCCTAATGGTATTAATACGGCCGTAAAATATTCAAATGATTCAACTTTTTCTATTCCGATAACAGTTGGCTACAAAATAAAGCCAATTCGAGACCTTGTTGTTGGTTTTGAAATATCAGCAAAACATACTTTTACTGATAATTTAGATGGAAGTTATCCAAATTACGAAAACATGGAATTATATTCTCAAAAAGCTTTCGGAAGTAATTTGAGTCAAGATTGGTATGTTTTATCCGGATTTACTTTTACTTATATATTTGGATCTGAACCATGTTATTGCCCTAACTAAATGAAAAAAGAACTTTTAAAATATCATATTCCTAACCATGTAGCTATCATTATGGATGGTAACGGAAGGTGGGCAAAAAAAATTGGGAAAAAAAGAGTTTTTGGTCATGAAAGTGGTACAAGNTCAGTAAAAGACTGTATNGAGGGATGTATTGAAATTGGAATTANGAATGTTACCNTATATGTTTTTTCAATGGAAAATTGGAAGCGCCCAAGATTTGAANTTAATTCATTNATGAAATTACTNGTTAATTCATTAGAAGCTGAAAAATCCAACTTAATGGAAAACAGAGTTAAACTTAACGCAATTGGAAACCTAAATAATTTAAACAAGGTTTGTTACAATAAACTTAAAGAAGTAATTGATCAAACCTCGATTAACGATCAGCTAACTCTCACATTGGCTGTAAGCTACGGATCAAAACAAGAGATTGGAAGAGCAATAAAAAAAATATCATATAAAGTTAAAAATAACTTAATTTCTTATCAAAAAATTGATGAAAAGATAATAAATGATCATCTTTACACCCGAAATTTACCACCTGTTGATCTTTTGATCAGAACAGGGGGAGAGTTTAGGTTGAGTAATTTTTTGTTGTGGCAAGTTGCTTATGCAGAGCTTTACTTTACTGAAATTCTTTGGCCTGATTTTAGAAAAAATGATTTTTTCGATGCAATTTTTAGTTTTCAAAAAAGAGAAAGACGATTTGGAAAGGTTAAANAAGAATNAACAATAAAAACTTTTATCTTGAATCATACTAGAAAAATATTTTTTTTATTGATAACATTCATGTGTTTCAATTTACATGGACAGGATAGTTCATTTGTTAAAGGTGAGGAATATGTTATTGAAAATATTTCTGTTTCGGGTCTTAAAACTTTCAATGAACAAACAGTAGTCACATACACTGGACTCAGAAAAGGTCAAAGAATCAGAATACCAGGAGAAGAAATTAGTGCCATAATAAATAAATTATGGAAATTAGATTTATTCAGTGATATAAACTTTTTTTTAAAAAAAATCGAAGGTGAAAAAGCGACCATAGAAATAGTTATTGAGGAGCTTCCAACACTCTCCGAATATAAAATTACAGGATTAAAAAAGTCCAAAATAGAAACAATTGTAACAGAAACAGAATTAAAAAAAGGTAAAAAAATAACTCAAAACTTCATAAAAACAACAAGAAATTATATAATAAATAAATACAAAAAAGATGGTTTTTTAAATACCAAAGTTAACGTTAGAATTGAACCTGATTCAATTGAACAAAATTACAGTAAGATGTTGATATCTGTTGATCTTGGTGACAGAGTCAAAATTAAAAATATAAATTTCGTAGGAAATGAAATATTTGAATCGAAAAAACTTAAAAAGCAAATGAAAAATACCAAAACCAAAATTCCTGGTAGGTTTTGGAAAAAGTCAAAGTTTATTGACAAAGATTACAAAGAAGACCTCATTTCCATACTAGATTTCTACAAAGAAAAAGGTTACAGAGATGCTAGAATAAAAAAAGATAGTGTAATTATTGACGGTAAGAATATTACATTGGACTTTGATATTGAAGAGGGTAATAAATATTATTTTGGAGATATTTCTTTTTTAGGAAACACTGTTTATTCTGATGAACAATTGTCGAGAGTTTTAGGTCTTTTTACTGGTGACACTTACAATGGAGTCTTGCTCAAAAAAAGAATCGCTGATAACACCAAACCTGACGGTGATGATTTAACCAATCTATATCAAAACAACGGCTATTTGTTTTCAACCATCAATCCTGTTGAGGTATCTGCCAAAAATGATACAATTAATTTTGAAATAAGAATTATTGAAGGAAAACCTGCATACTTTAACAAAATAACAGTAATTGGAAACACAAGAACCAATGACCATGTAATATATAGAGAGCTAAGAACTAAACCTGGTGAACTATACAGTAAAGATAAGGTTGTAAGAACAGTAAGAGAATTAGGTCAAACAGGTTTTTTTGATCCAGAGCAAATAAGTCCTGATTTCAAAAACGTTGATCCAAATAATGGTACTGTAGATATCGAATATGGTTTAGTGGAAAAAGGAGCAAGTCAAGTTGAACTTCAAGGTGGTTACGGAGGTGGAGGGTTTATAGGTACATTGGGGCTATCATTTAACAACTTCTCAATGAGAGGTTTAAATGATTTATCAAAATATAAACCCGTNCCAATGGGAGATGGTCAGAGTTTTGCTCTAAGATTACAAGCCAACAGGTTTTACAATACTCAAAGTTTTTCCTTTTCAGATCCATGGCTAGGCGGTAAAGAACCAACACAATTTTCCATTTCAATTTCTCAAACCAAGCAATTCAGATATAATTATTTTACTGGACGTTCAAATAAGGATCAATATTTTAAAATATCCGGAGCATCCATTGGATTGGCAAAAAGACTTAGAGTGCCTGACGATTATTTTATTTTCTCCCAAGCATTGAGTTACCAATATTATGATATGAATAATTATTATACTGGACTATTTACGTTTGGAAATGGCAAATCAAATAATATAGCTTACACTGCATCATTGAGAAGGGATAACACATATACAAATCCTGTATTTCCACTCGGAGGATCAATGTTTGAACTAAAAGGGAAATTCACACTACCATACTCAATGTTCAATGGTATTGATTATGCAAACCTTGGAAATCAAACTGAGTTTCAAAATGATGATGGAACACCTAATCAGGAAAAAATTGATCAAGAGAAATTTAAATGGTTAGAATTTTATAAGATTAATTTTACTGGAAGCTGGTATACTAGAATAATTGATAAGTTAGTTCTAAAAACTCATGCTGAATTTGGATTTTTAGGCGCTTATAATCAAGACAGAGGTATAATCCCTTTTGACAGATTCTATTTAGGAGGAAGTGGTATGTCACAATATTCAATGGATGGTAGAGAGTCTGTTAGTCTGCGAGGTTACCCGGATAATTCTTTATCTGGTTTTGAGGGATCAACTATCTATAATAAGTTTTCAATTGAATTAAGGTACCCCATAACTTTAAAGCCTTCTGCATCAATATTTGCCTTGACTTTTTTAGAATCCGGAGATGGTTTCAATAGTTTTAGGGAATTTAATCCTTTTTATGGAAAAAGATCTCTTGGACTTGGTATAAGAATATTTATGCCTGCATTTGGTCTTCTGGGGATCGATTTTGCATATGGATTAGATAGTCCATATGATGGAAATATTAATGCGAATGGTTGGGAAACTCACTTTGTAATCGGGCAACAATTTTGAGAAACTTGCGTTATTATCTTGATATTTAATACCATGAAAACTTATTTATTATATTTTTTTCTGTTTTTNTTCATTACNNANACATTCTCTCAAAAAAGTGAAAGAATTGGATATGTNAATATGGAATATATTTTGTCTCAGATGGAAGATTTTANAACTGCAAGTACACAATTNGAAGAAAAAGTAAATAAGTGGAAAAATGAAATTGAAATAAAAAAAAATGAAATTCAGAANCTTAAGGATAGTTTNGATATTGAAAGACCNCTTCTAAGTTTTAATATCATTNAGGATAGAGAGTCTGAAATTGAGTTCGAAGAAAAACGACTAAATGAATATCAAATTAAAAGATTTGGTGTGAATGGGGATTGGGTCGCTCAAGAATACATGTTAATTCAACCAATTCAAGACAAGGTGCTAAATGTTGTTGAGGTCATTTCAAAACAAAAGAAATTTGACAAAATTTTTGATGAATCTGCTGACGCAATTATGTTCTATTCCGAAAAAAAATACGATATTAGCGACCTGGTTTTAAAAAGTATTGTTAGAAATGAGAAAATTGAGAAATTAAAAATAGAGTTCGATGATGAAAAAAATGATAGTTTATTTGAAAAGAAAAAAGAGCTTNTAGAGATTCAAAAAACTAGGCGAATTGAAGAAGTAAATAGAAAAAGAGAATTACTTTTNAAAGCCAGAGAAGAAAAAAGAAAAGCATACCAAAAAAGAAGAGATAGTATTTTAAAATCTAGAAAAGAAAAAATAACCAAAAAAAAGTTAAAAAATGAAAACTTTTAAANCATCAATCACTACAATTTTATTTTTATTAATAAGCTTTAATATTGGTGCCCAATCAAAAGTTGCGCACATCAATTCACAGGCACTAATAAGCGAAATGCCTGAGGTAAAAGAAGCACAAGCTCAGTTGGAAAAACTTCAAAAAACTTACCAAACTGAAATCGAAGCTTCAATGAAAGAATATCAAACAAAATTNCAAACATATTCGGCAGATGCTCAAAACCAAACCGAAGTTACCAACCAAGCTCGTCAAAAGGAGCTAGCTGGAATGGAACAAAATATTCAACAGTATCAGCAAACTGCTGCTCAAGATATNCAGAAAAAACAAGCTGATCTCCTCAAACCATTAATCGATAAGGCTAGAGCTGCTATACAGAAAGTTGCCAAANCTCAAGGATTNGATTACGTTATTGANGCNACAGANGGTGGAAGTTTAATACTAGCTGGCGGAAAAGATTTACTTGAGGAAGTCAAAATAGANTTAGGCTTTTGATATAANTTTGNTCAATTATGAACTTAAAACTAAAACTACCAAAATTTAATTTTGGTAGTTTTTTTATATTTATTAAATGAGTGAATTCCCGATTGGAATTTTTGATTCAGGAATAGGTGGTTTAACTATTCAAAAAAAAATAAATAATTTTTTACCTAATGAAAATCTGGTATATTACTCTGATAGTTTTAATTCACCTTACGGAAATAAATCAGGTCAAGAGTTAGATGAAATTTGCTTTAACAATTGTGAGTTTTTGATAAACAAAAAATGTAAATTAATTGTTGTTGCATGTAATACAGCTACTACAAATTGCATTAAAAAACTCAGATCAAAGTTTAACATTCCTTTTGTCGGAGTTGAACCAGCAATAAAACCAGCTGCTAAAAGAACAAAAAGTGGTAAAATTGGCGTTTTGGCTACTGAGGGTACTTTAAGAAGTAAACAATTTAATAATATTTCTGAAATTCACACCAAAAACATAAAAGTTATCGAAGAAAATGCAAAAGGGTTGGTTGAATTGATCGAAAGAGGAATTTTTAAAGGACAAGATTTGAGATTGATTCTAATAAAACATTTAAATCGAATGATTGAAATAGGAATAGACCAACTAGTTTTGGGGTGCACACACTTTCCGTTAATTATTGATGAAATAAAAAAAATTATTCCTCCCAAAATAAGTATTTTAGAAAGTAGTGATGCAGTAGCAAAACAAACAAAACGTGTCCTAAAAGAAAATAATTTAATTAAAAATGAAGGAATTGGAAATACAACCTTTTATTGTAATGGGCCAACAACATCCTTGAATAAAATATTAAATTATAATTTTGAAATAATTAGAATAAAAATATGAATGAGTACATTATAAAGTTTAAAGAGACAAGTCGGGAAGAAGAACTAGAGTTTTATTCTAATAAATTTTTAAGTGAAAAAAGATATGTTTTTAATTCAATTGAAGAAACAAAGGAATTTCCGTTGATTCAACAAATTTTTTACTTACCGTTTGTTAAAAAAGTAGTACTAAACAAAAGATCCATCTATATTGAAAAGTTAAATATTTTACAATGGAAAGAAGTTCAAGACGAATTATGCGACCAACTTTCCACATTCCTAAATAATGGAGGTAAAGTTTTAAATGAAGAAAAAAAAATTAAATCTCCAATCACAGTTTATGCTGAAAGTACTCCAAATCCAAATGTGATGAAATTTGTAATGAACAAAAAGTTTTTCAATAATGTTTATGAATTTAAAAGTTTAGCTGAAACAGAAAATGCACCGATTGCCAAATCATTATTTAATTTTCCGTTTGTAAAAGAAATTTTTTTAGACCTTAATTTCATTTCTATTACAAAAAAAAATGAATATAATTGGGAGGAAAATGTTCTTGAAACCAGAGAATTTATAAGATCTTATATTCAAGATGGTAACAACATAATTAATGAAAAATCATTTAAAAATAACCCATTACAAACAAATTCAAACACTGAAGGGCTCGATGATGTCTCAAAAAAAATTGTGGATATAATCAATAAACATGTGAAACCAGCTGTCGCTTCTGACGGAGGAAATATAGTTTTTGAATCCTATGATGAAAACACCAAAAATGTTAATGTAATTCTTCAAGGTGCCTGTAGTGGTTGCCCATCATCAACTGTAACTCTAAAAAGTGGAATCGAGAATATGCTCAAGCAAATGCTTCCTGGCCTAATTCATGAAGTGAATGCAACAAATGGTTAATTATTTTACCCCAAACTTTTTTAAATAATCCGGCTCAAAATATGCAATGTCCTCAAACTTAAAAGATTTATACTTTTCATAAGATAATTCAATCATATCAACTGAGCTGGGAAAATTTTTATCCATAGAAAAAATTAAATTTGGGTTTTCATTAATTATTCTTTTGCATTTTTCTTGACCATTACCTACCATATATATTTTTTTTTCTTTAATTAAATCAAAAAAAGAATTATTATAAATTATCTCTGGCTTTGATTCTCTTTTTTGATAAAATTTATGATCAAAGATCGCTGAATAAACTTCATCACGTCTCGCATCCATAACGGGAACAATTAATCCTTCTTGTATTTTAATTTTTTTTGCAAGTATTTTTAAGGTAGAAATAGAAATTAGTGGAATATCTAAGGCATAACACAGTCCTTTAGCAGCAGCTGAACCAATTCTTAAGCCTGTATATGATCCGGGTCCTTTACTAATTGCTATTGCTGACAAATCAGAATAGGAGACCTTTGATTTATCTATTAAATTAGCGATTTGCGAATGTAATTTTGTTGAATGTGAATAGCTTTGTTTATTAATCTCGTTTGAACACAATAAAGTTTCGTTTTGAGAAAGAGATACAGAACAATTTGTTGTTGATGTCTCAATATTTAAAATCACTGACACCGCTAATTTAATTTATTGAAAGAGGTGCACCAAAATAAAACTCCAAAACCTTAAGCTTGAATATATAATCATATTTTGTTCTTATCAGTTCAGATTGAGAAAGTTCATATCTTTGTTTAGCCTGTGTAAAATCAAAAGCATTCATAGCGCCAACATCAAACTTGTCTTTTGCATAATTAAAAGCCAGTTCCCTAGCTTCAACAAGTTTTAGTGAAGCTTGATAGGCCTTGAAAGCACCGTCAGCGTCATTATATGATTGATTTACTGTGTTTTCAAGATCCAATTTTCTTTGAAGAAGAATGTTTTCACTTCTCATAATATTAATCTGAGTCTGACTTACATTATTTCTTCTAGCAAAATTATTTAATATGGGAATAGATAGGCTTAATCCAAAATTTTGTCCGTCATTCAAATCAAACTGATCTGAAAATGATAATGGGCTTGCAATTTTCATTTTGTTGTATGGAGCTACAACCCTTTCTCCTGTGCCTTCAACAACGCCAATTGGAGTAAATTCAATTTCGTCGGACGGAACAAGTCTATCTGAATAACCAATTCTTGAACTGTATGAATAAAATGCTGACAAGGTTGGTTTGAGTAAGGCCTTTGAGATTTCAAGATCTTTCTTCGCTATTTCTAGATTGGTTTCAAAAATTTTAATTTCTTTTTTATTAGTAACGGCATAATTAAAAATCTCTTCAGGTGTTTTAGTCATTACTTCTGAAATTGGAATATCATAAGTTTCATTTGCTATTTCAAAATTTTGAAAATCATCTATGAGTAATAGTTGAGCAAGCGAAATTTTTGAAAGATAATATGCGTTCTTGGCATCAATAAAGTTTTTTTGTTGAGATGCTAGATTTGCTTCAATTTCATAAAGATCACCTTTGGGAATTACCCCTGAATTAACAAGATCCTTAATTCTAGACAATTCGTCTTTTGTAAGGTTTAATTGTAAATCTTGTACAGCAAGATTTTCTTTACTAAATAAAATTTGCAGATAAGAATTTGCAACCAGTAATGCTACATTTTCAGTCATATCTTCTAATTGATACTGACGTGCCAATATAGAAAGATTAGCTCTATGTAATCTTTTAATATTTTGTAGTCCACTATATATATTAACATTTAGATTGAGATTCATAGATGAGAACTGAGTAGTCACGTTTTCTAAAATTCCAGTGGTTATATTTTGGTTAAGTCCAATGTTCCAAGAATGACTACTACTCACGTTTACATTTGGAAGGAAGCTTCCTATCGCACCTTTTTTTTCTATTTCAGATCCAGCGTAATCAAGCTCTGACTGTTTTATTGAAATATTCATTTCTAAAGCTCTATCCACACACTCTTGAAGTGTCCAATATTTTTGTGAAAAAAGAATATTTGGAACGATCAGTATAATTATAAATTTTAAGAATCTCATATTTTTTTATTTTTCTGAATCACTATCATCTTCACCTCTTTTAATTGGTTCCGTTTTATTCCAAACTTTAATTTTTTCTAATTGTTTAACTCCGCTGATTAGCTCAGCGTTTACACCATCTGAAATACCCAGTTTTACTTCTCTTTTCTCAAACTTTTGATCTGAAATTTCAATTTCAACGTATGGTTTTTTAGATTTTGAATCATACTGAAGTAAAGCTTCACTAATCGATATAGCGTCAACTTTTTTATCAGTAACAATTGAAGCATTCGCACTGTAACCGGCCCTTACAACAAATTCATCATCTAAATAAACATCGCCCTCAATTTTAAATTGTATGGCTCCTGCAATTTCAGTTCCCTTGGGTGCAATAAGTCTTAATTTCGCATCGTACTCTTTATCTTCAATCGCCCCCAAAGTTACTATTAATGGCATTCCGATTTGTAGTTTACCAACTTCACCTTCATCGACTTGACCCTCAAAAATCATCTTGTTTAGGTCTGCTATTGTTGCAATTGGTGTCCCAGAGTTGAAAGAATTAGCTTGAATAACTTGATCCCCTTCTTTGACAGGGATTTCTAAAATTGTACCTGAAACAGTTGCCCTAATGTTGGTATTAGTTATGGTTGACCCACCTGCTGAACCAAGTTTTATTATTTGTAAATCACTTTCAGCATTTTCTAAATTCTGCATATCTTGATTATATCGAAGCTCAGAGGAGTTGAATTCTTGTTCGGAAATAATTTCCTTTTCAAAAAGAGCTCTATTTCTTTCAAACTCTATTTTTGAATTTTTCATAACAATTTGGGCACTTTTAACTCTACCTTCAGCAGAGTTAAGTGTTTGTTCATTTGGAACAACTTTTATCTTTGCTATAAGATCCCCTGCGAAAACTTCATCTCCTTCCTCCACAAATATTTCTTCAATAATACCTGCTATTTGTGGCACCACATTAACTTCATCCTCGGGAAGAACTTTTCCAGTTGCAACTATTTTTTCTTCAATTGTTTCAATTTTTAAGGTTTCCGTTTCATATACAATAGATGATTTGCTATTTGATTTTATAAAAAATGCACTTGCAAATAAAACTCCTACAATTAGTAACCCGATTCCTATTTTTTTTTAAATATTTCATATTATAAATTATTATTTTTATTCTTCTCTCAATGCTTCAATTGGTTTAATGCTAACTGCTTTTTGTGCTGGTATAATTCCTATAAGGGTTCCCAGTACTATCATCAAAAATAAAGCTCCCAATACATATGGAATTGGAACAGTTGGGTTCGTGTAGGGAAAGTCCGTCATATCTTCGGTTGCAGCATTTATTCCATACAATACAAGCGCTCCTAAAATTATTCCAATCAATCCTGAAAGTACAGTTAAAAAAACTGACTCCAATATGATTTGGGATCGTACTTCACTAGGGGTGGCTCCAAGTGCTCTTCTGATACCAATTTCTTTAGTTCTCTCCTTAACTGAGATAAGTAATATATTTCCAATGCCTATAACTCCCGCCAATATAGTAGCAATTCCAACAATAAGAGATAAGAAAGTTAGTCCACTTGCAAAATTCATAGTTTTTCTAAAGATTTCACCTAAATTAAAACCTGCAATAGCTCTTTCGTCTTTTGGATCAACTTTGTGGATTTGTTTCAGAGTTGCTTTAATATCTTTTTCAACTTGTATACCATCAATATCTTCATCAGCGGCGATCATAAAAAAATTGACTCTGTCCCCGGTGTTGAAAATTCTTTTAAATGTTGCAAAAGGAATGTAAATATCGCCATCATCACCAAACCCTCCACCTTGAACAAATTTGTGAACCCCTATCACTCTAAAATTGATTTTATTAATACTTATGAATTTTCCAATTGGATTCTCATCTTCCTCAAATAGCTCCAATTGAGTTCTTTCTCCAATCACACACACCTTTCTCTCGTCGATGATATCTTTATCGTTTATAAACCTTCCCCCATCATAAATTTTTGAAGTTGCAATCTTGATATATTCAGGAAATTCACCATAAATGGAATATGTCCCTGTCTTGTTTCCTCTTACTATATTTCCACCAACTGTACCAAAAACTCCAGTTACATTCCTAGGGGCTATAAACTTGATTCCTTTAACCCGTTTTTTGAGTATTTCTACGTCGCCCAACTTTAATTGAATCGGTCGCTGTGCTTTGAAACCAGCGTAGGGTAATTCGGTATAGCTTCCCCAAACAAAAATACTATTGGAAGCTATTGATTGGAAAGCTCTTTCAAAACCATTATCTAAACCTTTAGATGAACCTGCTAAGGCGATGTAAATAAAAATACCCCAAAGCACTCCGATCATTGTAATTACAGTCCTTGTTCTATTCTTTTGAATAGAGCCAAAGATTTCTTGCCAAGTATCTTTATCAAAAATTTTTTTCATAATTAACTATCTCTCATCGCTTCAATTGGTTTTATCTCTGCTGCTCTTTTAGCAGGAAGGTATCCAGCAAAGGCACCAAAACCTATTAATAAAATGGTGGCGGTAATTGCTGTATTCAAATCAACATATGGATCTGTAATGTAATAGTCTTCCTCTAAAGTATTGCCAACCAATTTTAAAATTCCAACACCAACAAATAATCCTATGTATCCTGAAATTGTTGTAATAAATATTGCTTCCTGAAGTATCATGCCAATAATTGATCTTGGGGTTGCACCGATCGCTTTTCTTATACCAAGTTCTTTGGTTCTTTCTTTTACAACAAAAACCATAATATTTGAAATTCCAATTATCCCGGCCAATAATGTTCCAATACCAACAAATAAAATAATCGAGGATAATGCGCTTTTAAACTGATCATTTTCTTTCAAATCTTTTGCTGCACTTCTAATGAATATACCCCTTGGATCTTTTGGATCGATGAATTTTTTTTGTTTTAAATATTTTTTTATTTGATCTTCAAAGGCAACTGCACCACCATATCCAATTTCAGGTTTGTAAGAAATTATTATTCGACCTATATCATCGGTATTTTTTTTTATTGATTGTAGGGTTGTGTAAGGCACATACACAATTCTTTCTTCGTTATCACCACCATCATCTTGAAAAACTCCTATGACTTTCCAAGATCTTCCACTTCCAGAAACAAATTTTCCAATTGGTTCTTCATCACCAAATAAATCTTGGGCGACAAGTCTTCCTAAAACAACATTCCTTTCTTTATTTTGTACATCCATACCATTAATGTATCGTCCTTTCATCATGATTGTCATCTCATTTTTACTGTAAGAAGGAGCAACACCCCTAATTGAATAATTATTTGATTTTAATTTGTAACCTATATCTCCACTTTCAGAAATTCTAGGGCTTATCCCATCTATATAGATTTCAAAACGCTTAGATATATCTTCCAAATCTTCATTCACAAACTCAATTCTTCTGTTGGCCTCATAGCCCATAAAAGGCTTTGATGTTCTGGTCGGGACAATCAACATGGTGTTGAGAGCGTCATCTTTAAAAAATTTTTCAAAAGTATTATCGAGCCCATTACCAAACCCAAATAATACTACAAATATCAAAATACCTAATGCGACAGTGAATCCAGATAAAAAAGTTCGGAGTTTATTCTTTTTTATTGAATCAAAAATTTCAAACCATCTGTCTCTACTAAACATTAAATTGCTTTTTTCATTTTATTTTTTTGGTCTTCCATTATAATCCCATCTTTAAGTCTTACTATTCTAGAGCACATTTGAGCAATTTCTTCTTCATGAGTCACAATTAGTATAGTTTTACCTTTACTATTAATTTCTTGAATCAAGGCCATAACCTCTTTAGAGGTCTGCGAGTCCAAGGCTCCTGTAGGTTCATCAGCCAATAAAACCTTAGGTTGTGATACCATCGCACGAGCTATGGCGACTCTTTGTTTTTGTCCACCAGAGAGTTCACTGGGAAGATGTGTAGCCCAATCTTTTAAACCCACTTGATCTAGATATTCAATTGCAAGATTCTCTCTATCTTTTCTATTCATACCCTGATAATATAATGGTAAGGTTACATTTTCCAGAGCAGTTTTATAATTAATTAAGTTAAATGACTGAAAAACAAATCCAAGAAACTTATTTCGATAGTTGGCTGCTTTGGTCTCATCTAGGTCTTTTATTGGTACACCATCAAGATCATAACTTCCTTTATCAAGAAGGTCCAACATTCCTAAAATATTTAATAAAGTAGATTTTCCTGATCCCGATGAACCCATTATTGCAACCAATTCCCCCTCACTAACATCAAAATTTATTCCCTTTAGGACATGAAGTGAATTAGATCCCATTTTGTAAGATTTATGTAAGTCCTTAATACTAATCATTCAATTCAATTTAAAACAATAATTAAGATTTAGANAGTTTAGACATTTGAAATCAAAGAATGTTTAAAATGAATAACTCGATTTTTTTGAGCACAAATGTAAAAAATTATTAGAAGAGAATAATTAATGAAAAAATTTATATCAAAGTGAGNTTTACTTAACATATTTATTTTAATGACATTAATTGTTTATAGAACTCTTCAAATGATTTTTTACCTTTTATGGTTATTGAATAATCAGTTGTAGGATAACTTTTTTGAAAATATTTTTCAATTTTAATTAATCCTGCCTGATTTAACTTTTTTAACTGAACACTTAAGTTTCCTTTGGTGGAGGCAGTTATATCAATTAGTGCCTTAAAGTTACAAGTCTCAACAGTCATCAAAAAAGAAATTGTTTTAAGTCTAATAGGGTTAAATAATAATTTTTCAATCTCTTTATTCATCCTCTTTTTGAAAATAAAGAGCTAAACCTGGAATTAACATCCCAAAACTGATACCAATTACATTAACTAAAAGTAAATTTAGAGCTGGATTATAATAGGTATACATAGTAAAAATCATCAGTCCAATTCCTCCAATAGTAATATTATGGAATTTTATTATTATCCCTGATATCGTTAACATTATACCTAATAGAAATAAAATATCTTGGACAGGATTCACATTAAACAATAAAGAAATACCAACTGTAAAAATCCAAGCAAGCCCAAAAACTCCCCAGATAATTCTAATTACCCTGTCTAGTTGGGTAGAATACCCAACTTTAATACCAATTTTAATATTATAATAAGTAGTATATATCATACCTAGTAGTGGAATTGAAACCCAATAAATTACAGATGAATAATAACTATATTGAACTATTTGAGGTAAAAAATAATGAAATAAGCTCATTGAAATTATTACTGTCGACCAAAAAATCAGATTATATCCAAGAGGTTTTAAATTAGTTTTTGTTTGCTTAATTGCATCGTTGATAATTGTTAATTGATCTTCTTTTGTCATAATTATTTGTTTAAAAATAACAAATATAAACTAGTTTATAATATAAACAAAATAACTACAATTTTAATTACTATGAACATATTAAAAGCATGTTTCAAATAATTAGATAATTATTAAACAATCATAATTGTAAAAAACTTTTTAATTTTTTAATAGCTTTTTTATAGAAGATTCTATTTCTTTCCAAGAAATTTCTAAATTTTTAAGATGAAGAATGCCCTCATAAGTAACTGAGTAGTATTTTCTAGGTGGGCCAAGTGTTGATTCTCGCCAATTATGATTTACATATCCAAGTTTTTTAAGTCTATTCAAAAGAGGATAAATAGTTCCTTCGGCAACAATTATTTTAGAATTTTTTAACTCTTTAATAATTTCGGAAGTAAATAACTCTTCTTTTGAAATAATTTGTAAAACACAAAATTCAAGTAAACCTTTTCTAATTTGGGTGTTAAAATTTTCTGTGCTCAATTTATTTAATTAATTCATTTTTGCCATTAGATATAACTACAACGCCTTTTATCATCTCAGTTATTGTTTAAGAGTTTACCATCTATTTATTTTAAATTATAAAAACATTTTCACATTCAATTAAAAAATCTTAAAACATATTTATTACATAGATCCTTGTTATACATATTACTAATATAAAAAATTTATTTTTTAAAGAATCTTAAATACAAAAAAACAACTGTTACAAAGCCCAATACGTAAGGGATTATCATTAAATAAACAATTCCATCATTGAGACTTTCTGCTGTTTTTTGATCGGCGCCTGATTCCAGTACCGCTCTACACATTGCACATTGAAAACTATAAATCAAATCGTTAATCATGAATAATACGGCGAAATCATTAAATATACGACAACTCCAGTTACAGCAACATACAACCAAACAGGAAAAGTAATTCTAGCTATTTTTTTATGAGATACAAAGTCTGACTTGAAAGCCTTTAGATAAGTTACCAAAACCAAAGGAATAACAATTACTGATAATAATATATGCGTAATTAGAATAAAAAAATACATGAAGGCAATGAAACCTGAACCTCCAAAAGGGGTTGGGTCAGAGGTAATATGGTAAGCTATATACATTATCAAAAATAAGAGAGATAAACCAATACAGGTCTTCATCAAGTTTTCATGAATTCTTCTTTTTCCATTTTTAATAAAATATACCGCAGCTACCAACAAAAGAGCTGTAATGCCATTTATTGTGGCATAAATCGGGGGAAGAAAAGTCAAAGATTTTACGATAGGCAAGTTTTCTAACAATACTATTGGATCAGAATTTGGCATCCTCAAATTAAAAATTAATTTATCATATTCCCATTTTATAAAAAGCAACAATGCAACAACTATTGGGACCAGTACGGAAATAATCCATATTAAAATATTGTAAAACTTTGAATCTTTATTCATTTTCTAATAATTTTCTTATATCTTCTTTTATCATGTCAATTCCTTGTAATTTTGATTTTTCATCATTAATACCTAAATAATAAACTAATGGTGAACCCATGCCATTTTCTCTTGATCTTAAAAACCCATTCTTATCAATTAATGCAAAGAAACCTTGGTGCTCAAAACCTCCAGCAACATTGGGATTAATTGAAGAGAAAATATTGAAACCTGAATTAGATAGTTCATAAATATCTTTGATATTACCTGTCAAAAAATGCCAATTTTTTGATTTAACATCAATAAATTCTGAATATTCTTTTAAAGTTTTTGGGGTGTCATTTTCTGGATCTATCGTAAATGACGCGATACCAAAGTCATCCCTGTAACCAAATTCATTATCCAAAATTTTCATGTTTTTATTCATTTCAATACATATTGAAGGGCATCTTGTAAAAAAGAATTCTACGACAAAAACCTTGCCTAAAAAATCCTCATTGCTGACATAAATACTATCCTGATTCAAAAAAACAAAACCAGGCACTTTTCTTTTGATATCATTCAACTTAACAAAGCTCAAATCTTTAAAGTTGTCCAATCTCTTATCATAACTTACAGCACTTTGATCAATTCTGTCCATTATCTTGGGGAAAAACCAAATCCCAAAAACAAGAATGATAAAAGATATTCCTACATACGAATATTTTTTCACTATAACTTTCCTTTATAAATGTTGTTCTTTTTTAAAGCCATTCTATATTCCGCTAGAATTACCTTCACATCATCAACCATATTATTGTTTATGTCTGCTACAAATCTTGAATCATATCCAAACTTTACACCATTACTATCATCCCTTCCTCTAAGATTACCATCTCTGTCGATTATAAATACATGTGAAGTGCCTAAATCAGATTCCAACTTCAAATTTGTTTTGAGACTTTCAAACACTTTCACTAAATCTTTCTCGCTTAAACTTACAAATTTCCAGTTTTTAAAATTAGTTTGTGTCAATCTATTGAGTTCCAAAAGCAAATCATCTGTTAATTGTTTTGTTCCAGGGGGTTGTAATATGATGAACTGAAAATCAACAAATTCATGAAATCTTTTATATATTTCTTGATTTAGATTTCCAGCATCTCCATACCTATCCTTAACATTTTTACCAAAAAAACCTAAAATTGTAATTTTATTTTTTATGCTCTCATTGGAAATTCCGGATATTTCCATTACATCTTGAGTGACGACAGGAAGTTTGGCAAAATTATTAATTCCAGATGCAAAAAAGAGATAAACAATTAGTGGTAAAACGAAAAGAATAGTAAGAACTATGTACTTTCTCATATAAAAAAGAAATTTAAGTCAATTAGAAATCCCAACTAACAAACCCTTCATACATAACATCGTAAATGTAATTTCCCTCAACCACTAAGATAAAGACTAAATATGCGATTAAAAATATTAAGGTTATTACTATAGAAGCCTGTAAACCACTTTTTTCATCCCTTAAATGCATAAAATCCCAAGCAATGTAGTAAGCTTTAACTAAAGTTAAAATAATAAAGATCCAATTTATTAGTTTGGTAGAAAGAAAGGTATTCATTAATATTTCAGGCTTAACAATACCCAAAGCAACTTCAATTATTGTAACAACTGAAAGGAAAAATAAAACTCCCCATATCTTGTGTTGATTTGATTTAAACTTCCATAAACCTCTAAAAATTTCTAATTTGTGTGTGTTATCATCCATTTTTTAAAAAATTATACTAGATAGAAAAATGTGAAAACAAATACCCAAACTAAATCTACAAAATGCCAGTATAATCCAACTTTTTCAACCATCTCATAATGACCTCTTCTTTCATAAGTACCAATTAATACATTGAAGAAAATAATGATATTTATTATTACACCAGAGAAAACATGGAATCCGTGAAACCCAGTAATGAAAAAAAAGAAGTCAGCAAAAAGCCTATTACCATATTCGTTCCTGATCAAATTGGCACCCTCAACAACATACTTTGCCTGTTTGATTTTAACTAACGACTCTTCCCTTGACAATCTAATCTTATGTCCTTTTTCATCAATTTTTTCAGTTTTGATTATCAAGTCGTCATTAGATTTAAAACCAGTTATGACTTCTTCAACAGTGAAACTTGGTAAACTAGATTCATTGGTAAACCATATTCCATTTTTACTTTCGTGCTGAGACCTTAATTTTGGATCACTAATAGTAAAATCTTTTAAAGCTACCCTTTTACCAGAGTTTAAATTTTCAAACTGGTAAATCTGTCCACCTTTAGTCTCCAAAGCACCGTACTCACCTCTGATAAAATTATTCCACTCCCATGCTTGTGATCCAACGAAAATCGCACCTCCAACAATGGTCAATGCCATATAAAATACTACCTTTTTTTTGTCCATGTGATGCCCTGCATCAACTGCTAATACCATCGTGACTGATGAAAAGATCAGAATAAAAGTCATTAATGCTACATAGTACATTGGAGCATCAACTCCGTGTAAAAAAGGGAAATGAGTAAAAACTTCGTCAGCGATAGGCCATGAATCAATATTTTTGAACCTTGAAAAGCCATAAGCAACCAAGAATCCTGAGAAAGTCAGTGCATCTGACACAATAAAAAACCACATCATCAGTTTTCCATAGCTGGCTTTAAAAGGCTTATTGCCACCTCCCCATAAATCTTCCTCTTGTAATGATGATGAAATTGTTGAACTCATTTAAAAATAATTATTCAATACAAAGTTACATATTTTTACTATCTAAAGAAATATAAAAACACAAATAAATACAACCAAAGCCCCCCAAGAAAATGCCAAAAAGTAACAGCTAGTTCAAAACCCAATTTTTCCTTGATGTATTTTTCTTTATGATTATTAGCAAGAACAACAATCAATACAATTAAACCAGCAAATAGGTGTAGCAAATGAAGGGCTGTTAGTACATATAAAAAAGAAGTTGTTACTGTGCTTTGAGCTCCAGTAAAAAAATAACCTTGATTGATTATTGAGTTAAATCCTGAGATTTGTAAAAAAATAAAAAATATAGCCAGTGAAAACGTAATTAATAACCATTTATTTGCATTTTTGATCTCATTTTTAAATACAGACTTCTTTGCGAGCCACATAGATAAGCTACTTAAAATAATAATTATTGTACTTATCGTGAAACTTAAAGGCAAATCAAAATCCTTTAACCAATCTGGACGAGCTTTACTAACAATATAAGCACTGGTCAGTCCTGCAAAGGTCATTGAGATACTTAAAAGACAGAAAAGCAACATCATTTTTTTTGCTTTTATAGTTTTTAAACGAATTTCATCTTGATTTAATTCCATATAAAGTATTTGTCAATGATAAAGATAATTTGAACTAGGGTCAAACAAACCACACTTGCAGTAAATAATTTTTTAGCAGAGTCAGTCGTCATTTTTTTATATAACGATATTGAAAAAAATAACATCACAATCCCAATAATTCCAATAAAAAAAGCTGAAAAAACAGATAAACGTAACTCACCTGTGAGCCCACTAACAGGTAACATGCAAATCATAATCATCCAAATCGTGTAAAGTACTGTTTGAAGAGCGGAAGATCTGTCCTTTTTTTTGGTTGGTAATAAATTAATTCCTGCTTTTTCGTAATCTTCATGTAAAATCCAACCCAAAGACCAAAAATGAGGAAACTGCCAAAAAAACTGTATTGAAAATAATGTAATGGCTTCTATCCCAAATTCGTTTCTAGCGGCAACCCAGCCTAGCATAAAAGGGATAGCTCCTGGAACAGCCCCAACAAAAACAGAAAGCGGTGTCTTTATTTTTAGAGGAGTGTAAATACAAGCATAAATGAATATCGAAATTGATCCAAATAGAGCAGTGTAAGCATTTATTCTGTACAATGCAATCAGTCCAATTAATGTAAGTAAAACAGCAATAAAGAAAGCTGAATTAATTGATACTCTTCCTGTAGGAATTGGTCTATTTTTTGTTCTATTCATTAGAGCGTCAGAATCTTTTTCAATTATTTGATTAAAGATGTTTGAAGATCCAACCATGCAAAAACCTCCTGTAACCAATAAAAAAATAATATTTAAATTTATTTCGCCAACCGCAATAAGGTAACCCGCTAAGGCTGAAAAAACTACGCTGATAGCTAACCTTGCTTTAGTTAGTTCGAAAAAATCTGAGATAATAGTCTTAACGCTATTTGACAAAGTATGATGTGACTGTAAAATTTTTGCCATAAATATAAGCAGGCAAATTTAATGCAAATGTGACAAAAAACAATATAAATTTCAGTATGATATCCTATTGTAATCTAAAAGTAATCGGTATACTAAACGGAACCCTCACAGGTCGCCCGCGTTGTTTTCCAGGGGTCATTCTTGGCAATTTTGATATAATTCTATTGGCTTCCTTTTCTAAATTTTTATCCGGACCTCTGGTTCGAATTCCACTAATATTCCCATCTTTACCAATCATAAACTGTACAAAAACTCTTCCTTGGATTCCCATTTCTTGAGCTATTTCAGGGTACCTAAAATTTTTACTAATATGTTTTTGGATTTGTTCTTGAAAACATTTTCTTCTTTCCGATTTTGAAACTCTCTCACATCCTGGGAAAAGGGGAACATCCTCAATGATAGCAAAAGGAACATCAACATCAAGTTCCTCTTCTAAAACCTCTACTTCTTCAACAATTTCCTCTTGATCCGTTTCAGTTGACTCAATTATTGTTTCTTCAATTTCTTCCTCATCTTCAACAACTTCAATTATTTCAGGAGCTGGAGGAGGAGGAGGAGGAGGAGGTGTTTTTATTTGCTCAGTAATTGGAATTTCTTCATCATCGTCGTCCTCAACATTTAAGGACTCCAAATCATATTGTCTTTCATAAGACTTGAACTCAATTGCTTGCCAGGAAATAAATAATATTAGACATAATCCAGCTGCTAAAAATAAACCACTGTATTTTCTTAGGTCTGATTTTGGATTTTTTTTTCTTTGCATAAGTTCTAAACAAATCTAAATATAATTTTTTTTTTTTTAAAAAAACCTAGTTCTTTTTATTTTTAAAAATATATAAATAACTTAACGATAAAGACATAAAGATTCCCAATAGATTCGCAAGAATATCCAAAATTTCAAAATGTCTATTTATTGGAGTTATACCTTGCAAAATTTCTGTAAAAACAGCAATAATTATGACAAAATAAATATATTTTGAATCCAAAACCTTACTTTCAATATATCTAAGCCTAATCCACGATGTACACAAAAGAAAATATGTTAACAGATGCATTAATTTGTCGTTAAGACTAAAGTTTTTTAAGGGTAGCTCAGGAAGAGGAACTAAAGAAATTATTATTACTAATGAAGTAAAAAATATTGTGAATTTTTTATGCAATTACAAGCCAATTAATTTTGAATATGCTCCAGCATCCAATAGTTCATTTAACTCTTCTTCATTTTCAATTTCCATCTTGATGATCCATCCATCGTTGTAAGGATCCTCATTGATAATTTCAGGACTATCTTCAATTTTTTGATTAACCTCAACAATCTTTCCTGAAACAGGTAAAAATAAATCTGAGACAGTTTTAACAGCCTCAACAGATCCAAAAACCTCTTCTTTATCAAGTATTTCATCTAATGTTTCAATTTCTACATAAACAATATCTCCCAATTCACCCTGAGCGTAGTCTGTAATACCTACAGTTGCTATTTTTCCATCGATTTCAATCCATTCGTGGTCCTTTGTATATTTTAGTTCTGATTTGATTTCCATTTGTAAACTTTGATTGTAGTAAATGTAAGTTTTAAA
Source organism: Flavobacteriales bacterium (assembly GCA_002705485.1). Taxonomy (GTDB): domain Bacteria; phylum Bacteroidota; class Bacteroidia; order Flavobacteriales; family Flavobacteriaceae; genus MAG-121220-bin8. The sequence goes on along the minus strand of PAGT01000060.1, from coordinate 14,035 downwards.
AATATTTTTTCATACAATTAATCGCCAAAATTATATCTTAAGGTCAAACCAGATCTGATGGTTGTTTGTGGAAAAGCAGTTGAAATTGCAAATTCAGAGAATAAATGGTCATAAAAGAAAACAGCGTTAAAACTTTTACTCAATGCATAATCAGCAGAGATCTTAAAAGACCATACAGACTGCCCTGCTGTTACCTTATTATCTAAAATATCTAGATTTCTAATGATTGTAATATTATCTCTATAGTTTAAGTCGGCTTTAATATTTAGATCACCACTGGAAACGCTCTGCCTTCCCCCAATATTATTTCTAAATTTTAAATCTTTCACTCTATATCCGAAACCTATTGAATAGTCCATACCAGTTGTTTCAGTTAATAAATTATTGTCTAAGCTTAGAGACAAGGCTCTATCTTTTTTCATTTCTAACAAAAATCTAATATCATTTTTAAATTCCATATCCAATTTAATTAATGGATTGAATTGTTCAACCAAGTTAATGTTTGTATATAAGATCTCATTTAAAAAGTTTCCAGATTGGTCAGTTAACATGTTGTTGTTTGGATCAAATTCCAAATTGGATTTAAAACTATTAAGCGTGTAGCTCGATCTATATGAATGACTGAGACTAAATCTTTTAAACCGGTCTTTAAAAAACTCCATATTAATTAATCCTGTGTATTGGATAGACCAGTTTGGAAGCGGAGTATTTTTGATTGCATTTAATGATATCTTGTTTGGGTCTGATCCACTATATGCAGCTATAAATGAAGGGATTAAGACTGCTTGATTATTTTTTCCATAACCTTGAGGGAACCCTGCTTCATCAACTTGGCCATTTGAATTCCCGTTCAACAAAGCAAGTCTTTTAGCAATTATTAATCTATTTTTTTGGAAATCCCCAAAGGTTTCTGAATTGTTTTGATCACTTTTTTCAAAAGATGTTTTTAACATAATTGTTGAAATTGAGAAATTTCCAGATTTGTAAGGGTTCAAGGAATTGTATTCATTATTAGTAACTGAAAAATTTTCAAAGAAATTTTCAGAATATGATTTATTTGCATTAATATCAATGCTAAAATCATCAAACCAACTTATCTCAGCCACCAGATCAAACTTATTATTGTGCACCTTAGTGTATTGCTCATTAAAGCTTGGAAACTCAGTAAGCCACCCATTTTTAGCAGCCTCAAATCTTATATCAGATTGACTGCCAAAAACAAAACCAAGAGAAGGCTTGGTGGTTCCAAGAAAACCAAGTGACTGCGTATAGCCTGGTAACACCTGGCCATTATTTTCAGAGTAATTCACCCTAAACCTTGAAATCCCAGTTGCAAAACCAATTAGAATGTTTTTAATTCTTTGTACTGTATTATTAAGTTTTCTTTTTTGTGTCAGTCCAATGTTTCTATAAAATCTGGAGAGGTTTAAAGAAGTATTTAGTGATTGAGTGTTTGCATTTTGAATGGTATTTACTCTTCCTAAAACATTGCCAAGCTCATCCTCAACTTGAGCCATTGCATCAGATCCTCTCTCCCAACTGAAATCTCCATTGTAACTGTAGTTTGAAGAAATAAAATCTATTAAAGGAAATAATTTAAAAGGTATTTCGTAGTTAACTCTTAGAGATTGATTATGAGAATATGTTTCACCTGTGTTCCAGAATCCATCCCAAATTTCAAAATCATTGTCTACAATTAGGTTTCCATTTTGATCGTTTTTTAGATAATTTTTTACTATACTGTTGTTTGATGCAGAAAAATCCAATCTCAATGAATTCGTTAAATTTTGACTCATGCTCAAATTCCAATCAAACATGAAGTTTCTTTGTTGTATTTTAGGTAAAGTAATTTGTTTTGATGCGTCAGCGCCTTCAATATAAACCTCTCTAAATTGTTGACTGTTGAACGCTCTATTGATATTTGTATCAAAAGATATATTCGATAATATTGGGTTGATATTGAATTCACTTAACCATTTTAGATAAGCTTTATTGTTTAAAAAAGTTATGTTTTGAAAAGGACTAATAACAAATGGATTCAAATCAAAGTTGTACTGAACTCCAGCTCTTACAGTCTTTTTGGTTAAATTTTCAATTTCAAAATCATGTTCTAGTTCTTGATTATAACTGTATGAGAAATCGAAATTTTCAATATCATAAATCCTTTCCTTTTGACCCTCAGACCTGTTCTTTCGTAATCCAATCAAACTTATATTTTTGGATTGCTTATAAGCTATTGCTTGATTATTTATTGAATCTCTTTGAGAACTTCTTGTGCTAGAATTTAACCTTTCATTTAACTTTATATCTTGATAATATGGATCATATTCAGGTGTTGATGTTTGGTTATTAATTGAGTAAGCAATGGGGATTTGAACTCCCCATTTTGTTGGTAAAAATCTACCGAAATCAATACTACCAACAAAGCCATACTGCCTCAATTCCTCTCTACTTCTTTGATTAGGTGTTTTGTCTATTGATCCAAAACCAATTGTCGAAATTTTTCCTGAAAAAGAAACATTTCCAAGGTCAGCTAAATTTGCATCAACAGATCCCAATGCAGCCCAGCCTCCTTTGCCATCAATTTCCGAAAGTCTAAGTTCATTAAACCATACTTCCCCTGAAAGTATATCACCAGGAGTTAAAGAGGGGTTTTTAACTCCAATCATCAAACTTTTTATACTACCAATGGAGGGGTTTCCTTTGATTGCAAACTTATATTTCTTATCACCTGGTAAAGATGAAATAGACTCATATTCATCAATTATTTCTAAGTTTTCATTAAAATAGACTGTGTTAATCGAGTTTACGCTTCCATCTATAGTTAATGCCTTTAATTTTGTCAATTTTTCCAGTAAAAAATCAATTGAATTTGAATCAGGTTGCCATACAGCCTCACTTGAAAGTCTATTGGATGCACTTTCGTTGTAATCAGTGGGGGTTAATGGAACTTCTATTTGATAATAGTTTTCAGAGAAATCAGAGCCTAATCTAATAAAACCAACGAGTCTTTTGTCATAATCTTCGTTCGCTCCCAAGCCTGGTAATTTAGGACTTCCCTCTAAAGATTCTGCATGTATGTACATTTTCAATCTTTTATATTGTCTCATATCAAAATCGAGGTTTTTATAGACAGCTCTGGAGTCACCAGGGTTAAGGTTCTCAATTTTAACTGATAATGACTGTTCATTTTGTCTTATTATCGAATTATTGGCATTTATTTCCTCTCTTTGAACTCCAGGTGGGAGAACATAGTTAATAGGGACTCTGTTTTCATTTTCTAAAATGTTGACAGACCCGATATCAAATGAAGTATTATTATATGAAATATTTTGTTTATTCAGACTTTTAGTATATCTCTTCCACTCTGTTCTTACTAAGTCTAGAGTTCCAAATCTAAATGTTACAGGGTTAGAGAAGTCCTTCAAAAAAATTCTCATGAAACGAATAGATCTTAAATTGTCTAGCCCATTAATTGACTCAAAGTAATTACTATAATTACTGTTTTTATAAAATTGTTGGAATACGGGAATTTTGAATTGTATCCATCGTGTTGTTTTAGTCTGTCCATTAGGTAAATCTACTTTTACATTTTCCCTCACATCACTTACAAATGGATGATTTACCACGTTCATAGACTTTTTAATTGGTATTTTGTATTCATAGTAACTATTAATGGTATTCATTGTATTGTCCTGATTAACATCTTCAACATCTGGAATTGTGGTTGAGCCTCTGTTTGCATTGGTTGTTGAAACAGGTGAATTGCCTTGTACACCATTGTAATTTAAATATCTGTTTTGTATTCCTCCAACAGCATTTAGATAATACTCATAATTATCTCCCGCTGGATCTGAAATTGATCCGTTTGAATAAATAGAAGTTTCATCAGAATCATTCAAACCGTCATATCCTAAATCTTGTAAAACTCTATTATTGGGATCCGAATCAAACGAATATATCAAAGACTGAGTAGCTGGAGATCTTCCCCAATTTGAGGTATTTACCAATTGCTGTGAATTTGCTGATGGCAAACCGTTTTCATATAATTTTTTTCCGTCACTTAGTATATCCTCAGAAATATTTCCAAGATTAATAACTAAAGTTCCTAATTCATTTTGTGTTGACTCATTATCACTAAAAGTGTCCAACAACCAAAATTGAATAAACTCTACATTGGACTGTTCAAAATTTGTTGAATTAATTTTTCTAGTTATTCCAGCCCAATTATTTTTTAGATCAGTTTTGAACAAATTAGTTTCGTTATTATTATATGGTCCTTTTTGGCTAGGAATAAAATTTAAATCCAGTGTGTTCTGAATTCTTGACTGTCCCTCAATAAGGTCTTGTTGAGGAAATATTTCATCAATAAAAATTCTTCTAGTTTCATTTTTAGATAATTCATTATCGTCAATTTCAGAAGGTCTTTGTCTTGTGTAAAAAACTGGATCAATGTTATACCAAGCTAATTTAGCTCTATAATACCCCGTTCTAAGATCATTTGTTTGAAATTCAGACCCTTTTACACTTAGTGGAACACTTGATAAACTCCACGAGTAAGTGTCTTTTAGATCAATGTTCGTTTCGGAACCTTCAAAATCATCAATGTAAATAGTTGCGTTGTTTTCATATCCAGAACTTTTTGGTCTACCAGCATGCAAATAAGCTACCTCACCTTTTAATGAAACTACAGAGGGAACATTACTTTTTATGTTTGGAAGTTTGTTAAGTAATCTGGTGATAATTGGAATTTCTGAGGAAAACACACCATTTACACCCAACATTGTATTATTTACAGGTTCTACTCCGTAATTGGCCTTCTGTATGATTGATCTTTCGCTTAAGTTCATCAATGTTCCTCCAACGATAAAGTTATCATTGAATTTATGCTCAATATTAACGCCTGAAAATCTTTTTTTCTGCTGATTAAAGAAAGAATTACTTTCTGTTGATATGTCAATAGGAGTATTGGAATTTTTTAGATTTTCATCCAAAATCATGACTCTTCCAGCCTGATAGTTAACAGTATAATCTATTCCTTCTTGTAATTGTCTACCCCCAGCTGTTACCTTGACTGATCCTCTGGGTATATTAAATTGTCCTATTGGAATTCCGCCAGAGTCACCTGAAACTTTGTATGAGCCTCTTAATCTAAATTTATTTTTTTCAATTTTTTCCTCAGCACTAATTTTAGACATGGAGTAAATTTCATTGTAAACATATTTCTTTTGATTTTCATTATAAGTAGTTATATCATAGTAACTCTCACCTGTTGAATTTTTACTTTTTAATTGTTCGAATAAAAATTTTCCAAATGGTTCAACTGAGGGAAAAATTATAAGTCCATTACTGCTGTCAATTGTTAGTTTAGGCACAAAATCAAAAAAACCATCTCCTCCAATTTGAATATCATTATTCATGTTTAAATTATCAAGGTTAAACAGTGCTAATAATGTTTTACCGTCTATATGATCTGGCCATGTATTATTGTCAACTGCCTCTATATAATTGATTGGAGACGGGTTTGAATAAAAAATATTTAATTTAAAATCGTCTTTATTTATTTGGTATGATCCTAAAGAATAAATGTTTTTCATCATTAAGTCCCATACTGGTTGACTAATATTTGTTAAACTACTTTTTAACATTTTTACTATAAGACTATTATTCGAAATCTGAGTTTGGTTGTTTTGTGAACTAACTTCAGTAGACTCAATACCATCATTTGCAAATTCACCTACTTGAAAAACTTGTCCACCAACAGTATATTGAAATGCAACTCCCAAAATTTCATCATTGTTTAATGACTGATTCAATGATATATAACCAAGTTTCTCATTTAAACTGTATTCATTGGGGCCTAATTTTCTTGCGTTTTCCAAAATTGAGTAATCTACTCCTTCGCTGACTGAGTTGGAAATAACCCCAAAACCATCTTTAGCTGTTGATATTTCTCTTATTGATGAATTAAGTAATCCATTGTCAATTTTTTCAGGGTCAAACTGATTGACCGAGTTATCTGGATAAATATTTTCACCTGGTTTAATAATAAAATTTGAGTACAATTCGTCTATTTTAACTTTTTCAGGATTTGACTCAGCGAGATCTTGTAGGGCAAGAATATTTCGAACATTCTGTGTTTGATTAACTCTGTTAGTAACCCAAACTTCAATTCTTGTTATGTTTATTTGGGTATTTAAATATGGAATAGTTTTTAAAGTATTTTCATATTTATCTCTAAAATACTGTGTCAAAAAAAAATGTCTATTCTCATCATATTCTAAAGGAGAAATTTCAAACTCCTCAAAACTTCCATTTCCTTTTGCTGATACGGTTTGAGATTGGGATCTTTGTTCTGAAAGAACCGTTGTTACTCTTGTATTTCCAAATTTTAATTCTGACTTAAATCCAAAAAGACTCTGCGCTCCAGAGATAAGTGAGCCACTCAATGGCATACTAACATTACCCAATTCTATTTTTTGAATGATATCATCCTCAGTTGGTGTATAATCCAGCTTTAACAAGTTTTGAAAATCAAAAGTAGATTGTGTGTCATAATTAGAAGTAATGGTTAATCTTTCGCCAATTTTTCCATTTAAACTTAAACTTATTGCTTGATTGAAATCAAGACTTATATTGCTTTGATTTCTTGTGGAGAGAGATGGGTTGTCTCTTTTTTGATATCTTGCTCCAATATCCATTGATATAGACCCTTGTGGATTCAACTCAATTTCGTTACCTCCAAAAATTGTTTGAAAAAAATTTGAGTTTAAATATAAATCGGGTAATAAGTTTCTAATTTTTTTTGTGTCATCAGAATCTTCCTCATCTAATATTTTCAGTTTTTCCCTAAAGTAATTTTGAATATTACTTTTCCTAATCATTAGTCTGTATTGTTGTGGTGTAAGAACCAAAGGAGTTCCGATTTCTATTTCTCCTGCTCGTGTACTGTAAATATATTTATCAGTAAATGGGTCATAAGTGTACTCGGATTTGAAGCTTGAAGGCGGAGAGAGTTTGAATTTACCTAAATAAATTATGTCTCCAATTGTATCAAGATTTATAGTTTTTTGACCACTCAAGTCAAAACTAAAAATAAGAACAAATAAAAAGGATAATTTTATTGCTTTTACAGGTAGTAATTTATACAAATCTATAATTTATTTAAAGCACCTTTAATCAACTGTTCAACAGTTATTTCTGGGCTTTCATTAATCAACATTTGGACTATCTTGGTAGTTTGTTTTCTTCCATAGCCTAATACTTCTAATGCTGATAACGCTTCATCTTGATTTGTATTGTAAATATTTGAACTAATTTCATTTTTTTCTGACACTAGACCAACCTTGTCCTTAAGGTCAATAATTACCCTTTGTGCGGTTTTTAATCCAATCCCTTTGATGGACTGAATAGTGGATACGTTTTCAGAAATTATAGCATTTTGAATTTCCTCCGGACTTAATGATGACAACATTGTTCTTGCGGTACTAGCACCAATCCCTGAAACTGATATGAGTTTTTTAAATAAATTTCTTTCCTGTTTATCACAGAAACCAAACAAAGTATGCGAATCTTCTTTAACTTGTAAATAAGTAAATAAGCTGATATTTTCATCATCTCCTATCATGGAAAAGGTATTTAGAGATATATTGACTAAATACCCAATACCATTACAGTCAATGACCAACTCAGTTGGAGATTTTTCAACCAATCTTCCTGTAATTTTTGTAATCATTATTTTAATTTAGATTTTTTTTGTGCATCAACCACAGCAACAGCTGACATATTAACCATCTCCTCAACACTTGCCCCTAACTGAAGAACGTGAACAGCTTTGGACATTCCCATCATAATTGGTCCAATTGACATGGCTTTATCCAACTCTTTTATTAATTTATAATTAATATTTGCCGCATCCAAATTTGGAAAAATTAATGTATTTACATTCATCCTTGATATTCGAGAAAAAGAAAATTTATCTTTAAACATTTCTTTGTTCAAAGCGAAATCTGATTGAACTTCCCCATCCACATTTAAATCGGGAAAATTTCTATGTAAGTATTTTACAGCTTGATTCACTTTTAATGCCATCGGATGAGTTGACGACCCAAAATTTGAATAGGACAACATAGCAATATTAGGTTCCATTCCAAACATTTTTACAGTGTCTGCAGTCATTTTTGCAATAATTGCTAAATCCTTTGGACTGGGATCAATATTTATAGAAGTGTCAGATAGAAAAATAGGTCCCATGTTTGTAATCATAAGGTTGGTGGTTGCAACTTTGTTAACACCTTTTGCTTTTCCAATGATTTCTAACATTGGTTTGACTGTGACAGGGTAACTCCTCGAATAACCAGAAATCAATGCATCACCATCATCACTTAATAACATCATTGCAGCATAAGAGTTTCTTTGTTTCATTACATTTATTGCACCAGATAAAGTAACTCCTTTTCTTTTTCTTAATTGCCAATACTTTTCTCCATAAATCTTTCTGTTTTTTTCTTCTTGATCAGATTTAGGATCTATTATTGGCACTTCCTCATCAAATTCAATCTGAGCCTTTAAATCTTCTATAACATCTTTGTCACCTAGAAGTATTGGATATCCAATACCCTCTTCATAAACGATTTGAGCAGCCTTCAATACATCAAGATGATCAGCTTCAGCAAAAATTATTTTTTTTGGGTTTGCTTTAGCTCTATTCATTAACAACCTCACAATTTTTTTGTCATTTCCCAACCTGCTGTGTAACTTTTCTTCATATTTTTCCCAACATTCAATTGGTTCTTGAGCAACTCCAGATTTCATTGCAGCTCTAGCAACCTCAGGTGGAATTTTAGTTATTAATCTTGGATCAAATGGTTTTGGAATTATGTAATTTTTACCAAATGTTAACTTAGTTTTGTCATATGCTATATTAACAAATTCAGGCACTGACTCTTTTGCAAGTGATGCTAGAGCTTTCACTGCTGCCATTTTCATTTGGTCATTTATTTTTGTGGCTTTCACATCCAATGCTCCCCTAAATATAAAAGGAAAGCCAAGAACGTTATTAACTTGGTTTGGGTGATCTGACCTACCAGTTGCCATTATAACATCATTTCTAGTTTTCATTGCAAGGGAGTACTTTATCTCAGGATTTGGATTGGCCATTGCAAATACAATGGGATTTTTAGACATAGATAAAAGCATCTTAGATGTCATCATATTACCTTTTGAAAGTCCAATAAAAACATCTGCTTTTTTTAAAGCTTGTTCTAAAGTCTTAATGTTCTTTTTTGTAGCAAACTCTTTTTTTTCAGAGGACAAACCGTCTCTATCAGCTCTAATAACACCCTTACTATCGGTCATNATAATATTTTCTGATTGCATGCCAAAAGCCTTNTACATTTTAGTACANGAAATTGCTGCAGCTCCTGCTCCACAAACTACTGTTTTAACATTTTCAATTTTTTTACCAGCAATTTCAAGTGCATTTAAAAGGGCTGCTGCAGAAATAATTGCTGTGCCGTGTTGATCATCATGCATAACAGGGATACTCAGTTCATCTACAAGTCTTCGTTCAATTTCAAAGGCTTCAGGAGCTTTGATATCCTCTAGATTTATACCTCCAAATGTTGGAGAAATATTTTTAACAGTTTCAATAAACTTATCCGGGTCTTTTGTGTCAATTTCAATATCAAAAACATCNATACCNGCAAAAATTTTAAACAATAAGGCTTTGCCCTCCATAACAGGTTTNGAGGCTTCNGGACCNATATCNCCAAGNCCTAAAACTGCAGTTCCGTTAGAAATAACTGCAACTAAATTCCCCTTGGATGTATACTTATAAACATTATTCAAATTTTCTTTTATTTCTAAACANGGAAAAGCAACACCTGGTGAATAAGCCAGGGACAGATCCCTCTGGCTATTATATTTTGTTGTTGGAATAATTTCAATTTTTCCTGGACTTGGTTTTGCATGATAAACCAGAGCTTCTCGCCTGTCTCTATTTTTTTTCATTCAAAAAAATATTGGATATATATTATAAATTTATGAAAAGGATTTTCAATTAACATAGAAAACAGAAACAATTATAATAACAAATTTTGACTTAAGAAGTTATGTTAAAAATACTTTCCAATTAAAATTAAATACTATTAAGTTTGCAAGACAAATATTTTAATATTGAAAAAATTTACGCTTGTTTTTTTTCTAATATTTATAAGTAATGATTTATACTCACAACTGAGTAAAGTACATTACATTCCTCCTTTAACTGCACAAGACGACCCGGGAGATCAGTGGTTATACATTTCAACACCAAGCAAAACCGATGTAAAATATCAGGTCAAAGTTGGTGGAGTCACTGGAGCAACAGCTGACTCAGGAAGTCTTTACAGTGAGGGTGTGGTTTCAAACGACTCTCCCTCTGTAATTTCATTAGCTGATGATCCTGGTAATACAAATGGTTGGTGGAGTAATCTTTTTATTGAAATTGATCAAACTGAACAAATATTAAATAAAGGATTTATAATAGAAGCAGAGTCTGAAATTTATGTTTCAGTCAGAGTGAATTCTGACGGTCAACAGTATCAAGCGGGCGCATTAGTGAGTAAAGGAAAGTCAGGCCTCGGAACTAGATTTTGGGCAGGAATGCTTCAAAATCAAACTCCATTACACGTTGGTTTTGTATCAGTTATGGCCACCGAAGATCAAACGGTCATTTCATATAACTTCTCAAAAGATGTAAACACAATTGGAGGAGAAAAAAAAATTGGTGTACCTCTATTGGTTACACTAGACAAAGGAGAAAGTTACATATTAGCAAGCCAAGAATTACAAGATGGGCTTATAGGAACATCAATAACATCAACTAAACCAATCGTTGTTAATTCAGGCTCTGCGAGTGGAAGTTTTGAATCTTCAACTGGAGGGCAAGACTATGGAATTGATCAAATCGTTGGAGCTGATTTAGTTGGATCAGAGTATATTTTTATTCGTGGGAACGGGAACAATGGTTGGGAAAATGTCTTATTAATAGCAGACCAGGATAACACCGAAATTATTGTGAATGGAAATGCCATTGCAACTTTAAACACAGGTGGTTATGTTATTTTAGAAGGTGACAATTACAGTTCCGAATTACCTGGTGCAAATATGCATGTCATAACTAAAGATCCCAATCATAAGCTTTTTGCATATCAAGGAACCGGGAATGTATATAGTTCTGGTTTTGCAGCAGCTGCTAACCAAGGAATGTTTTTTGTTCCCCCATTAAACTGTTCAGCAAAGGGAGATGTTGATAATATTGCAAGCATAGATAAAGTTGGTAATAAAGTGTTTGAAGGAGCAGTTACATTTATAACAAAAAAAGGGGCTACCATAAAAATTAATGACACTGCAATTGAGAATTATGCCGAGGTTACAGGTCCGTCTGATGTAGTTGGAAATGACAGCTATGTCACTTATATAGTTAAAAAATTAACAGGTGATATTTCAGTAAAAAGCGATGATGAATTATATGTTGCATACTTTAACTACAGTGGTGCAGCAACAACAGGTGGGTTTTACTCTGGTTTTGCAGAGCCCCCTGAAATAGTTTATGATGTAGAATTGGAGGTTTTAGGGTCCTGTATCAAACAAAACGGTGAATCCAACATTATTTTAACAGGAACTAGAATTGAAAACTTTGACAGTATTAGATGGCTAAAAGAAGACGAATTTGGTAATTTTGTTCCTACTGGAAATACAGAAAGTATATTTAAACCAACACTAGCAGGGTCCTATAAACTTGAAGGTGTTTTGGACTGTTCCAATCTAACATTCTTATCAAATAAAATTGTAGTGAGTATTTGTCCTTCTGACAATGACGAAGACGGTATTATTGATAACATAGATCTTGACAAAGATAACGACGGAATAATAAATGGTATTGAATCCTTTGGAAATGCAATAATTGATCTAACTAATGTAANAAGTCCTTCTTTAACTTTTGAAAAAGACAATTCAGTTGACTCAAAAATATTAGAAAGTGGAGGTGTGATTACTAGTATTCCTGAAAACAAAAACACATTGGAAGGTAATAATGATGGGTCTTTCAAAACTACTGTTTTTGCTGGAACAGATGTTNAATTAAACTATACGTTATCATTCAAGGAGAAATTAAATATAAAAATAATTGACAACCCATCTGAAAATGAAATTAATAATGAAGATGTTTTTTCTATAAAAGTTTTTCCTGAAACCAAAAATATAACTTTATTAGATCCAAGTAATAATATATATGTTGATACTGATTTTGATGAAAATTTTGAAAATAATGTTTTGTCATACACTGCTAACGAAATTATTTTTAAGCAAAATGTAAACGCTAATAGTACTATTGATTTTAAATTTTTAGCAACTGAAGTAACTGGGATTTCTATCACTCAAAAAAGAACCAACAATAGCAACGATGGATCTTTTAGTGCAATTATTTCAGTACAGGAATTTAATTTAGATACTGATAGCGACAACATACCTGATTACCTAGACTTAGACAGTGATAATGATGGGTGCTTTGATGTCGTTGAGGGTGGTTTTAAAGATGAAGACAATAACGGAATTATTGGAATTGGTGTTCCAAATACTAGCAACAGTGGAGTTGATTTGTTTGGAGGTATAACAAATCACGATTACAATATTGATCCACTGAAAGATCAAAATAATATTTACTTTTTTCAAAAAGTGAGTAGTCCTGTTAAGATAAGTTCATTTCCAGTTTCAGATACAGCATGTCAGGAAGGTGTAGATATTGATTTCAGTATAAATATTGAAACATTGGACAACCCATCTTTTTCTTGGCAAGTGTATAATGAGAATTCAGTAAATTTCGAACCATGGGATGATATTACAAACTCAGACAGTTACTCTGGGTCCGATTCCTCAACTCTTACTGTAAGAAATGTTACTACCCAATTAAATGGGAAAAAATACCGGGCCCTTGTCAACTCGGATCAATATCGCTGTCCAACTGTCAGTGATGAAGCTGTTTTGACAGTTTATGAAAAATTACCAAATGCAAATGCTGTAAGTAATCTTATAAAATGTGATGATAACTCTGTTGGTGATGACAAGGATGGCTTTATATCAACTTTTGACTTGGATTCCAAATCAGTATCCATTCTTGGTAGTCAAGATCCAAACATTTTTGAGGTTTCTTACCACCTAAGTCAAAGTGATGCTGATGATCTAACCAAAACTGGGCTTTCATCTCCCCACACCAATGTAAATACCAACGGAGATAAGATATTCGTTCGAGTTCTGAATAAAAATACCAATTGCTTTAGATCAACAACATCCTTTGAAACACAAGTCGCACCACTTCCAAAAGTCAAACCCCAAATAGTCATCGAACAATGTGATGATGATGATGTAAATGATGGAAAATCAATTTTTAATTTAACAGACAAAGAGTCTTTGATTTCTGATGATTATCAAAACGAAACTTTTGAATACTATACTTCCTCGGATTTTAAATCAAGCTCAAAAATTGATGATCCCACGTCCTTTACTAATGAAGCTTTTAACCAAAGTATTTTTGTTAAAATAATCACACCAAACAATTGCTTTAGAACTTCACAAATTGACATTAAAGTTGGGGCTAGTTTAATTAATGATAATTTTATGTTAAACTATGCTATTTGTGATGATTCTCCTGCAATTAGTCAAGACGGTATCGCCACTTTTAGTAAAGATGTCTTAAATGAAATTAAGCAAAAATTAAAGGAAAGTGATAACAAATTTTCACTGCAAACAATCAATATAAGACTATATCGAAATAAACAAGATGCATTGACTAATAAAAACACTATAGATACTACTGTTGATTTTACTAATGTAACTCCAACTACTCAACCCATTTGGGCTAGTATTGAAAATACTGATCTCAATACAATTGAATGTCTTGGCCTCAAACAAGTCGCTACTTTACATGTTGAGCCTCGTCCCATAGCCAATGCTGTAACTATTGCTGAACAATGTGATGGAGACAGTGCTCTTGATC
>PAGT01000059.1:5517-7820 GCA_002705485.1 Flavobacteriales bacterium | reverse complement strand
ATCATCCAAAAAATTATCTAAATTTCCAATAAAAAGTTGAATTACAAAGAGAAAAAGAAGCATTGCTAATCCTCCAATAATTGATATAAATAAATTTCTAATAGTTAACCCAGTTCTTAAAAACTTTAATAGTAGAATTAGTTTTTTCATTAATGAAATATACCAAAAACATTCAATAAAGAATGTAAAATTCCATTAAAGTTAATAAACTAAAAGAATAAGGTATCCCAATGTTTTTTAACCAATATGATTTATTTCTTTTTATGTCTTTTCACACCCAAATATGTCATTAATGAAAAGATAATAATTACTGGTGTTTGTGTATATATATTAAGAAATTCAGTATCATTAATTATAGAACAATAAAAGTCATATCCAAGCAATCCAACGGAACCAAAATATAATGTGGGAGGAAGATACTTAAAAGAGTATATGAATTTTTCTAATTTTTCCATAATAATAAAACTAGTTGTTGTTTACAGTATTATTTTTTCATTTATAAAAAATACAATAACAGAATTATTGGTAGATAAATTTTATGTATTATTAAAATTAAAGAGCCCAAATGTTTTTTACCCTGCCTTCATCATCAACCAAGAAGACTTCTACAACATCCATAATTTCACCTGTTTTTGTAGTGATTTTTAACAAGCAAGTAATATAGTTTCCATGCTCAATTATGTCAACCAACTCTTGTTTTAATTCGGTTTCTTTAACAAATCCAAAAACTACTTCTTCAATCTCTTTTGCACCAGTTGCTTCCAAACCTAAATTGGGAGCAACCATATGATAATCTTCAGTTGTTGGTACTTTAGACCAAGAATCAAATCCTTTTTCCCATTGAAAAGTTTCTTTATAATTCTTTATCGCATCAGCAGTTGATGATAAAGTTTTATCAGCTTTAATAGGATCGGCACTTTTAGAGGTTGTTTGACATGAAACTAGAATCGTTAATGTTAAAATTAAAAGTATATTTCTCATAATTAATGTTTTATTAAATATACTAAATATCAATCATAGACTGATGGGAGTTTTTAATTAACTAAATCCAGTACTGATTAATAGGAAATCCTGATCTATTGATGTGAATTGTATTTAAAAAGATATTACATTTGCGCGAAATTACATAGTATGGACTCTATCAGAAATATAGCCATTATTGCCCACGTTGACCATGGAAAGACAACATTAGTGGATAAAATTTTACATCAGTGTAAATTGTTTCGAGAAAATAAGGAGGTAGGAGAACTTATTTTAGATAATAATGATATAGAAAAAGAAAGAGGAATTACTATTTTATCAAAAAATGTTTCTGTTCAATATAAAGGCTTCAAAATTAATATTATTGATACCCCCGGGCATGCTGATTTTGGAGGTGAAGTTGAAAGAGTATTAAATATGGCTGACGGGGTTTTGCTTTTGGTCGATGCCTTTGAAGGTCCTATGCCACAAACCAGATTTGTATTACAAAAAGCATTAGAGCTTAAATTAAAACCTTTGGTAGTTGTTAACAAGGTTGATAAGGAAAACTGTAAGCCTGAAGAAGTGTACGAATCTGTATTTGATTTGATGTTTGATTTAGATGCGGAGGAATGGCAATTGGATTTCCCAGTAATTTACGGCTCTGCTAAAAATAATTGGATGTCCACAGATTGGAAAAATCAAACCGATAGTGTTGAACCACTTTTAGATTCTGTAATTGAGCATATACCTCCCCCAAAAGTTTCTGAAGGAACAACTCAGATGTTAATAACTTCGTTGGATTATTCCTCATTTACAGGAAGAGTGGCCATAGGGAGGTTGCAAAGAGGTGTTTTAAATCAAGGAGATAATGTTAGCCTGGTTAAAAGGGATGGATCAGTTCACAAATCAAAAGTTAAAGAACTTAATGTGTTTGATGGTTTAGGAAAATTAAAGGTCCAAAAGGTTGATGCAGGTGATATCTGTGCAGTTGTTGGACTTGATAATTTTGAAATTGGAGATACAATAGCAGATTTTGAAAACCCTGATGCATTNCCTACTATTAATATTGATGAACCAACAATGAGTATGTTATTTACAATAAANGACTCTCCNTTCTTTGGAAAAGAAGGTAAGTACGTTACATCAAGACATATNAAAGACAGGCTTGAAAAAGAACTTGAAAAAAATCTTGCAATGAGNGTCGANGANACTGGTTCTGCTGATAANTTTTTAGTTTTCGGTAGAGGAGTTTTACACNTNTCTGTTCTTATAGAAACTATGAGAAGAGAGGGNTATGAGCTACANATTGGACAACCACAAGTTATNATNAAANANATTAA
>PAGT01000059.1:0-5512 GCA_002705485.1 Flavobacteriales bacterium | reverse complement strand
TTAAATCAGAACCCGTTGANGAGTTAATAATAGATTTACCTGAAGATNTTTCAGGAAAAGCCATTGAAATGGTAGCTGTAAGA
Organism: Flavobacteriales bacterium; assembly: GCA_002705485.1. GTDB lineage: Bacteria > Bacteroidota > Bacteroidia > Flavobacteriales > Flavobacteriaceae > MAG-121220-bin8. The sequence continues at coordinate 5,429 of PAGT01000059.1, read as the reverse complement.
AAAGGTGAAATGGTAAGTATGGACGGAAAAGGTTCAAGAATGATATGTAAGTTTATAATTCCATCTAGAGGAATAATAGGTTTAAGAAATTTATTAATAACTGCATCTGCAGGTGAGGCCATTATGAACCATAGGTTCATTGACTTTCAGCCTTTTAAAGGAGATATGCCAACAAGATTAACAGGTTCATTGATTTCTATGGAACAAGGAACAGCAATTCCATATTCTTTGGATAAACTACAGGAAAGAGGAAGGTTTTTTGTAGAACCAGGAGATGCTATTTATACGGGACAAGTAATTGGTGAAAATACAAGAGCTGACGATCTTGTTGTTAATGTAACCAAAACAAAAAAATTATCAAATGTTAGAGCATCAGGTAGTGACGACAAAGTTAAGTTAGCTCCACCAATTAAATTTGGACTTGAAGAGGCTTTAGAATATATTCAAAAAGATGAATATGTTGAGGTTACACCTCAAACCATTCGGTTAAGAAAAATTCACCTAGATGAAAATGAAAGAAAGAGAAATGCTAAAATTTAATTTTTTATAAACCAACTCTATGATGTCAAGTAAAAAACAAGAGGAATTAGAAAAATAAGAAAGTATATTATTAAAAGAAAAATCGATTTTTTCATATTTTTTATAATTTAAGATCTTATTACAATCTGGTATTGATTATACTATTGTAAATAGATCCAAATGTATAACTAAGTCCTACAGAAAAACTAGTTTTATAATCAGTTGCAATTTGTCTTTGTTGTAATAATAATTCTTCAATTGAGGTGCTTCCAGCTGCTAAATTATATTGTTCTCTTATTAAATTTATATTTCCTGAAAGTCTAACTGCTAATCCTTCAAATACCCTTATGTCTAAGTCACTTCGTAGTGAAAGTCTTTTTTTTGAGCCATCATTTAAAAATTGTGTTGCGTTGAGATATGAACTTATATTACCCCACTTCTGTCTAAATCTAACATTAAGACTTAATGTTTGAGACGTCAATTCTTGTTTTTCAAAACCGTAAATGGTTTTTTCAATATAGTTTCTTTTTCCTAGTCCAATTCTGTAAGCAAGGGTAATTTCCTTGCTTAAAACATCTTTATAAGGGAAATAACTATATTCNATTGCTGGAGCTACATAACTACTAAAATCAAGGTTTTCNTAAGTGTTTTGAGAAGCTCCAAAAAATATACCAGCTGAAAAGTGATCNGAAATACTTCTTACAACTCTTCCTCTTAATCGAGTAGTTTTTCTGTTACTTGTATANAGATTATCATCACTAAAATATTTTCTGTTCGATTCATATCTGCTAATTTCTACNCCTATTCTCCAGTCNTCAGTAAGTTTGTCAATTTCAAACTCAATTTCATAACTGTTTGTTTTTCGGCTTTCTTCTTTATCATTGTCATATGAACCTGATAATTCAAAAACCCAATTTTTCCATTTATCGTCACTATTAGTTGAATCATTAAAATCGGAGCCAATATCAAGCTCTAAAGCATAACCTGCTTTGTCTAAAAATGGAACAAGTGCCAGTTTTAGTTTATTGACTAGCTTGTTTCTTAATGTACTCGAGGTGTCATTTGAATATCCGTTCAATGTTGTACTGGAGCTTAATTCTTGATATTCATTATTACCATCAATTTTAATTTCAAATGCCCTAGATCCAGCTGGATTTCTTTCATCTCTTACAAAAATTTCAACATCAGCTAGGTCTTGATCTCTTACATATTCCAAAAAAGAAGTCTCTTGCTTTATATAATTTTCATCACATCTACAGTCTAAATAAGCTTTTATTTTGTTCTGCTGGCCAAAAGAAAAAATCGGAATATATAGTAATAATAGAATTAGTTTTTTCATCAATTTATAACAATCGAGTAGGGTTTTGCTTTTTCTATTTCTATGATAAGTTTAATGTTTTCTTCATTAATTTCATTATCAAATTCAAGTACAGCTGAGTCAATAGTCTTATTTATTTCTTTGGCTTTACTAATTTGATAGCCAGATTTGTCAAGAACCACTATATTAATGAAACCTCCTTGTTCAACATCGGCAGTTAGTTTAATAGGACCTTTTTTATAATTCATTAGGGTGGTGTAAATCCTACCTTTTTTGTTGATGTTTTTTTGAACATATCCAGCAAAACCATCCTTTCTAAGAGTTGCCAAGCTAAATGATCCATTTCTCCATCCGTTGTGTAGATAATCGCTACTACCATAAAAAATTTCAATTTTATCTTTTTTGATAACTGGTACTGCACATGCGTATATACAACCATAATCGTAATCTAATTTTTTTTCTGAATTTGGTATTAGAGGATTTCCAATATCAATTCTTGTCCAGTCAATCGTATCAGGACTCCATGCTAGTTCTGTCCAAACTCTGTCTGATTTTTGATCATGTACAGCAACCAATCCCAAATAAACACCTTCATAAAAAAAATAGGGCATAGCATAGGTCTGTAAATCAAAATTTTCACCCTTTAGCACTACTTTTGGATTTCCCCAGTTTATAAAGTCATCACTTTCTATTCTTACAACAGCACGCTCACGCCATTCCTTTCCATCAGATTTTACCCAGTCGCGGGTCATGGCAACATATTTATTTAATTTAGGTATCCAATTTGCATTGTTGTGTGTATCTCCAGGAAGATCCATAATATTTATTTTATCAGACCAATTCAGCCCATCTGCAGAGAAACTAACTGCCAAACTATTTCCCTCATTTCCACTCCCAAGTCCCCAATTCCACTCTTGATTGTGTTTATAAATTACTTTGTATAATTTTTCAGGGTTTTTTTCAGAGTAGTCTTTAAAAATTCCTGCCCCGTGTGGTTTTCTCCAAACTATATTGTTGTTTTTATTTCCATTATACCGTTCAAGGCCCAAATCAGGTTTTTCCCAATTGATCCCATCTTTTGAGGAAGCATAGCAGATCCCCATTTCTCTTATCGGGGGAGGTGCATATTCACTAGTAATTGTCTCAATTTTTCTTGTTACAATTTTGGAGTCTACAATAAATGGACTATACCATAGCTTGTATATTTCTTCGTCTTTATCAAAAATTACATTGCCATATAAATTGTCAAAGCGCATTTCCCATTCTTTTTCTTCAACAAAAAGTGGATTATTAGGATGCTTATAAACTTTCCCAACTTCTAACTTTACATTTTCAGTTTTTTCAATGATTCGATTATCAAGTAGTAAGAATTTAATTGAATCAGATTTGAATAAAACTTTTTCAAATCTATCTGTCTTAATGAGATTAATTTTGGCTGCAAAATTAATTACAGGAATACAAAAAAAGATTAGAATTAGTTTTTTCATTTTAATTTTCAAAGACTTACAATACTTTAAAAATTTTATAGTAACGTTGAAGTGACAGAAATTTTACAATTTAAAGCACCAGAAATAGGGCAATTATCTTTAGCTTCATTAGCTAATTCAATAAACTTTTCTTCACCTATTTCAGGAACATCCCCCTCGAGATTTAAATCTATTGATAATATTTTACCATCTTCAAAAGTTAAAACAGCATTGGTGTTTAACTTCGACGGTTTGTAATGAGATTCATTAAGAACAAAACTTAGTTTCATATTAAAACAACCAACAAGTGCAGCAGCTATAAGTTCTTCTGGATTTGTTCCAAGTTTACCATCTTCATTCTCAAACCTAGTCTTGAAGCTGTAAGGCATGTTATTAATTGCACCACTTTGGGTACTTAGAGACCCATTTCCGTTTGCTCCATCTCCCATCCAAATTGCATTTACTTTTCTTTTCATATTTTTTTTTTAATTATTTGAGTTTAATCTGAAAGTTCTTCTTCTGTGTAAATATCTAATAAATTGTAGGAGTTTTCAAGTTTATCTAACATGTCGATGTATCTCTCGATTAAACTCTTAAATTGATTTATAATACTTAAAAATTCATCAGATTCGTAGTAGTTCTTTTCAATTTTAAAATAAACTGGAACTAAATCCGAGTAAACATAGCCACTATCATTTTTGACCTCTTTTGATATCACTAAAATACTCTTATTAACATTTGATAATTCTCTGAAAAAAAAGTCATCTATTATTCTGCTGACTGCCAAATTCCTGTCATTTAAGTTATTGTATGTGTCAGAAAGAGCATATCTAAAGTTTTTAGATTTTATTAATTTTGTTGAGCCAGTATTTATAAATTCTTCATAAATCCCTCTTTGAGGAAAAAAAGAAACTGTTCCTCTTTGAGACACTAATAAAAAATTTTCAGCAATTTTTTTGTCCGAAAGATTCGAATCATTTTGAATATCAAAAATTATTTCTTCAGCAGCATTTAAACATCTAAACTGAAGCTCTTTTATATTTGTTATTTGTGTTTTTTCACTATCAATAATTTCTTGTAAGTCCTTTACAAGCTCATTTTTAAATTTTGTATTTTCATTTTTTACTCTGATATCATCAATGTAAAATGATAAAAGTATTCCTAAAAAAACAAATAATGCTTCGGCAAGATATTTACCATATTTCATTTAAAAATTGATTTTGTAATATTAAAAAATAAAAATTCAAAACTTTTGTTTTTATATTAATTAATTTTAGAGTTCAAGTTCAAAAATTCAAAATAATAAAGAAAATGAGAAAAAACATAATAATTATTCTTTTTATTCCATTTTTTTCTTTTGCACAATCTGAAATTAACTATGTCTTAGAAAAAAATATAAATTACAGATTTGGTGATGATTACACTAATTCTAGATGTGTGTTAGATTTGTACTATCCAGAAGACATTAATAATTATCCTACTGTGGTATATTTTCATGGTGGTGCTTTAAAAAATGGGAATAAATATATTCCTGAGTTTCTTAAAAACCAAGGTATTGGCGTAGTAGCAGTCAATTACCGTTTTTACCCTGAGGTTTCCACAAATGAAGTAATTGACGACACTGCAAAAGCTGTTGAGTGGGTTTTTGACAAAATCGAAAAATACGGAGGTTCCAATAAATTAATTTTTTTATCAGGCCATTCAGCTGGAGGTTATATATCTAGCATGCTTGGTTTAGACAAATCGTATTTAGAAAAATATAATATTGATTCAAATTTACTAGCAGGTCTAATCCCGCTAAGTGGACACACGATTACTCACATGACAGTTCGGGAAGAAATGGGCATCTCAAGTAAACAACCAATTGTTGACAAGATGTCCCCGTTATTTCATGTTAGAGATGACACTCCACCTTACATAATGATAACCGGAGATAGAGATTTAGAATTGCTCGGACGTTACGAGGAAAACGCATATATGCATCGTATGATGAAAGTTGTAGGAAATGAAAACTCTGAATTATATGAACTGGATGGTTACGGACATAATATGGTATACCCCTCAATTCCAATCCTTTTAAAAAAAGTTAAAGAGATAAGTGAAAAAAAGAAATAAAAATATATTTT
>PAGT01000072.1 GCA_002705485.1 Flavobacteriales bacterium | reverse complement strand
TTCCATTTTTTATTAAGTTCTTCAGTAGGATTTAAGTAAAAACTCTCTTTTAAAAAAGATATATTCTCAGGAATATCAGAAAGCTTTCTAAAAAAAATAGTGAAATCAGCTTTAGAAATAATCATGAGATTGAAAAGCTCGTTGGTAAGAGTTTCATCATATTTTTTTAAACCAAGCTTTTTTGCCCACATTAACTGAATTTGTTTGCTCATTGATTTAGAAAAATCATTTCTGATTTGTTCTAGTTTTCCCAGGTCTTCTTTATTTTTTAAAAGTAATGGTCGGAGAGAGTTACAAAACATCTTAAAATTATTTTCGGCAGCAAAAGGCTGATTGAAAAATGAAAAATGTTCTCCACCTCCAGTCCAAGGTTGAAATCTTGGGTCAAATAATTCACAAAAACCAAAAGGACCGTAGTCCAATGTAAATCCTCCAGCAGCACAATTATCGCTATTAAAATTAGCCTGGCAGTAACCAACCCGGATCCAATTAGTGACAAGTGATATAAGTCTCTCTCGATATAAATAAGCCAGTTTAACTACCTTTTCAGTTAATGAATTGCTAGGATCAATTTCTTCTTTATAGTTCCTTTCTATAAGATGTTGCACTATAATTTTGAGCTCATTAAAAGCTTTATTATGTGAATTACTTCGAACTCTGCGAGCAAAGAGCTCGAGCTGACCTACTCGCAAAAATGATGGGGCAACACGAGTGGTAATTGCGGCATGATTATCAATCATGATATCAGGCTCATAATACTTAGTCCCCTTTGTGTACCAAGGCCTTCTCACTATTTCTGTTCTTGATACATAAAGTGTTAAAGATCTTGAAGTAGGAATTCCTAAGGCATGCATAAATTCCTGTGCAAGAAATTCACGAACGCTTGATCGCAGAACAGCGCGGCCATCTGCACCACGACAATATGGTGTAGGACCTCCCCCCTTAAGTTGCATCTCCATTCTTTTTCCATTAAATAGACCTTCGAATACAGAAATTGCTCGACCATCTCCGTATCCATCACCTGTACCAAAAGGACATTGCTGTGTATATTCAGTGCCATAAATAGACAATGCATACCCCGTTGCCCAGCCAAAGGGGCTCATCGGATACTCTGCAACTTCGATATCCCCTGAAAAAAAACTACAAAACTTTTTATCTTTTGTAAGTTCAGAACTTAGTCCCAACTCTTCAAACAATGTTTTGCTGTGTGCGATATATTTTGGTTCTGGCATTGGTGTTGGAGTGACAGGAACATAATGACCTGAATAAACTGGCCTAGGCCTGTGATCATTACCATCTTTTTTTGACTGAGGATCAGCTTTGAGAGAATTGATTAAAGAAAAATCAGCTAATTGTGCAAACTCAGAAAAATTTTTGGTTTCCTTCTGTTTTAATGATTCAGATTTTCTTGACATTAATTTCTTCCTTTACTCTTAATTAGTTTTTAATTGCCTGAAATTAAACAATAACTCTTATCCTATATTTAATTACATCAATATGATTTAAACGATATTATTTTTCTAAATAGAAATATCCAATAAATTTATTCAAATACAAATATTAGTCAAAGAAAATTTCTGAAGTATAAGAATAGTTTTTATCTTATATTTTGATGCTAATAGATTTAAAATTTTAGGAAGTTAATTTGTTAGATCAAAAAAGTGATAAAAAATCTTGTAAGTGAGATTTCAAAGGATCCATAAGATAATTGAGGAGATTTGAGAAATAATAAGTAAATAAAACTTCCCTATTTGATTTTTTTATAAAGTTAGTTTTCATAGATATATGATATTTTTCTCCTTCTAAATTTATGCTGATGCCTCAATCTACTTTGGAAAGTTTGTTATTTTTCTTTGTGCTATCTTTGGTGGCTTCTTACCTAGTAAAAATTAAATATTGTTCTAATCTAAAAGTACAAAAATAGTTAATTGGATTGTTCTTTTTCAATAACTTTGTGTTTTTCTTAAAGAAAATTATTCATAATTTAACTTATATTATATAAATTTCTTATGACTGAAAAAGAACAAATTACTTCCTTACTTTATGAACTTGCCTCTCCACAAAAGATGGGCTCATTTTTTGTAAAAAATGCAACTTCAGATTTCTTGTTTATAAGACCAAGTGGTAATCCTATAAGTGCAAAAGGATTTGAAGAAATGATGAATTCTGGTGATGTAATTCAAGAAAAAGCAGAAATAACAAAGATACATAGGTTTGAATTTCTTAGTAGTGATGTAGCAATGTGTATCTTTACTCTTGGAGCTAAGTTTACTTATAAAGGGACTCTTAATGATGATTTGCCAACTGTGACTTCTATTTTTAAAAAAGTTGGAAATCTCTGGAAAATTCATTGGTTGCAAAGATCATCAGGTGACTCAGATTTATCTTTGTGGGATTAGGAATATTATCTAATTTGTTAAAGAAAATTTTTATTAAAAATTTCTTTATGTAGTTTTAATAATAATTTTATTAATTTTTTCAAATTTTTTTACAAGTTGATATTCCATAGCTTCTAATAATTTAAATTGTAAAACAATTTTTAAAAATGTTTGTACAGGTTGTTATGTAAAAGAGGGGGTAGCTGTTACTAAGGGATCTAAATCATTGAAATTTTTAGACTTAGAGCAAAGAGGAATAGCAGATATAGATTCAATAAAAAATTTCTAATGATGGTATTTGCTATATGAAAGGATATAAAAATAAATTAAAAGGAGATCAAGATAAAGTTCTTGCAGAATGGTTAATCCAACAATCTAAAGAAGGTTGGGAAAAGTAAGAATTAGGAAGAGTTATATGTTATTGAAATTCGAATTTATTATTTTTTTCTATCTCCCATAAATTGGATAGTTCGTTTAGCAGAGCTTTAATTTCATAATTTGACGAGCCTGAATCTTTTGGGCATTTTATACAAATTTCTTTGATATCTATGAATGCTTGCTAAATTAATATTTTTTTTGATCTGGATTAACCATATGAATTTTAGTAAACGCCATTACAGTTAAAACCGCTGCAATCTATAAGCCTGAGAATTTTAACTATAAAGTTATGAAATTTATAATCAAAAAAGAAAGCCCAAGTAGTGAATATAGCAATTGCAGATACAGCAAAAGCAGCATACTGAAGCCAATGCGTTCCAGTGCTATCAACTCCATGTTGATCAAAATCAGAATTATTCAAAAGATTTTTCTTTAATTATAAAATTTTTTTTTAGTAATGTTGATTTTTATTTTTTCTTGGGGGAGTATTTCTTAAGGGGGGTTTTATAGGATCTATTTCTCATTGTTTGGGATTCCAAGAATCTTGATAAAGCCATCTCAAGAAAGTAAGAGTTACAACATTAGTAAAAGCGTAGATAAAGCCCAAATATGGATTATAAATTTTGGCAATCATACTAGATATTACAAAGACTATTAGACTTGAAACAACTAAATCTTTTATAGGTAAATCTTTAGTATTAATAGAATTAACCATTAGGATTTATTCTTTTAAATATATCTAAGAATGGCAAAGAACTTATTTTTTTAAATCCTTTATCCGAAGGTGAGTTTTTAAAATCTTTATTAAAAAAGTTTGCCCCTTCTCCAGGAATAGCTCCGCTACAATAAAGACGATCTGAAAGAATATATTCAATTGAGGGTATTTGATAAACCCAATCTTCTAACCAAATCCCATGTACACTAATTATTTGTGGTGAGAATTCAAAAACAGTTTTTTTATCTTTTACAATTTGGATCTTGTTATCTACTAACTCGAGAAACTTATCTATGATTTTATAACCAATTTGCTCGCAATTGTCATAACCAAGGCCATAACCAAAATTATTAATATAAACTAAAAAACCAGAAATGCCACATCCATAATCTAAAATACGCTTATCTTCAATCTTATTTTTTGAAAGCCATAGAAGACTAGAAATGGAAGGCAAAGATAGATCAACATCTAATATTTCTTTAGGATGAATGTCATTAGCTAAATTATAATGTTTATATGCTGGTGGGTTTTTAAAGTAAGGATTTAGATAATTGTCATCTCCTTTTTCGGGTAATTTTTGTTTTTTAGTTTTTTTAATAATTTCATTCTCGTAATAATATAGAAGTTTTTTATATACTTCAATAGTTTTTACCCTTGGTAAGATTTTAAAAAAATCATAATCACTTAAATCAATTTCATAACTCATGTAAATCCAAAAAAGTTTTTTAAAGCCTTTTACATAGCTGAAAAAAGGCTAGATGTAATTATATTCTACTATGGAAGTTTAATTTAAAAAATAATTGTGAATATATATATTTAAGCATTTCAAGCTTTCAAAGTATCATTTTGCGCAATTTTTATAACCTTCTATTTTTGCTAATTCCGTAATAGTTAAACCTGTTTCTTTTAAAAGTGTTTCTCCTATATCATCTACATTAAATTTATTTAAAGCACCTTTTTCAGAAAGCTTAATACAGGTGTTTTTATATTTTGCTTCTTCAATAACAGGCGAGAAAAACAAACCTAGTAAGATTAAAAAGCCCCCAAAAGTAATTACTCTTCTATGATTTTTCCACCATACATAAAATATATTAGTCATTAATAAAATAGATTTTTATCTCTATAATTTTAGATTGAATTTAATAAATTTCTCCATTTTATGTTCATATAAAAAAAAGAAAATTTTAACTCCTTTAATAAAGAGAGACTGATTAAAATTCTATGACTTGGATTATTAAAGATAGAACTACAGGCTTCGATCATGCCTTTTGGTTAATGTCTTAACCCACTCTCCGACAATATACTTATGGTTGTTCATGAACTAATGAAGTGAGGCTACTACTTATTAGTTTTCCTTTAAAAATTTTTACATAGATCTTTAAAAAAGTAAAAGTGATATACAAATACTAGAGTATAGATTGTGTGCAAAAAACAATCCTAAAATTAATTCAGTATCAAGGGGAAAATCTATCTCCAAACTTTATATATAATTCTCCCAATAAGTTCTCTTATTGCCTGTGAGCTTTTATTTAGACTAGAAGCAGTAGGAATCAATTTAAGTGGATTACGTAATGATGAAAGGATATTTCCATTACTTTTAAAATCGACAGGATAAGGTAAAACTTTCATTCCTGCTCTCTCGAAAACTTTTTTTGCTCTTTTCATATGAAAAGCACTAGTAACTAATATTATTTCCTTTTGACTTGAGTTTATTTCCTTAAAGAGTAATCTCTTAATTGCTTCAGCTTCTTCAGCAGTATTATAAACAGGATATGTAGTAAAAAGATCTTCTCTAGGAATACCCATTAAAATCGCTTCCTCAATATAAATGTTTCCTTCTGGAGGTAAATTTGTATTAAAGAGATTTACTCCTCCAGTAAACATCAATTTTTTTGATTTTTTTGCTCTATAAAGTTCTATACCTGCAAGAAACCTATCTGGATCTCCCCATTCAATTATTGCATTATTTCCTGGAGGTAAATGCCTGCCCCCACTTAATACAACAATCCCATCTGCAGGACTAAGGGCAGAATAATTTAATCTTTTCCAAGGATGTTCTAACAATCTCCATAAGCTATCAGATAAAACACCATTGCTAAAAACAAATAGAAATATAAGTGCTGAATAAATAAATTTTAATTTTTTTCTCACAATAAAAATGACCAAAAGTAGTAAAACTATTACTAATGGTGAAAAAATTAATGGTAGTAACTTATTTAGTAAATACGTATTAAGATTTATTATCTATAAATATTTTAATTCAATTTATCATTACGAATTAAAAAAATGTATTTTAGTTGATCAAATTAACAAAAATATTGCATTTATTTTTCGGATTTTATCCCACTGTGTTCTTATCCAAGTTTTTGAAGCTTATTTAAAAAAAATATTTTTAAATTGTATGTATAAATATTAACTAAATAAATAAAATGAGAATTAATAAAGGTTATTGGATATGGGGACTATTCTCTTCTAGAGAAACAAATCTTTTAAATAAAATAAAAGCTAAAGTTCAAAGTAAATTAAAAAGCCCAGTTTTTGAAACTCACATAACTCTTGGTGGACCTTATTTAGATATTGATAAAACTTTTTTGAATAAATTAAAAACTTTTGGAGAAAGTAATTCCAGAATTACTTTGAATGTCGATGGATTCGACTTTAAACAAGAAAAGTTTAAATCATTTTATCTTTCAATAAAAAATTCAAAACATCTAAGAGAACTAAGAAAAAATATTTGCGAATTAAATAAATTTGATTTAGATAATAATTATTTTCCACACATTAGTTTGTCTTATGGAAATCATGAAAAAAAAGAAAAAAAAATACTGATTTCAAAATTACATGAATTTAATATACCAATTAAAATTTCAAAAATTGCATTAGTTGAGGTAAATGAGGATATAAATCTTTGGAAAATTTTAGAAACTTTTGATTTAAATTAAATTAATAAAAGTTTAAAGATAAGATATTTTTACTCTTTATTTCCTAATTTTTCAAAAGTCTAATTATTCAATGGCTAAAGGATCAATCTGGTTTCAAGTGAAGCAAATTTTGAATTTTAAAAGTTTAGAATAAAGTAGTAAATAACCAAAATCTTTTATTTAAAGACTTAGCGGAACTAATATAAACTACTATTCATTAAAGCTTTACTATTTACTTTAGGGAAATTTAAATCTGATTGTTTCTTGTAGCGCATCTCCTAATATGTGAGATTCAATAGAAGCTCATAATAGAAATTATTCATATTGAAAAAATCAAAAAATACTTAAGTCTTCAAACATTCAAGAGAGAGAAGCTGTATAAATAAAATATTAATTATATTTAGGTTCTTAAATTGGTTATTAATGGAAGAAAGATGTTTTACTTTTAAAAATAACATCTATCAATATTCATATTGATGGAATCAAGGCATAATGGCAGTAATTCAATAATTCATTATGAGAATTTTAGGAATTAGTAAAACTGAATTTGTTAAAAGTAAGGTAAATATCCTTTTTCTAAAAACCCTTATTTTTGGAGATGTATTAGCTCTGATATTAGCCATTTCTCGTTTCAATTATCAATGGCATAGTTTGTACTATACGAATGATGGTTTTACCGTTTATTCATTCCTGAGGAATTTCATAAATGGATTTGGAACATATGAGGGCCCAGATGCTCAATATTTATTGGGGGTACATTCGTTTATAACCCCATTATTACTATCACCAATCATTTACATCTTTAAAACTCCATATGTAATGGGAATAATCGTTATAAGTATATATTTAATAAGCGCTTATCTTATCTCTATATTGTCAAGAAATCATGGTTTGCCAAGAATTTACTCATATATTTTAGGTTCTATGTTCTTTATTCAGGTTTTTTCAGATAATGGAATAGATTCGAAATGGTTATTCCAAGCAGATCTTGTAGTCATCCCCTTAATAATATCTCTCTTCATAGCAGCTAAAAATAATAATAGAGAATACTTCCTACTTAGTTTATTCTTGATAATACTAACAAAAGAGGAATTTATACTTTGGTCATTATTTCTTGTCCCTCTCTCATTACTGTCTTCAAATTCAAGATTTCTGCTCAATATTAAAGATCTATTAAGGATATTTTTTGTATATAGCTTCTCTAGCTTTGTCTCAATATTTACACTTATTTTTTATCGATCAATGAATTATCGAGCCAATGGTGCCCGTGAGCTATCAGACATGACAAGTATTGCTGATATTAATTATGCTTCAATTATTCAACATGTATTTTATCCTTTCACTTATTTGTTTGTTTGGATACTTTTTTCCTTGGGACTTTTATTGATATCAAATCCAAATCACAAAAAGAACTTAATTCTTTGTCTAGTTTTAGCAATATTCCTAATCTTAATAAGACTACTTGTTAATTCAGTTGTTTATGGTCATGCTAGTGGGGCAAGTTGGTCTACATTATCAATTCTTTCTCCAGCGCTTATTTGCACATCTATTCATTTTATTTCTGCTTCTTATAATTTCAATAGCGTTCTTTTTCAAAGATCCATAACTAAATTAATTTTTATAGGTTTTACTCTAACTCTTATCTTTGGAATTATTTTCAAACATGCTGATTTTAAAATGATTTCGTACCAGACATCAAAAACTTCCAATTATAGTATCCTAAAAAATTTCAAGAAATATCTTCCCGATCAGAAACCAAATAATGAGTATTTTCTTTCTGAAATGAACTTAATGGCTCCGTTCATGTCACGATCACATTTGAATATTTGGACCCCTTTGACCCAAGGACGCGGTCAGATCCCTAATATGAATGATTTTACTCAATCTGAAAAAAAGAGATTGGATACTCTTGTCGATAATGCCTCTTTTGCAGTACTAAACAAAAACTTAGATGCTTCTATTAAAATGGCTGAGATATTAATTAAATCAAACTGGAGGTCTATAGAAGATGAATCTGGCAAAGGCTATATTTTATTTTTACCCAAATCTAATTGATGCAAGTATGAACTCATAATCCAAAATTAATAAGAAGACTAAAAAATTAATAAATTAAATTGGTAACCAAAAATTATTCATTAATATTTTCAAAAACGTTAGATTTATTTCTTAACCTGTAAATAAGGTCAATTGCAATGCTAAAAACCAATTTAATAGAGGGTATTAAATACTCATTCACCAAAATACAAAGAATATAGCTTAAAACTTTCTCTGAGATTTTTTGGAAACATAAAAAATAAAATAACTTATGATAATCAAAAAAGATTGCTTCATAGATTCACTTTAAGGTTGAGTAAAAAAAAAAGGAACCAACAGCATTTTGAAATCACCAGAGAATTAGCTTGAAGTATAATTTTAGCAACCAATCTTAAACAATTTGCAGACTAAATGCCAACAAAAAATTTCTTCTACTAGCTTTCACTGCCCTATATAATTAAACTCTTGTTTAAGATATAGGTTGTACTAATTTCTAGAGGCCTTTTAACTTTTTGACCTTTTAACACCCATTTCTAAATGAAAATGCTGAAATTCTTTATTAGAAGAAGAAAAATAATATCAATAAATATAATTCTCCTCATTATTTTTTTTTCGACACCTTCCTTGATCCTTTGGGCTTATAGTAAGATTCTAAATATATCTGCTAAAGATGAATTTAAAAGAGCAAATTATCCTTCATTTAGTAATCCCTTAGTTGCAAAGCGAATTAGAGAAGAGCAAGATTTAATAAAGTATAAATACAGTCCATTTACAGCATGGCAACCTAAAACGATTCAGGGTAAATATGTAAATATTGACGGCAAGTATCTAACAAGAAAGTCTTATAATGATGCATTGGGAGGCTCTACATGGTTTTTTGGAGGGTCAACTGTATTTGGTTTGGATTCAGAAGATAATCATACAATTCCAAGCAAATTTGCAAAGTTAACCAACTTAAATGTTAAAAATTTTGGAGTAGTAGATTGGAACTCTAGGCAATCACTTAATCATTTAATGAGTATCATTGGTGATGGGAATATTCCAAAACAAATCGTATTTTACGATGGTGTGAATGATGTACTTCATGGATGCAAAGAATTTGCCGATACAATACCCACTCATTCCAGAACTAAGTATATCGGTGATAGCATTTCTGAAGAGTGGGATATTATTTATTTTTTAAAAAATAATTATAGCCAAATCACTCAGACACTTATAAAGCCATATGTTCTACTCGCAAATAAATTAATGCCAGAAGTGAGGAAGAAGGCATCTTATAAGAATAAAAAGTATGGAAATTGTTTAAACAAAATTAGTAGGCATGAGGAGATTGCTAGTCAGCTTATTAATAATTGGTATTTAAGCTATTTAATAGCTAAGTCTAAAGGGGTAAAGTTCTTAGGTATTTTGCAACCAACAACATTTTCATCTTCTTCCCCTATAGGCTATTTAATGGAAAAAGATCGGCACATAGTCCATTCATATGAGTTTAAAAATGTTTACATGGCTATTCGTAAAAAAATAAGAGAGGTCTGCATTCAAGATAATGACTTCTGCACGTCAATTAAAGATGGAAGTGAATGGTTAAATGTTGATTTTCCAGTATTTACAGATTTTGTCCATATAAGTCAAAAAGGAAACTCAATTATTGCAGAAAGAATTAATGAAGAGCTTAACTAAGAAAGGAATAATCCCATTAAAAGTTACTCTGATATGGAAGGTGGATATTTCACTGGATCGATAGTTTGATCATTAATGCTAACGACTCTATTGGCCCAATTTTTTGTATGGAAGACTTTTTTTATCATTAGATTAGATAGGAGTTATTGCCATTTGGTTGCTATGGAATACTTTTAAAAAATATTTTTATATCGCTATTAGCAGAAGCTTAAGCTATGACTTAATTTACTAAATTATGACTAATTTCTTATGCTACAATCAAAAAGTTCAAATACCACTGAATAATCCTCTGGAGGGTTGGTCGAGTGATTTAAGGCTCTAGTCTTGAAAACTATTAGCGAACATTTAGAAAGTTCAAATTATATTGATTGTTAACTTAAAACGGTTTTCTTTTTATAGATTAGTCAAAATGACTCAGCAGAAAATTTCAATTTTTAAGTCATCTGATATTTCTAGAGAATCATTTTATTGCCATATAAAAAATGCTATTTTTCTAAGTGATTCCAAAGAAAACGAATATACTCTTGATCATTTACATAAAAAATTAATTGATAATAAAAAATTAATGCATGGTTCAGATCAAGCCACTTTATTTCATAAAGCAGTATATTCAACTTTTGATTTGCCCAATTTTTATTCAAGTAAATTTTGGCTTTACTATAAAAAACTTTCTCTAGAGATAGTTGATAAACTTAAAAATCAAACTGATTATTATGGTGAATGGTCTATACAACGTTACCCAACTTTTAGATTTCATTTCCCAAATAACATATCTGTTTTTGAATTTCATAGAGATTCTGATTATGAACATCCACTGGGCGAAATAAATTGTTTTTATGCTATTACCGAATGTAAAAATTCTTCAGCACTACATGTTGAAAAAAATTTAGGTTTTGAAGATTATGTTCCTTTAAATTTGAAATCAGGAGAATATGCGATTCTCAATACGTCAATTTATAAACATGGTGATTTGATTAATAAAACTAATAAAACNAGAGTTTCAATGGATTTTAGATTTATTCCTGATATATATTTAAAAAATACAAAAGTTTCCAAAACTAACTCTATTAAATTGACTTCTGATGAATATTTTATAAAAGAAAGAGAAATGAAAAATCTAGGAAATTAAATAGTTATTTAAAATAATAGAAAATAAAATGAAAGCAAAGTAGTTAAAGATATATTATAAAAAATCAAGCTCCAGAATATATGTTCAAAAGTTTTTAAAGGCAAAATTTTAATGAATGGAGAAGCTAAGAATTGACTTCGCAACAATCTTAAATAATCTTATACTTCTTCACTATTTGATTAAGACTAATGGGATTAAAAATGTAATTTTTTCAGAAGCTACTCTAGTATTGAGGGAAGATATTTGTTTTTATCGATAACTGGATCATCAATTCTTATAAGGCTATTGTAAAGAGCACTGCCAAGTATTGGTTGTAATGATTTCTTAAGTATTGATTTGATACTAATTTTTCTTGAATTAATTCTAGATTTTTTTGACTCCAAATTCTTCCTTTTATCAGAGAGGGCAATTTCAAATTGAATTTTTACATTTTCAATCATATTTTGAAGTACTGAATCTTGATAATTTAATAGTTCAATAAGAAACTCATTATTTTTTTCAAGAAATTTAAGTTTTTCAATTAAATGTTCTTCATCTTTAAAGTAACAGTATTGGTGAAAAGGAATTTTCCCAAAACAATCATTATAATTAAGTAAACAAAGAGAACTTGCTGACATTGCCTCCAAGAAACTATTTCCTCTAACGGGGCGTCCCCCTAGTTTAATAAAGTATTTAGATGATACAATTTTTTCTAAATTTTTCTCAATATCTTCAGAATGAAATTCAACATTTAATTTTAATGAATAAAATTTTTTAAATAACTTTGTATTATTTAATTGCTTTTTGTACCTTGTCTTGCTGTTGATTTCTATATAAATGCCTTCTTTATCTGGAGATGTCTTGAAATTATCAAAAATATACTTAGGTGGCACGAAACAGTAGGGCATACAAATTGTTTTAAGTTCTGCAACAGGAGTGATTGGATAATCATGAGAAATAAAGTAGTCCCAACATGAACTTTGAACAGGATAATTTCCTTCTCCAGTCAAGCAGATCCATAGAATACTAGGATGTTGCCTTCTTATTGAAATTGGAACAGCAAAATTATGGCTGATTACAATATCATATTCTGACCAATTTATTTTTTCAGGATCATGGGAGAAATCATTTGGGCATCTCAAAGGTAATCTTGAGGAATTAATTTTTATCTTGGTATTTTCAATTAATTTGTAATCTTCGTTTGATAATTGATGTATTTGAGAAAATCTAATCTTTTGTGCCGCCTTTGAATTATTGCTTTTTACTATAAAAAAATCACTTCCAAATGTTTCTAATAAGCCTATTGGACCAACTTTTTGCAAGGATGACCTTATAAGGTCTAAGGAGGTGTCATTATTGTCACCGACCCATATATCCTGCAAACAAGCCTCTTTAATAAATGCAATTTTAAACATTTAGCTTTTAATTTTAAAATAGAATGAACCTGGCTCTAATCCTTCTGAAATATATGGACAAACTTTTTTTAGAGCATTAAAGTTATTATGATAAAGATGATTTAGTGCTGCAACTATTTCATATTTATTTGAATCTGTCAATAAAGCTTCTAAGAGGTATTGCTCATTCCAAAAATAGACCTCATTTCTTATCCATTCGTCTAGGTAGTCTCTTGGTGTGAAGATATCATGAACATGAACATATACTCCTTTTTTTAAGGTTGGAACAATCTCAAGATATTCTTTTAGCACATCACCTTGAGGTCTTATTATGTGAGAAGAGTCAATAAAAAGAATATCATTTTCTTCTAGACTGGAAAAAATACTTGCATCAGTTTCCTCTGCAAGTTTTCTAATTACTGTTACTCCAATATCTTCTAACCATGGCATCTCATAAGGCTCTATACATATATGCTCACAATTAGTATTTGTTTCTTCTTTGTTCTTCTTTAATGCTTGGTAGGCAATCCTTGTTGAACTCCCAGATCCTATTTCTACAAATTTCTTTGGTTTTAGTAGTCTTATTATCTGATAAAGGAATTCAGCATCACCAAATTTAAAAGCTCCTCCAATATCAAAATCGTAGATTGATTCTGGTGATTTTGTTAGATTTAGATCTTTAATTTCTTTACTATAAATTAACTCTTTCATTAAAACAATTTGTTCATTATGATTCAAATTAATCCCTGGGAGATATCTTGGTTCTCTTAAAGATTTTTTTAATCTAGCATCATTAAATAATGGCTGATAATAGTGATCCAAAATAGGGTATACCCCTACTTTTTTTAAAAGTTGTCGAGATTTTGGTAAGCTTGCACCAGTATATTTAGTGTATAATTTTATAAATGGAGCGATCAGTAATAACTGAAAGTAAAAGAATTTATCAACAACTTTTAAGGGTATTAATTTCAAGATAATTTTCTTGCATAAATTTAAAAGCATTTTAAAAGTTAAGTTTTCAGTTAAATTTGTTATTCGATAACATAATACCAACCTTAGACATGTTCTACATTATTTTTAATGTGTTTACCTTTTATAAAAATATATTTTAGATTTGAGAAAAAATCTTTTAATACAAACTATTCTTTCTCATAAATCAAAACTAGGACATTTAGTTTAAGAAATTTTGGGTACTTTAACTTAANAACTTNTTGTATACATTTTATAAATTTAATGTCAAAACACATCGGGGGCGACAAGATTCTAACCTGCGANATATTGCCTCATTTCAAATAGGTCGATTAAATGATAGAGATATTTTCTTGATCTATTGTATTTTTTTAAATTAGTGTTTAAAGATTTTTTATTTAATTTTTAATTTTTTTATTAATAATAAAAAAAATTACTTTAGCTATGCAAACATACATTGTTCACTGGCAATTCCCTAATCAAGAAACTCATATGAAAGGAGGAGAAGCTTTTGCTGGTTTTGTAGAAGGAGGATGCCAAGGAGATGAATTTGATGGATTTAAACTTGTTAATAGAGTAGTAAATCCTGAGGGAGCAAATGGTTGGGCGATTGTAGAATCTTCTAATCACCAAAACATATGGAAATGGGCAAGTGTATGGGTCGACAATTTTGGAGTAGATGTTNAAGTTACACCAGTTTTAACTGANNANGAATTNCTATCNGTGCATAAAGAAATTGCAGCAGTTTCTGAGTAGTAGCTAATCTTATATACTATTGACATTCTATCTAAATTAGAGGGGTAACACCCTCTTTTTTTTATGGAAGCAAAATAAGAATAAAAAAGTTCTCTATAATATTAACGAGTACTTTCATTGAAAATAAACTCGTAGGGGTGGAGCTAACTAAATTTAAAATAAATAAAAGGTAAATTTGACAAAATGNCTACNAGAATTAATAAATATTTAAGTGAAGTAGGTTACTGTTCAAGGAGAGTAGCGGATAGACTAATAGAAGAAGGAAAATTAACCATTAATGGTAAAATTCCAGTAATGGGTAGCAAGGTAGAGGAAGGAGATCTGGTAGAAGTTGAAGGTCAAATAATAGAAAAATTAACGAAACAAAAAAACATATACTTAGCCTTTAATAAACCTGTTGGAATTGTTTGCACAACCGATAGAAGAGTAGAATCCGACAATATAATAGATTTTATTAAATATCCCACAAGAATTTTTCCAATTGGAAGATTGGATAAGCCCAGTGAGGGATTAATTTTCTTAACTAACGATGGCGATATCGTAAATAAAATACTCAGAGCAAGAAATAATCATGAAAAAGAATACATAGTAAGCGTTAATCGACCGATTAATAGAGACTTTATTCAAAGCATGAGTAATGGCGTTGAAATATTAGGTACCATTACTAAGAATTGTTTCGTAAAACAATTGGGGCCAAAAAAATTCAGAATCATACTCACTCAAGGACTTAACCGTCAGATTAGGAGA
>PAGT01000003.1 GCA_002705485.1 Flavobacteriales bacterium | reverse complement strand
GACAAACAGCAAAAATAATGCGTAAATATGAACTCAAAAATAATCTTATAAGTTTCAATAAATATAATTCTTTTAATAAAATTCCAAAAATCATAAAGAACCTAAACGCAGGTAAATCATTAGCATTAGTAAGCGATGCTGGGATGCCAAGTATATGTGATCCTGGAGAGGACCTTATCAAACAAGCTAGATCTAATGGCGTGCCCGTAATCTGCATTCCAGGACCATGTGCTGCCATAACAGCACTTGTAACAAGTGGTCTTCCATCTTCTAAATTTATATTTGAAGGTTTTCTTCCAAAAAAGCCCTCTGAAAGGAGAGAAATTTTATTAACTATCAGTAGAAACGAGAATACTACAATAATGTTTGAATCCCCCCATCGTCTTAAAAAACTGCTTTACGAATTAAAAGAATATTGTGGGGGTGATAGAGAAATAAGAGTTTCTAGAGAATTAACAAAAAAGTTTGAGCAACATATTGGGGATAATATTTACGAAGTTATAGATTTTTTCAAGGAAAAAGAGGTGATAGGTGAAATCACAGTTGTAATTAATGGAATAAATAAATCTAATAATAATTCAGCGTTTGATAGCTTTGAAATAAAAAAAGACCTTAATGATCTAACTAAAGCTGGTTTAACCTTATCAGCAGCCTCTAAATACTTAGCAAAAAAAAATAATCTCCCAAAAAGCACAATATATAATATGCAGTAAAATTGAACTAAATAATTTTTAAAATGTTAAGCTCTTTAAAAAAAATATTTTTTACACTTACATTTAATACCTCTTTATTTTTGATATTAATGATTGGGATACAAAATAGTTCAAATACTAGAAAAGTAAATTTAATTTTCAACGAAACGGTTAGATTACCCATAAGTTTTATAATTGGAATAAGTTTTATAAGTGGCTCATTAACGGGCAGCCTCTTAACAACAAATTTTATAAACCAAAAACAATAAACTTTTATAGTGCTATTAATTTATCATCACTTACAATTCTTGAAATACCTCTAGAGACTAAAATTGGAGAAACGATCTTAAATACATCTGTATTTGGCACTTTAATCACTTTTTGCTCTTTACTACATAACCTTTTTGCATTTTTCAAGTCTTCAAAAATTTGAATTGTTTTTCTATTTAATTCATCCTGTGAAAGAAATTGCCAATCTGCATAATCTTTAAGAGATTTAGTTTCCAATTCAATTTTTTTATCTACAATCATATACACAATTCTAGGGAAATCTATCTCTGATATTGGAACTGAAGATAACTCTGGTCGAGATGAATTATCTATCTCATAATCTATAGGAGCAATTTCCATAAATGAATCTAATGGAACAAAATCTAATCCTTTTCTATCTTTTTCAGAAGTTTTTAAATCAATAATATCTTTCTGAATAACTTCATCATCAGTTTTTTTATCTAAGACCCTATTATCATCTTTTGTTTTACCTATTTTTTTTTCTTTTGATGATTTGTTTTTTTGGATTAGTTCTTTATATTTTAAATCTCCAAGATTTTTCTTCAAATTCCTTGATACTGTTAATTTTGTGCAATTATATTCTTTTGATAAAGCATCAATAGATTTACCAGACTCAAAATTTTGTACTAATTCTTTTCTTTGTCTATCGGTAAGTCTTTTAGTCAAGATTAAAAGTTCAGCTTTTCTTAATTCTATGTTAATTGCTATCTAAAGAGAATAAAAAAGATTTTTACCTAAAAACATAAAAAGAATTTACTTAGATTGTTTAGGCTCATAACGTCAGATATAATAAAAAAATGCTTCCTTAGCTCAGCTGGATAGAGCAACTGCCTTCTAAGCAGTGGGCCGCAGGTTCGAATCCTGCAGGAAGCGTTAAAATTGCATGAAATAAATAAATGAGAGAGATAAAGCTTTATTTTTACAAAGATAAAAATCTCGAAGATTATGGTTTTATTTTTTTCATTCTAGGATTATTTTTTTTACCCTCAACAATTTTAATTGGTGTTCTCTTCTTATTACCAGCATTTATAATTACTACTCTTTTACGATATAAAGCATTTTTCAAAGATCATTGGAATCTTCCTTTTTTGATTTTTGGATTGTTAATATTAATAAGCGCAATTTGTCAAAATTATCTCTTAGCGAACAACTACTATGCAATTTGGGATACTAAATTATCCTTAATTGGGTTAGCTAATTGGATTCCTTTAATATGGGTTTTTTGGGCATCCCAGCCCTACCTTAATTCAAAGTAAAAAAGAAGAAATTTTTCATTAATTTTGGTTGCAAGTACTTTTCCAGTTTTAATTACTGGTTTTGGTCAATATTTTTTAAATTGGACTGGTCCATTTCATTGGGATTGGAACGTTAATATTGATAAAGATATTAGATATAAAACTCAGTGGGAAAATAAAGAGATATCAAGATCAAGTATTGGATTTAGAAATTTTTCGAAAAATTTGTTTCCTAATATTCCTTTATTCGTTTCTACTTCTTACAGCGGTTGTTTTGCAGTTAAAAAAGAAATAATTCAACAACATAATCTCATTTTTTACCAAGAATTATTAAATATTCTTAGTAAAAATAAAAACCCAATAGAAGGTCATTATATGGAGAGACTTTGGTGTTATATTTTTACAAAAAACAAACCTTTGATTGAATCTATTTTTGATGTATTAAAGACAAAGATAGAGCGTTTAAGATTTTTTTAAAATTCATAAAAAATTAAAATATCTTTTAATATTAAAAACCTAAACTTAATCTAAATACCCATTTTAGTTCATCAAAGCTATTTAATTTATAATTATCAATATGATCAGAAAGTTGAACAGCAAATGTACCCCTTAAGGGAATCTCATTAAAAGGAATAATTGATGATCCCAAAAGAAACCACTTACTATTATATTCAAAAAATGTTGAAAACTTTTCGTTAAAAACTCTTGAAATTGAAAAAACTGGAGCCCAGCATAAACTTCTTTGATGAAAGATCTCAGTACCTGATCCTCCAAATAAANCACTACAAAAAAACTTTATATTACCCTCAGCCATTTTACCTGTTGCGAAACCAAAAGTATAAATATCTAAAGGAAATTTCCCCTTTTCATTACTACTCCATAAAGCTTTTGAAAGAGTCAAATAAATATCTCTTCCGGTATCAGTTAACCCATCTAAATGTAGTAATTGTTCCGCTCCAAATGAGAATCCTTCTGTTGCAGAAATTCTACGGTCAATTCTAAAACCTAAGGATTGACCCTCTCCAATAGCAGTTGTACCCCCAGCTGCAGAACCAGAATATACNCTNCTTACACCAGCATTAATTCCAAAACTAGTTTTCTTATTATTTAAGAATTGATAATAAAATTGTCCTACAGCATCACCTTTATTCCAACCTATAAATTTTTCACCTTTTTTCTTCTACTATGTCCTCTAGTAGAAGCATCAAATTTATACTTGTCATTCCATTTAAATCCTGGAGGAACTAGCCAACTAATATCTGGGCCAACTTTTGAATCATTAAATACAATTGATCTATTGAATGAGCTTATAACTTCATTATTATTTTTTGAAAAATCTTTATATTTTATATCTTCTTTAATAGGAAGAAAATCATCTTTATTATTTTCTATTTTTTCCCAATAAACTTCTTTTTTATATCTTTTTTCAATATCAATTTTTTTCCATTTAATAGTGTCTTTTTCAATATCAAATTTAATACGCTTTACTTCTGAAACTAATTTATTTTGGAAAAAGATAGGTATTAAAATAGAAAAAATGAATATAGTTTTTTTAATATCTNTTTTGATAAAAAATTTATTACTTACAGAAAATTTATTTAAAAAATTTCTTTTTTTTGTATTTCAAATCTTATAAAATTTAAATTTATCAAAATTACTTTAAATATTTAANTCAATTATATATTGATACTTGATAAGAAAAAAACTTATTCAATAATGTCATCATCTTTAAATAATAATTAATAATAAATATTTTATTTTTAATTATTAAAACTTTTTAGATTAAAATGTCANAATGGCAATTCCTATTAAAACCATTTGTTGTATTGGTGCTGGTTACGTTGGAGGGCCAACTATGACAATGATGGCAAGTAAATGTACTGATTTAAATTTTACTGTCGTTGATATAAATGAGGAAAGGATTGCATCTTGGAATAGTAATAACCTATTAGAATTGCCTATTTTTGAACCTGGTCTTCAAGATTTAATTGCTAAAAGAAGGAATAAAAACTTATTTTTCTCGACAAACATAAAAGAAGCAATTGAATCAGCTGATATTATTTTTATATCAGTAAATACTCCTACAAAAACCAAAGGTCTTGGAGCAGGAAAATCAAGTGATTTAAAATGGGTTGAGGCCAGTGCTAGAGAAGTAGCGAGATACTCTAAAGGCTACACAATAGTTGTTGAAAAAAGTACCTTACCTGTAAGAACCGCTGAGGTAATAGAAAATATATTAAATTCAGCAGAAACAATTTCTAAAAGAGAGGAAATAAGCTTTGACGTATTATCCAATCCAGAGTTTTTGTCTGAAGGAACCGCAATAAAAGATTTAGATAATCCTGATAGAGTTTTAATAGGGGGTAATAAT
Source organism: Flavobacteriales bacterium (assembly GCA_002705485.1). Taxonomy (GTDB): domain Bacteria; phylum Bacteroidota; class Bacteroidia; order Flavobacteriales; family Flavobacteriaceae; genus MAG-121220-bin8. The sequence goes on along the minus strand of PAGT01000003.1, from coordinate 31,061 downwards.
AAAGATGCAATGATTGCATTAAGCAATCTATACAAAGCATGGGTACCAGAAGAAAAAATTCTTTTCACAAATATATGGAGTAGTGAGCTTGCCAAACTAACTTCAAATGCTTTTTTAGCTCAGCGAATTAGTTCAATAAATTCAATAAGTGCAATTTGTGAAGTAACTGGAGCAGATGTTAGAGAAGTATCTAGAGCAATTGGTAAAGATAGTAGGATCGGCTCTAAATTTTTAAATTCTTCGCCAGGATTTGGAGGGAGCTGCTTTAAAAAAGATATCCTAAATCTTGTTTATTTAGCGGAATATTTTGGTCTTGATGAAGTAGCAAAATTTTGGGAAAGTGTAGTAGATATTAATAATTGGCATAGAGGTAGAATTACAAAAATTGTTATTAAATCACTTTTTGGGACCATTGCACAAAAGAAAATTATTATTCTTGGATTTGCTTTTAAGGCTAATACTAACGATACTAGAGAATCAGCAGCTATAAAAATTTGTAAGGATTTAATTGATGAAGGTGCAGAACTAGTAATTCATGACCCTAAAGTCAGTCCTAAACAAATAGAGAATGACTTAGAGATCAGCCCAATACCTAAATCTCAAAAAGGATTAGAAAATACCTTAAAAAATAAATCTGGAGAATGGAGATATAGTAAAAATTTGGATATATTTGAAAGTGCTCACGCAGTTTTANTTCTTACTGAGTGGGAAATTTATAACAATATAAATTGGGTCTCAGTAGCAAAAAAAATGTCTAAACCTTCATGGGTATTTGACTCAAGATCTATTGTTAATGCCGCGGAGGTTAAAAAAGCAGGAATAAACTTATGGAGGATAGGTGATGGCACTTAAAAAGAAAAAATGAAATTGTTAATTGATAAATAATATTATTTTGTAATTTAAAAGATATTAAAATTTAGAAAATTTTGAGGTTTAATTTTAAAAATAAATGCTAATAAATCAATAAAGTTTTATACTTAAAGTACAGAAATAATGCATAAGATGTTTAATAATTATTTTATAAAATTTAAAAAAGGTAATTTCAAAATGACTTGGAATTTCATCTTTAAAATCAATAAATAATTATGTCTTTAACTAATCCTATAGTTCCTGTTATTCTTGCTGGTGGAACAGGCNCAAGACTCTGGCCATTATCCAGAGAAAGTTTTCCAAAGCAATTTCTGAATTTGCTCGAGAAAAATAAGAATACTCTACTTCAACAAACTTATAAAAGAATAGAGAATTTAAGTAATATAAATAATCCAATAATTATTTGTAATGAGGAGCATAGATTTATAGTGGGCGAGCAAATGCAAAAAATAAAAGTTAATCCTTTATCAATTATTCTTGAACCTATCGGTAAAAATACTGCACCAGCTATTGCAATTGCAGCGCTAAAAGTAATTCAATTTTTTAAAGATAAAGAAATTGATCCAATCCTATTAGTTCTTTCTTCAGATCATGAAATAAAAGATAATTCTAAATTTATTGAGGTAATTAATAAAGGTTTAGAATTCGCAAAAAATAATAAATTAGTTACTTTTGGAGTAGTTCCGCATTCTCCTGAAACTGGATATGGTTATATAAAGGCAGAAAAATCATTTAATTTTTCTGAAATTTGTGGACATAAAATTTTAGAATTTATAGAGAAACCTGATTATAAAAAAGCGTGCGAGTTTTTAGAAGATAGTCGTTTTACTTGGAATAGTGGAATGTTTTTGTTTAAGGCAAAAACAATCCTAAAAGAATTAGAGAGATTTTGTCCAAAAATTATAGATTGCTGCAAAAAGTCAATAAATAATAGTAAATATGATCTAGACTTTCAAAGGTTAGACAAAAACGAATTTAATAAATGTCCAAATATATCAATTGATATTGGAGTTATGGAAAAAACTTCTGATGGTTTTGTAATTCCATTAAATGCAGGTTGGAGCGACATAGGCAGCTGGGAGTCTATTTGGGATAATTCGGAAAAAAATCAAGATAATAATGTACTAAAAGGAAATGTTCTAATAAAAGATACAAAAAACTCATATTTAAGAAGTCAAGAAAGACTCATTGTAGGTATTGGCCTGGATAATCTTGTAGTAGTAGAAACTAATGATGCAATTTTAATTTCAGATAAAAAACAATCACAAAAAGTTAAGGAAATGGTAAATTTACTTATAGAAAAACAAATATCTGCAGGGCGAAAGCATCAAAAAATTTACAGGCCATGGGGACACTATTTATCTTTTGTAGAAAAAGAAAAATGGNAAATTAAATTAATTTTTGTTAAACAAGGAGAAAGTCTTTCATTGCAAAAACATCACTATCGATCTGAACATTGGATAGTTGTAAATGGAATTGCACAAGTTGAAATTAATAATGATAAAAATATTCTTACGGAAAATCAAAGTACTTATATACCTTTGGGTGCAAAACATAGATTAAGTAATCCTGGAGAAATCCCATTAATATTAATTGAGGTTCAAAGCGGTTCTTATTTAGGAGAAGATGACATTGTAAGATTTGAAGACAAGTATGGAAGATAGAGTTTATGTACACTCAAATTTATTTATTTTTAAAAAAATAATTTAAATTATGGTAGCAAGATTTATAGTTACTGGTTCAGCAGGTTTTATTGGATTTCACATAACAAAAAAATTACTAAAAGAAAATTATAAGATTCTTGGTTTTGATAACTTAAACGCATACTATGATATAAANCTCAAGCAAAGAAGAATTGAAAACATAACTAAATCAGAAAAAGTAAGTGGAAAAAATTGGAAATTTATACAAGGGAATTTAGAAGATGATTGTCTTATAAAAAAAAATATTTAATGACTTTCAACCCGATGGAGTAATTCATCTTCCAGCTCAAGCTGGAGTAAGATATTCAATTACGAATCCCAAAACATATATAGATAGTAATTTAGTTGGATTTGCTAATGTAATTGAAGCTTGTAGAAATAACAACGTAAAAAACTTAATTTACACTAGCAGCAGTTCTGTTTATGGTGGTAATATCAATATCCCTTTTAAAGAGTCTGACACAACAAATTCACCGATTAGTTTATACGCAGCAACAAAAACAGCTAATGAGTTGATGGCACAGACATATTCACATCTATATAAACTTCCTTGCACTGGATTAAGATTTTTCACTGTTTATGGTCCTTGGGGAAGACCAGATATGGCACCAATGATTTTTGCAAAATCAATCATTGAAAATAAGCCTATTAAAATATTTAATTTCGGAAAAATGAAGAGGGACTTCACTTATATTGATGATATTGTTCAAGCTATTTTCCTTTGTTGTAAAAAACCTGCACATTCAAATTTTCACTTCAAAGATACGAAAGAAAATCTTAAATTAAATAATAATTGTCCTCATATAATATTAAATGTTGGAAATAGTAATCCAATAAATTTATTGGATTTTGTTGAGATTCTCGAAGAAGAGTTAAAAATTCCAGCTATTAAAGAATTAACGCCGATTCAACAGGGAGATGTTATTGAAACTTTTGCTGATATTGAAAAATTAAAAAACTGGATAAATTTTACTCCCAAAACCTCATTAAAAGAGGGTATTAAAAAATTTGCAGAATGGTATGTAGAATTTCATGGATAATTTTCTCAATTTTTATTCTTCTTGATAAACCAATTCCAAGTATCTTTACATATATCTTCTAAACTCATATTTGGTTTCCAGTCCAATAATTTCAAAGAAAGGCTATTATCTGCAACTACAAAAGGTGAATCTCCATTTCTTCTATCTGAGAATTCAAAAGGTATCTTACAATTATTTACTTTATTAAATTTATTAACCAACTCTAATACGCTAGTTCCTTCTCCCGTTCCTATGTTTAGATTAATGACTTGAGGATCATTAGAAATGAGAAACCTCAATGCAGCAACATGAGAATCTGCCAAATCCATTACATGGATATAATCTCTTACACAAGTTCCATCAAGAGTTGGCCAGTCTTTACCAAAAATTGATAATTTATCTAATTTTTTTTCTAATACCTTTATCATTATAGGAAAAATATTATTTGCTTTATTTTTTGGATCCTCTCCAATTAAAGATGTTGAATGAGCCCCAACTGGATTAAAGTATCTCAAATTAGCTATCCTCCAATAACTTTGCCTATTTCTGGATAAATCTAAAAGAATTTTTTCAATCGCTAATTTTGTATTTCCATATGCATTTATTGGCTCAGTAAAAGAATCTTCATCTATTTTTTTATTTAATTTAGTTTTATAAATAGTAGCGCTACTAGAGAATACTAAAGTTTTGCAATCAAATTGATCCATAACTGATAATAAACTTAGTGTAATATTTAGATTTTCATCCCAATATCTTAAGGGAGATAAAATTGATTCTTCAACGGATTTTAGACCTGCAAAATGAATAACAGCATCAATAGATCTACCTTCTTTTTTAAAATCTTCAAAAATTTGAAATAACCAATTTCTATCTCTAATATCTCCTTTTTCAAAAAAAATTTTTCCTTTGTTATGAATTTTTAAAATACTACAAATATCTTTTATTTTTGATAAAACATTTAATTTGCTATTTACTAAAGAATCAACTATCAATACGTCATAACCTTTATTTATTAAACTTATGCAAGTATGACTTCCTATGAATCCTAAACCTCCAGTAGCTAAAATCGTTTTCAAAATATAAGATAAACTCTCTATATTTTAATATAAACTTTGGGGAAGTCACCTGACCTTAATAACTTAATCAACAAAATTTATTTACTTTAAACAAATAATTTATATTAATTTACCAAAAATAACTTTAAAGATTCATTTATTTTTTCTTCTTCTAGATGATAAAGTAAATGAAGATTTTTAAAGATAGTTATTTTAAAATTAATTATATGGCGAGGGAAGTAACAAAAAAAAGAAAAGTTGCATTAATTACAGGAATTACAGGCCAAGATGGAAGTTACCTCGCTGAATTATTATTATCCAAATCTTATAAAGTTCATGGTTTAAAGAGAAGATCTAGTAGTTTTAATACGCAAAGAATTGATCATATTTACCAAGATCCACACATTATTGATTCGAATTTTATTTTGCACTATGGAGATTTAACTGATAGCACCAATATCATTAAATTAATAAAAGAGATTCAACCGGATGAAATTTATAATCTTGGAGCACAAAGCCACGTTTCAGTAAGTTTTGAATCTCCTGAATATACTGCCAATAGCGATGCTTTAGGAGCCTTAAGAATTCTTGAAGCAGTAAAACTACTTGGATTAAAGAACAAAACTAGAATTTACCAAGCTAGCACTAGTGAGCTATATGGACTTGTACAAGAAACTCCCCAAAGTGAAAGTACACCTTTTTACCCTAGAAGTCCCTATGCAGTTTCAAAATTATACGCTTATTGGATCACTGTAAACTATCGAGAATCATATGGTATATATGCCTGTAATGGGATACTTTTTAACCATGAAAGTCCTAGGAGAGGAGAAACCTTTGTTACTAGGAAGATAACTAGAGGACTATCTAGAATTAATGAAGGTATTGAAGAATGCATTTATATGGGGAATCTTAATTCTTTAAGAGATTGGGGACATGCAAGAGATTATGTTGAGATGCAATGGAGGATGCTACAGCAACCTAAGCCTTCCGACTACGTAATCGCAACTGGTAGGCAGGAATCAGTAAGAACTTTTATCGAGCTTGCTGCTAAAGCTCTTGGATGGAATAAAGATAAAGGGGGACCTGGAATTATTTGGGAAGGAAAAGATTTAGATGAAATTGGAATTAGGGCTGATAACAGTAAAACTGTAGTAAGAATTGATTCAAGGTACTTTCGTCCATGTGAAGTCGATACTCTTTTGGGAGAACCCTCTAAAGCATCTAGAGAGCTTGGTTGGCAAGCTAATACAAAATTAGAGGATTTGGTTAAAGAAATGATCGATCAAGATTTAACATTAGCAAAACAAGAAGTCCTAATTTCGCAAAATGGTTTTTTAGTAAATGGGCCGAAAGAAAATCCTCCTAATATTGAAATTACTTAATTTAAAAACCTAAATGATAGAAATAAAAAAAACAGATTCAATTTTTGTAGCTGGACATACTGGAATGGTTGGAAGTTCTATTACTAGAAAATTAAAAGAGAATGGCTATCAAAACTTATTAGTTCCTTCTAGAAAAACTTTAGATTTATTAGATTATAAATCTACTGAAAATTGGTTTAAAAAACATAATCCTGATGTTGTTATCCTAGCTGCAGCAAAAGTTGGAGGTATTGATGCTAACTTTAGATATCCTGGCGATTTCATCCTTAAAAATTTAAAAATCCAAAATAATGTCATCGAAAATGCTTGGAAAAAAAATGTAAAGAAATTTATTTTTCTCGGAAGCAGTTGCATATACCCTAAGTTTGCACAACAACCTCTCAAAGAAGAATATCTTCTTAATGGTCCCTTAGAAATTACAAACGAACCATATGCAATTGCAAAAATTGCAGGAATTAAATTATGCGCAGCTCTAAAAAAACAGTATGGGTTTGAGGCTATAAGCCTTATGCCAACAAACCTATTTGGTCCAGGAGATAATTATCACCCTACAAATAGTCACGTTTTACCATCATTAATTAGAAAGTTTTTNATCGCAAAAAATGAAGATTTGCCTTCAGTAACCTGCTGGGGCACAGGCTCACCAAAACGTGAATTTCTTTATGTTGATGACTTGGCAGATGCATTAATATTTATACTAGAGAATGTTTCTTCAGATAATAAATTACTTTATGATCATGAAAATATTTATCAGGGTATTATTAATGTTGGTACAGGCAAGGATATTACCATCAAAGAATTAGTTAATACGATATCAGAACTTTTTAAATATGATGGTAAAATTTTGTGGGATCAAACAAGACCTGATGGGACTCCAAGAAAACTTTTGGATGTCTTAAAAATAAATAATTTAGGTTGGCAAGCTTCAACCAGTTTAAAAGATGGAATTAATTCAACAATAGCTCACTTTAAAAGTGATTTAACAAATAATAAAATAAGACAATAAAGTTAAAATTAAAAAAATTTTCTAAATTTAGGCTAAAAATGAACAATATAATGTCTAAATTTATCTAAAAAAATTTAAATTTTAATCAGCAAAAATTTTGTAAATTCCATATGTCGATACCAGTCCTTGAATAGGTGCTGTAACTTCACCTATTAAGTCGCTAGCGACATTTAATGTATTTCTACCAATAGTAATAACATCTCCGTTCCTAAGATAAGGATTTTTATAAGATCCTCTTTTTGCATCTTTCCTAAATCTAAACTTTCTTCTATCAATCTTCCCATCAGATTGATATCTTAGAAATCTAACAGGCCCCTTGATAATACTTGTTCCGCCAGCTAACTCAATTGCTTCTGTTAATACCGCAGCATTACTAATTTGAAGTAAACCAGGTCTTGTTACTCTCCCACCCACAAATACATTTATAGATTGTGGATTTAAATTATTAAGCATTACTTGCTTAATTTCAGAAACCATAGGCTCNTCTGTAAAAGGAATGATAATTTTATCTTCATTAAAAATATTTATATTATTTCCTGGAGCAGAACCATCTAATGCAGAATAAAGATTTATCGTCGATTTTATTTTACCCCCACCATTTGAGAGATTATTATTTCTTATAACTACAATATTCTTTAGATCTGCGTTTTCAGTTAATCCGCCAGATTTTTTAATTGCATCTATGAGTGTTGGTAATTGTATTCCACTTGGTCCGTTTATTTGTGATAGATTCACTGGTAATGAGTACTTTCCAGGTTTTGAAACCTCACCTTCTATAAGTAAGTCAACAGGCTTAATACCAATAATTTCAAGATTAACGTTTGGTTCTTTTACATAGTCAATATAAGCTTCATTCAATAATTCAGTTAATTCAGTAATAGTTAAACCTTCAACNTACACTTTTTTTAATCTTAGTAAAGAAGCTTGGCCATTAATATCAATTGAAAATTCTTGATCAAGTAGTTTTGAACTTTCTGTAACTTTTAACTTAAGAGTATCTCCTGGTCCTAAAATATAAAAATCATTAATTGGAGATTTTCTTAAATATTCAATATCAGGTTTTTGCGATTTTTGGGATGAAAATATTTTTTTTGGAATAAAAAAATCTAAAAAACATAACTGCAAAAGAATTATTAAATTAAATGCGTTTATAAATTTATAGAGCATTTTATAAAACCTTTCTTTAAAAATTATATTTTTTTTTATCATAACTATATTAAAAAATTATTCTTTGAATACTGATTAAAAACTACTAATCCGTATGGTTTCATATTAAGTAATAGTAACTTATTATTTATATCCATAAATTCATTAAATCTGATTGTACCCAAGCTAGAAACTAGTATTAATTTTGAATTTGAATCGATTTCTTTAATTGTTTTTGTAAATTTAATCTTACTATTTGAGTAGTTGTCTTTAATAAATTTGATTATTTGCTTTTCATTTTCTGAATTAACTCCATCCAATATCAAAAAAGTTACTAATTGATCAGATTTATTCAGAGTAGCCTTACTTAAAATAAATAAAGATTCTTCAACTTTNTTTGCATCAATTTCAAAAAACTTTTCAATAGAGAAGGTTTTTGCTAAAGATATAATTTCGCTTGATTCACAGATGATATTTTTTCTTTTCTCAAGAATAAATGACACTATTAGCCCTAAAAATAGTCCAGCAATAGAATATATAATAATTTTTTTCTTTTGGGGAGCAATTGGCTTTTCAAATAAAGTTGGCCTTGTAATCAACTCCCATGGATCTTCATATTTTGCTTTTTCTAATCTAAAAATTCTTAATTGATCTTCTAAGTAATTTAAAGTTTTAGCATCTTTTGCAGCCTTATTAAGAAGTCGTTTATATTTTATTAATACACCCTTTGGTCTCTCTGATGCTTTTAAAAGAGCAGCCGCATCATATTTTTTNGCGAGTAATAAATTTTTTGTTTTCTCATTTATTAATGACACCAAATTTCTTCTTCTTTCTAAAATCAATTTTAGCTCAGGCTCATTTTCGGTAAATATACTCCTGTAAATAATAATTTGTTTTTCAAGCTCATCAAGTTCTATTGTTAATCTACTATCTAAGGATGGTAATTCATCAGAAAAAATTACAGATGAAAATTCATTATCTTTAAAATTCTTAATTTGATCTAATTTGATATCTATCTGTCTAATTTCATTTGCAGCCTGAACTCGTATTTTTTCAACATTTATTACATTATTCATTTCACCAATATTATTTTCTTCTAAGATTACTGATAAATCTTGTTCATAACCTAATTTTTGGGCTTCCTCTAAAGACTTTACACTTTGATCTCTATATACATTAACTTGATCAGTAAAGTAATCAATTCCTAATTCGATTGATCTTAATCTTGATTTACCCGAATATTCTTGATAAGTTTCCGAAATCTTTTTTAGTACTGGCAGAATTAGTTTCTTATCCGTATCTTGGTAGGATAAATAGAGAACTGAAGTTGTTTTAATAAGCTCTATATCTAGTGAATTTTTCCAATCATTAAACATTAGCTCATCATCATTTAAATTCTTTTCTGCTTTTACAAACTCAAATACATTCATAAGAACTGAAGGACTTTTAAGTATCTCCACTTCAGTTAACATCGAATCATTTGCACCAAGCGAATTCAGTCCTATAAGCCCTGCTAGATTAGCATCCCCTAGTAGAGAATTATTATTTGTTTTTTTAGAAGAATCAGATAGTACAATTTGAAATTCTCCCAACCAAACCTTTGTCCCAAAAAGATATTTGGCACTTCCATAAAAAACTCCAAGCAATACAAATAAAAAAACTATTAATTTGTTTCTTAAAACAACTCTAATTAAAGCCTGAATATCTACATCACCTTCATTAGCCATAATGAATCTTTAATTAAGTTATATTATGTGTTCTATATCAAATTATATTATATTGAAGTGTAATTAAAAATAAATTCCTAATAATTTGATTAAAAAAAGAATTTGTGATAAATTTTATTTAGGATTTAGCAAATTTTAANAAAATNTTTGAGTAGTTTTTACAAAAATACACTCAAATCAAGAAAAGGCTTTATTATCAACTTTTCTATTGATTTTTTATTAATAATCATTATATTTTTTATTAATAAATATTTTGATTTTTTTTCTCAAGAAAGCGAAATATATTGTATAACTTTTATTATTATATGGCTTATAATTAGTTATATTTTTGGAAGATTTCATAACTATGAAAAAAGTAAACAATACTTTTTCATTAATATTTTTTTAAAAACTATTTTATTAAGTTTTTGTTCTAATTTATTTACTTATATTATATTTTTCTTAACTAGAAATACCTTAATNNATAGTTTTGAATATTCAAGCGGAATATATTTTCTTTTTCTTTGGAGTATAATATTTAGTGGGGCTAATTATCTTATAAAAGATAGATTTACAAATAATTTAAATAAAAAGGAAATTTGGTATTTTATTGGTTCAAAAAAAGTNTGCAAAAATTTATCAAATAAAGTTCTTGAACTAAATGGTAAAGTAGAACTAAAACATTTCAATAACAAATTAAATTTAAGAAATCTAAATAAACTTAAAATATCTGGTTTCTGTTCAGATTCTTTTTACAGGATGTCAGAAGATGAATTAAAAATTTTCATGAATTCAAAATATGTTAATACTTCAATTATAAGTATCCAAAGATGGTGTGAGATTCATCTTGAATGTATCTCCCCAGAACTCGTATCAAAGACTTATATATTAAGGGGTAATTTTCTAATAAATAAAGCTGCATACATAAGATTTAAAAAGATTGCTGATATTTTAGCCAGCATAATACTATTAGTTTTGAGCTCTCCAGTAATATTATTATTTTCATTAATGATTTATTTAGAAGATCAAGGAAGTATTTTTTATAGTCAAAAAAGAATTGGATTAAATGGGAAACCTTTTACGATATTTAAACTTAGATCAATGAAAATGGATGCTGAGAAAAAAGGTCCTCAGTGGGCTTCACAGAAAGATAAAAGAATTACCTATATTGGGAAAATCATAAGAAAGACCAGGATTGATGAATTACCTCAATTGCTTTGTGTAATAAAGGGAGAAATGAGTCTTATAGGTCCTAGACCTGAAAGAAAGGAATTTGAAGACAAATTAGAAAAAGAAATTCCTAACTATAAAATGCGACACTTAATTAAACCTGGAATAAGTGGGTGGGCACAAGTCAACTATCCTTATGGCGCATCATTAAAAGATGCTGAAAATAAATTAAGTTACGACTTATTTTATATAAAAAACTTTTCTTTGTTCATAGACCTTATAATTTTCATGAGAACAATTAGATTAGTGGCGAATCTCAGAGGATCAAAACCTAAATNAAATGGCAAATAAGAAAATTAGCTTTTAATGTATTAATATGTTCTGATNAAACAAAAAGTTTTTTGATGANGAANTTTTTTTCTATATATAAAAGTAATAGTATATTTAACCTAATAAATCACTCTATAAAACTTTGCCTCGTAGGAACAAATGGGAGTTACTCAAAATTTTTTAAATTTTTCTTAGTATCTTTATTAACTTCAATTTTTGAATCATTACCAATAATGATTATAGTNCCATTTATTGGAATAATTACTAATTCTGATAAAGCATTCGAAAATAAATTAGTTAAAAACCTAGGTAATTTAATTAATATTAATGATCCTGAAAGGTTGATGTTACCAATTACTTTAATATTTATTTCAATAATTATTTTTAGTTCATTAATGAAATGTCTAAATACTAGATATTTAGTAAATTTCAATGCTTCAGTAGGTCATAATATCTCAAAAACCTTATTTCGAAAGATTATTTATGCTCCATATGAATTTCATATAACTAAAAACAGTTCTGAGTTATTAAACGCATCCACAATAGAAATTGAAAATTCTATTTTTTCTATTCAAGCTTTTTTGACTGGTATTAATTCCCTCTTCATATCAATATTTATTTTAGTTACTGTATTTTTTATCAATATAAAAATCAGTACTTATATTGTTTTGGTTATGGGAACTGCATATTTTTTAATAGCTANTTTTAAAAATAAAAACCTAAAACAAATTAGTCGAATACTTTCAATATCAAATAGACAAAAATTGAAAATAACTCAAGAAAGCATTTTTTCTATTAGAGATTTAATTCTAAATGGAAATCATAGAACTTTCCAAAATGAATTTAATCAATACAGTTACAAAAGAGAATATGCACTCTTAGAAAAATATATTACAGAAATTTATCCAAAATATTTAGTTGAAGCTATTGGATTGATTCTGCTAGGAATAATTGCATTTTCTTTAAGATCTTATAAAAATATTGATCCTTTACCAATATTAGCGGCCATAACATTGGGTCTCCAAAGACTTTTACCTCAAATACAGACTTTTTATACCTCATACACAAATATAACGACATATTACAACATGTCGAGAAATCTACTCTCATTAATTTCAANTATTGAGGAAAAAAATAAATTTCCAGAATTTNATCCNNAAAGANTNATNAAATTAGAATCTCTTCAACTTNTAAATGTTTCTTATAAATANCCTAAGAGCCAAAAATATGTTTTGAAAAATATTAATCTAACCATAAATAAAGGAGATAAAATCGGAATTATTGGTGAAACTGGAGCTGGTAAATCAACTATTGTTGAATTGATTACGACATTATTAGAACCAGTTAAGGGGAAAATTTTATTCAATGGAAATGAAATATCCTATAAAAAAAATACAAATAGTTTAATGTCATGGAGGAAAAACATATCCTATGTTCCTCAATTTATTTCTTTAATTGACAGCACAATTTTAGAAAATATTGCTATTGGTACGCCTGCAAATGAGGTCAATCTTGAAAGGGCAATAGATTGCGCTAAAACAGCGCTTATTTATGATCATATAAAAACCATGAAAGATGGTATGTATACTAANATTGGAGAAAGAGGTATAAAGCTTAGTGGTGGCCAGATACAAAGAATTGGAATAGCAAGGGCACTTTATAACGGATCAGAGGTCCTAGTTTTAGATGAAGCCACAAGTGCTTTAGATTCAGAAACAGAAGATAAATTAGTTAAATCAATTGCAATGAAAAATAAAAAAATTACCATAATTGCAATTTCGCATAGATTGTCAACTTTAAAGAACTATGAAAGGTTTATTAGAGTTGAAAAAAATTCTATTACTGAGAAAAACAACTTAATAAATTTATAAATAAAAATTTTTTTTCAATTAAATGATTTATATAAAATTTCAAAAGGGTCAAGGTTTGGGGAACCAATTATGGAATTATTCAAGTGGTTTAAGCATAGCTGAAAAGTTGGGGCAATCTTTTCAAATAATTGATTACAAAAATTTTAAAGCAAAAGATTTTTTAAAAATAAAAACATCGATTAATAATGATTTTAACTTAAGTGATAATAATTATCTTTACAATAAAAAAATTGATAAATTTCATGAAAAATTATATTATGACCATAATCTTAAATACATTGCTTCGGCTTATGATGAAAGGGTAACTTCTATCAAAAAAGATGTTTTATTAGAAGGTCTTTTTCAATCAGAGAGATATTTATTTAATGATATTTTAAAATTAAAAAAATATATAAAATTATCAAATAATAGTATTCAAAATAATCCAATCAATCCTGATGTGTGTGTTATGAACATAAGAGGGGGAGAATATAAAAGACATAAAGATTTAATTTTAAAAAAGGATTATTGGTTAAAAGCCATGAAAAACATTATGAAATATGGGAAAGTAAAAAAATTCTTAATCGTTACTGATGACTACAGATACTGTAAAAAGCTTTTCCCAGATTTAGAGATAATTTCTAACAGTATAGAGAAATGTTATTCAACTATTTATAATTGCTCGAATATAATTATTTCAAACTCAAGTTTTGCATATTTCCCTTGCAAAACTGGAGTAGAAAAGACGGTAATAGCACCAAAATTCTGGGCTAGACATTATCAAGAAAAGATATGGTCATCTCCATGCAATCTATACGAAGGTTGGAATTGGCAAAATAAAAAGGGTGAAATTTCAACTTANAAAGATTGTATACCAATAGCTGAAAAGTCAATTGAANACTANGAGAANAANTTTATCTATTTAATAAATAAAGAATCTATTCCNNAAAGNAGTCCNNTTTACTTTCTTCCTANAAGATTAAAAAAAGTANTAAAATTNATATCTTAGTTATTTNTTTCCTANACACTTTGGCTAAATGAAAAGTATTTGTATCTTTGCACATTTTAATAAAAATAATACTCTTGAAGAGTACATAATTGACTATCTTAATGCAATCAAAGAATTAGTTGATGAAGTTATTTTTGTAAGTTCATCTGAAATTGATACAGAAAAAGAAATTATATTAAACAAAATTGTCGGCAAAATAATCATTAAACAAAATCAAGGATATGATTTTGGGTCTTGGAAAGAGGGTTTATTTTTTATAAAAAATAACTATATAAATTTGCCTAATGAAATTATTTTATGTAATGACAGCTGTTATATATCAAAAAATAGCTTCAAAAAAACTATTTCTTATATGCAAAATAAAAAAAAATATGATTTTTGGGGAATAACAAGAAATTATTCTTTTGGACTTCATATTCAAACATACTTTATCTCCTTAAATTCTAGGCCAATAAATGACAAAAAATTTTGGGATTTGGTTGATAGCTGGGAGCATAAAAATCGCAAAATTAATTACATCCTTAAGTACGAGATTGGTTTGTCCAAATTTTTAATAAATCAAAAATACAAAATGGGTTCCTATATAAAATTATCTTTCTATAGACTTTCGATTTTATCACTAAAATATAAATTAATATTCATCAATCAATATCTGGGGAATGCAATAAAATACCTTTTGATGAAAAATTTAATAAAAAATAAGAATAATACAAATTTAGAAAAAGTAGAGAAATTGAAAACTAATCTTTTTTTAAAAAAAAGAAGCTTTCAAGATATAATTAAATTATTAAATATCATGTTAGATCCATTGAATGTAAATCTTGTTTTTCTTGATTTAAGAGATACCATAAAAATTGATTCACCTTTTTTAAAAGTTAGTAGAGTTAAAGAAATTTTAGAGAAAGAGGGTTTTAATAAACTTGAAAAACTTTGTATAAAAAAAGGATTTAACTACAAGAATATTCTTGAACACCAGAAAAATATGTCTAAATCTTAAATGTTTAAAAATTATTTAGAGAACACATTTATTGATTCTCTGATCCTTAAATTGAAGTTAAATGCTAAAAATTTGTAGCTTTGCCCACTTTATTAAAAACAACTCTCTTGAAGATAATATAATTAATTATTTAAAGACTATTAAAGAATTAGTAAAAGAAGTTTTTTTTATTAGTAGATCTCAAATAGATTCAGATAAATTTTTAAAAAACAATATTGTTAGCAAAATTTAATGAATAATTCACTCTCAAAAGTTAGTAGTTGGTTTGGAGGTTTAATCCTAATAATAACTGTTTTTTACATTATATTTTTTGATCCATCAAAATTTAATCCAGACTATGGATCTTATGAAAAACTTTATAACATTATAAAAAATGCAGATTTTAGGATTTATTTCAATAAGTTTGCATTTTTAGATTATTTTGTAAGGGTATTTGACTTTACAGGAACTTATGATGGATTTAGATTAATATTTGCATCGATTGAAGTATTATTATTTTTTATTATTATAAAAAATTTAAAAATAGGATTCAAGTCTTTAACATTCTTTATATCTCTAACTTTATCTGCATTCTTATTAATTAAAATTCATGTACAAATAAGAGAAGGATTTGCTCTATTATTGTGGTTTCTTTCATTAAATTCTATTCAAAAAGAAAAATATATATCTTTGAAAAATTTAATATTTTTTTTAATAAGTTCATTACTACATACCAGTACTTTAATTTTCTGGATTTCTACATTTATTCTTAAATATAAGAATTTTTCTCCCAAAACGAAAAGGAGGTTAATTGTAATTTTGTTCTCATTAATTGGCTTATCTATTTGGCCATTTTTTGCAAATTTAATTGCCATAGATTATTACGATTTAATTAATTTCGAAAGCATAAATAATATGAGTTCATCTAAAATTTTCTATTGGCTCAGCTTCCTTGTAATATTTATCTTGATTTTTAAAAGTGAAAACTCAAAAATTACCTATATTAATCAAAAGTCAATTGGAAATATTAATTCATCATATATTGGAAATATTGGATTCTATGGTTTTATAGGATTTGTACCAATAGCAGGTTTAGCTTTTTTAAGTGGAGCTGTTAATGCAGGGACCTTTAACTTAATTTTTAGAATAGTTTTAAATTTATTATTTCTAATTAGTTTTTATAGAAGTTCAACTCAACCCAAAAACTTTTACACCAATATTCTAAATTCATTTCTTTTTATTGTTGTTTTGAGACTACTATTATTTCCAAATATCAATTAAAAAAAGATGAATTTTATAAAAGAAAACATTCTAAAAGTGATGAGTTTTATTTTAAGAAAATTACTAAATTTACCCCCTAATTCATCAATCATAATTTTTAATGGTGGTTTGGGCAATCAATTATTTCAGTACACACTTGCATTACATTTACAACAAAAATACTCAAAAAATATATTTTTTTATGATATTAGTAAAGATTACAAAATAGTCCACACCTCAGGAATTTCAAAAATATTTAAAACTAAATTAAAATTCTTAAATTCAAGAAAAATACCAAAATTTATTAAACACACCATATTTTCTAAATATTTTTTAAAACTTAATAATTTTGCATTTAAGATTTTTGAAAAAAAACTTTTTCCCCTTTTCGTAATTGACCACCACCTAAAAAAAATAAATTTAAATAATCATCTTGTGAAAAGTAATTTTTTAAGTATTTTTATAGGAACTTGGCATACCACTATAAATTCTTATAACGATCAAATTTTTGAAGATTTAAATTTCTCAAAAGATTTTTCAATACCTTATAACTCTAAAAATTTATTTAAATCAGACTTTATTTGTTTGCATATAAGGAGAGGAGATTATGTAAGTCATAAGAAAGCCTCAAAATATCATGGAAATTTAAATAATGAATACTTTTTAAATTCTGTAAATTTAATTAGATCAAAATATGAAAATTTACCAGTATTTATTTTTACTGATGATCCAAAATGGGTTAAAAATAATTTACAACCCCACATAAGGAATTCTCATTTAATTTCTTCAGATTTACAGGATGCTGAGGTTGATTTTTTTCTCATGACAAAGGCAAAATATTTTGTAGTTTCAAATAGCACTTTTTCATGGTGGACAGCATTTTTATCAAAGAAAAAAGATAAATTTATTATTTTGCCAAAAAAATGGTTTAGTAAAGGAGAAATAAACTCAAATCTTATATATAAATACTGGTCATATAAAATTATAGAATAGTAGAAAAAGAAAATTTAAAGAAAAGTATTCTTAAAAAAGTTTATATTCTATAAAATATCAAAATTTATATTTCAAGATTATTTTTTTAAACCTATTCTAGAACCATCATAGTTCGCTTTATTCTTTATTTTTTCGCACCAATCTAAGTTTTCCAAATACCATTTAACAGTTCTTTCTAAAGATTCAGAAAAGCTAAATTTGGGCCTCCAACCAAACTCTCTATAAATTTTATTAAAGTCAATTGCATATCTAAAATCATGGCCAGGCCTGTCTTGCACATAATTAATCAAACTTTCATGAGGCTTATTATTTGGTTTGATTTGGTCCATAACTTCACATATAGCAAGTACAACTTCCTTATTATTTTTTTCACTATCTCCTCCTATACAGTAACTCTCTCCTATTCTTCCTTTTGAGGCAATAAGCAAAATTGCTTCTGCGTGATCTTCTACAAAAAGCCAATCTCTCACATTTTTACCATCCCCATAAAGAGGTATTTTTTGATTATAAAAAGACTTTAAAATCACATTAGGAATAAGCTTTTCGGGGAACTGCCAAGGTCCATAATTATTACTACAATTTGTAATTACAGTAGGAAGGCCATAAGTATGGTACCAACTTGAAACTAAATGATCACTTGATGCCTTACTTGCTGAATAAGGGCTTCTAGGATCATATCTAGTAGTCTCACTAAACTTACCTTCAAATCCTAATGCACCAAAAACTTCGTCTGTACTGATGTGATGAAATTTAAAAAATGATTTTCTTTCATCACTTAAATTTAAATAAAATTTTAAAGAGGCTTCTAATAAATTATAAGTACCAATAATATTATTATTAATAAATATCCTAGGATTATCTATTGATCTATCAACATGACTTTCAGCTGCTAAATGCAATATTAAATCAGGATCTGATTTGAGAATTGCATCTTCAGTTTGTTCATAATTCGTTAAATCAGCATGAATTATTTTATGTCTATTTTCATATTGTTTACCTAAATTAGCGATTTGATTATTTATCCCTGTGAAATCGCTTGCATAGCCTATTTTATCTAGATTGAAGATCTGTAAATTAGATTCTTTAAGAAGTAACCTAATGACTTCACCTCCTATAAATCCACCACCACCAGTTATTAAAATACGTTTGATTTTTGAATTAAACATAATACTTAATTTTTTATTTATGCAATAAAATTAGAATTAGGTAATAAAATCTTTTTTAAAGCATTTCTCCAATGACTACTGGATGCAATGCTTGGAAGGTTTGTTGAGGTTGTACAATCCAAAACCGAATATGATGGTCGAATTGCAGGAGTAGGATACTCAATTGCTTTAATTGGGAATATATCACAATTATTCTCTAAAAGTTCAAGATCCAAACAAATTTCTTGTATTGCTATTGATATATCATACCAACTAGCAATACCAGAATTTGTATAGTGCAGTATATTTGGAACTAATATATTTTTTTTAAAAAGACTTATTATTTGCCAACAATATTCAGCCAAAGAATAAGTAGTTGTAGGTCCCCCGACTTGATCAGAAACAATTTTTATTTGATCTCTCTCTGAGAGCAAATTTAAAATAGTTCTAGCGAAATTTTTACCTACTGGACCCATGAGCCAGCTAGTACGAATAATAGTTCCATCGTTTGAATTTCCTATTATTCTCTCTACAAATTCTTCTCCGCATGCTTTGGTATATCCATATACTGAAAGAGGTCGCCTTTCTTGCTCAGGTTTGTAAGGATAATTTTGTTTTCCGTCAAAGACAAAATCAGTACTAATCTGTATTAATTTGATTCCCAATTCATTTGCTATTTCTGCAAAATATCTCGGAGCAAGAGCATTGATTTTATACGCCAGATCCTGTTCGGACTCTGCTTTATCGACGGCTGTATATGCTGCCGCATTTAATATCAAGTCAGGTTTAATCTTTTTTATAAAGAAGTCACATTCTTTTTTTGAAGTTAGATCGAATGTATCCCTACTAGATAAAATTAAATCTATATTTTCGGGTTTCTTTTCAATTAGAGCTTGTCCTAATTGACCTTTGGATCCTGTGATTAATACTTTCATAAAAATAAATCATCATTTTTTAATAGTTCTTCTAGAGAAGAAGCATTTGCATCTTTATCAGAAAGCAAAGGTTCACTTATATTTAAATTTTCTATTGGCCATTGAATATTAAAAGCTTTATCATTCCATTGGATGGTTCTCTCACAATCTTTATTCCAATACCCACTGGCTTTATATAATACTTCAGCAGACTCACTTAAAGTTAGAAATCCATGCGCAAAGCCGCAAGGAATCCATAATTGTTTTTTATTTTTTTGATTCAGTTCAATCCCAACCCATTCTGAAAAAGTACTTGAACTTTTTCTAATATCCACTGCAACATCGAAAATACTACCTTTAATACATCTAACTAATTTACCTTGCGGGTAAGGTTCGATTTGATAATGCATTCCCCTTAAAACTCCCTGAGAAGATTCAGAATGGTTATCTTGGACAAACTGAGCAGTATCAGGTAAATTTTCTTCATATTTTTTTCTATTCCAGCTCTCAAAGAATAATCCCCTTGAATCAGAATAAATATCTGGAGTAAAAACTAAAGGTCCTTTTATAGTAAGCCCTTTTTTATTTTTCAAATAATCAACTTTCATGATATCTTCTTAAGTCCTAAAAAATTATTATTTATTTGTATTTTTTAAAATTTCTTTTAAGTATGTACCATATCCACTTTTACTAAATTTCTCAATATTATTCTCAACTTGTTTTGTGCTTATCCAATTGTTCCTCAATGCTACTTCGGTAGGGCAACCAATCATAAGACCTTGGCGTTTTTCAATAGTTCTTATGAAAGATCCCGCCTGATGTAAAGAATCAAATGTCCCAGTATCAAGCCAAGCCATTCCTCTTCCTAAGATCTCAACTTTTAATGACTTATCTTTCAGGTAAATATTATTTAAAGAAGTAATTTCCAATTCACCTCTATGGGAAAACTCTACTTGTTTTGCTTTCTCAACAACAGTTTTATCGTAAAAATATAAGCCAGTAACAGCGTATCTGCTTAATGGTCTTTTGGGTTTTTCAACTAGATTAATTACTACTGAATTTTTATCGAATTCCGCCACACCATATCTTTCAGGATCGCTAACTGGGCAAACAAATATTGTTGAATTTTTACTCTCATTAGCCCTTTTTAATTGACTTACAAAATTATCTCCATAAAATAAGTTGTCTCCTAATATTAAAGCCGCTGGTGATTCATCTAAAAAATCTTCTCCAATTAGAAAAGCTTGAGCTAATCCTTCTGGTTTTTCTTGTGCAGCATATTCAATTGAAATTCCATAATCACTTCCATCACTAAGCAAATTTTTAAATGAACTAAGACTTTCAAGATTTGTAATTATTAAAAACTCTTTTATTCCAGCAAGCATTAAAGTGCTTAATGGATAAAAAATCATAGGTTTGTTATAAATAGGCATTAATTGTTTGCTAACACCAAGTGTTAGAGGGTAAAGTCTAGTACCATTACCACCAGCAAGAATTATTCCTTTGCGTTTCAATTTGATTTAGTTTAGTCATTTAGTATTTTAGAATACTTTTCGATAAAAAATTTATGTTTTTTTAACAAATTAGGAAAATTTTCATCAATTGGAACAATTTCAAACTTTCTATTTTGCATTAAGATATCCTTATTATTTCCAATTTTTTTAAAGAAAGGTTTTAAACCTACTTTATTAAGGAACATTGATATTTGAGCTTTTTTCCCTTGATAAGGATGTGCTTTTAATTTTTCAATAATTGCTTTTTCCCCACCAAGATAACTAAAGTGCCAACCTCCTTGATCAACAATTTCGCCAGGAACATTATGAATATCTTTTGATGAATATCTTAATAAATCAAGTGACTTGCCTTTTAAAACTTTGAAATTAAATGCTACAGTGCCAACCCAAGGTTCAGAAACCTTATTATTCATCCAATACATATACCATCTCATAATTAAATAATGAGGAATATTCAAATCCTTTTCAATAAGACTTATAACCATATCTGGATTTGGAATTTCATCTACATCACTTAGCAATACAAGATCATTATCATCAGCCCTCCCAAATAAACCTAAAAAGGCAGAATCACGTTGTCTAATTTCTCTTTGTAATGATTTATGTAATCTTTTAGCAGCCTTACCTTGACTTTTATGAGGAGTAGATTTGTTGAAGTCTGTAATATAGTCTTTCCAGTATTTATCTTTAAGGTCTTCAATATCTTTTAATGTGATCGGATTATAGATTATTTTATCAATATATTTTTTAAATCTATCAATATTTTTTGCAAATATCAAAGATTTTGGCTTCCCCGAAAAAGTAAAGTCACATTCAGTAATTACAAAGAAATCAACTACATCGTCTAACATCTTGAGCCTGAGCTCAAGAATATCTAGTTCATTAAAAAACAAAAAGACATCAAATACTTTTTTCATTTTCTAAATTTTCTTTATTTATTAAATCGTTTCATAGTTTTTGCTTTCTAAGTAGAATGTTAAGTATTTTAATTAGTCGATACCAAGGTAAATATAAAAACTCATGAATACCAAGGTATATCATATCCTTGGCTCCTACATGACAAGTTGTGCCAATATTATATTTTTTTAATTTAGTACTATAAATAATATTTATACAGGTATCAATAGTATTTAGGTACTTTAATTTTCTGTCATTATTCTTTGAAAAATGATTTATATTTCCATCAACTGATAAATTTTTTTTAATTGGCAAGCGTGATATCCAATTTTCATAGTAATATCTATCATTTGTTTTAAGAGGAGGTTCTAATTTATTTAAATAAGAAGATTTAGCCCACCAAAAATTAAAAAGCATCCAACCATCTGAATTAAGAAGTCCCAATTTATTCATATTCTTTACTCTAGTAAACCATTCAAGATTTTTTTTCCAATTTTTTATGACTCTATTGAATGATAAAACTTCATAAGGATGTCTCAGGAAGAGAATTTTTGTTTTTAAATGACTTATTCCCTTTCCATGAAAATACATAATATATGAATTATTTGATTTTTTTGATACTTCAAAAACTTTTTTTATTCCTTCAAATTCATATGTGCAATTATTAATAAATTCAATTTGGATATTTTTATTTCTATTCAGTCTTAATTTTTCTAATAATTTAGATATTTTGGCACTTCTTGGATTATCAGCCACACAAACAATGTAGAGTTTAGTGTATCTGCGATTGAAAATATGACTTTTCAAAAGACTTTTCAATTGAGTATTAAATAACTTGTGAAATAAGGGGCTCAACATCGCATTAAAAAAATAAATAATATTTATTTCTTGATCTTCATGCTGTAAATTTTTTGTTAGATCAATTTTTATGCTTGAATTATCTTTAATAGTTAATGATTCCCAATTTTTTATTTTTTTATTTTCTATTAATAAGAAATGATCATTATATTTATTTTTCTTTAATTCATCAATTTTAAACAGTTCTACTAATTTATATGGTTGATTTAATTCCAAAATATTTTTTTCGTCAATATGATTTAATATTTTGCTCGAAATATTTATTTTCTTATCACCATCAGAAACATAGAATTTCCATCCTAGAGAAGATAAACAATAGTGCTTATCAGAAGAATATCCCTTTTTAAAATTTCTCATAATATAGTTTAATTTTTAAACTCTACATAACTTGAGTTATATCTAATAATAATTGTTAAGCATTATAAAATAATTATTTCAGTAATAATTAATTATCCAATCTTAAGCAATGGATAAAAATATTTAATAAGCAACCATAAGATATATCAATCTTTTTTAAAAACTAAAAATAAAGATTTATAAACACCTATTAAATATGTCAATATTAATAAAGATATTATTTTGAAAGTTGCCTAGACAAAAGATTGATCAATGGGAATTCGAATTAATTGGCAGATCTAATAAAATAGATGTTACTAGGGAATATGAAAGCTTTATTGATAAAGAGGTATTGGGTACAAACAATAATGAAGATATTTATCAATTAAAAAAACCTAAAGTTTCAACAGATGAATTCAATTATTTAAAAATCACAAATAGAAAAAACAAATATTGGCGACCAATAACTATAAAAAAAGGAACCCCATTTTCTCTATTTCTTGGAAATCTAAGTTTTAAAAGTATAGGAATTGATATAGTTTATTTTTTAAATACCAAAATTAGTCCTCAATACAAAAATCTATTCAGAGATCAATTAAAACAATTAATTAAATCAAGTATATTAAACACAACAAAATGCAAATTACATATAGTTTGTATAAGAAATAGTGATAATCAGGAAAATTCAATTAAAGATGTGATTAAATCACTTGAATTATATAAAAATTGCGAAACAAATCTAATATTTAAAAATGATGATCATATGGAATATGAAGGTATTAAAAAAGTTTGGGAATTATCTAAATCTGAAGATAATAGATTAATTTTTTATATTCATGGCAAGGGGCTAAGTTACATGAAAAATAAATTCTTTTATATTAGGCAACCTTTAGAAAAACTGATTTTTAAGCTTCTTATAGATGAATGGAAAAAAAATTTAGAAACCATCCAAAGGTTCGACTCAATTGATAAAGTGGGAATATTATCAGGAGGAAATGGTTTTCTCTGGTTCAATTTCTGGATTGCGAAATCATCCTATATACAAGGCCTTGAGAAACCGATTAAAACCAAGAGAGCGTGCTATTACGAAGATTGGCTAGGACGAACCTTAATTGGAAATAAAAAGGTTAAAAAGGAAGAAATCTGCGATAGAAATTTCCTTTATACAATTGATAAAACATATAGCATCTTAAATAATCCAAAAAAATATAAATATAATCTTGGGACAACTTGTAAAGTTGAAAGAGGAGGTTTTGTTGGGCTAGGGTTATCTAGATACACCTATAAAATTTGGTTCTTATTTTATAAATATGTAAATAGAATTTTAATTAGAAAATAAAAGACGATTTTTATAAAATTTCTATTATTAAAAATTACATATACCTTTTAAATTTTGAGAAAATAATTTATGAAAAAACTTATATCAATTCTTATTCCAACATATAATCAAACTAGTATTTTTGAGAAGATAATAGCTTTATACTCAAATAATCCTAAAGTAAAAATTATTGTTTCTGACGATAGTGATAACTTAAAAATAAAAGAAAAGATTAAAGCAATATGTCAAGTTAAAAATATTTCATATTTTGATGGCCCAAATACTAACGCTATAAATAATTGGAACTTTTTATTAAAAAAGGTCGAAACTCCCTTTTTTGTTTTAAACCATCATGATGATTTGCCAAACAATTTATTTTTCTTAGATTTTCTAGAAAAAGTAGATAAGTATCAAACTGGTTTAATCTTATTACCTTGTACTTCTTGTGTCTCTGATAAACCACATATGCGAATAAGTACAAGAAATCAGAAACTACATATTCGATTATTTAGAAAATTTCCAAATGCTATGTTTAATATTTTTTTGGCACCTACAGCATCAGTTATTGTTAATAGTAAATTAAAAAATAACAAATTCGATAAAGACCTAAAATGGTATGTTGATTGTGAATGGTATAATAAATTATTATTTTCAACTTATTCACAAAAATTAGAAATATTATTTTTTAAAGACTCGCGGATCATATCAAACCAAACAAAAAATAGTATTACATACAAGATAAGAAAGAAGTTGGATAAGATAAAAAAGTATGAAATTATGAAATTGAAAAAGAAAAAACTAATCCCTAATAATTACATAGGAATACTGCAAAAAATAATTTCGTTAATATTAACTTTTGATAGCAAAATTATTAGACTAATTAATGTAAGAAATTTATTGACTTAAATATGAAAATAATATTATTTCAAATAACCTTAATCTTGTACAAAATAACTTATTAAGATGAATTTAAAAAATATTAAATTTACAGTTTTATTACCAATTCTTGATAGGAGAGATATTGTAAAAGGTTTTTCTAAGGCTTTAGAAAGTATATACAAAAATTCACTAAAGCCAGATCAGGTTTTAGTCACAGTTGATGGACCAGTAAGTAAATCTTTTAAAAAAATAATTGAGCAAAATAAAATTAAATATTCATTAGATGTAGTTTGGTCAGAAAAAAAAATTGGACTTGATAAAGCCTTAAATTTAGGATTAACAAAATCTAAGAATGAGTTTATTTTTAGAGCAGATGGAGATGATATTAATCTAGAAGAAAGATTTGAGACGCAGTTACCTTTTTTATTAAATGGAGTTGATGTAGTTGGTTCATTTATTGATGAATACGATGAATTAGGTAATTATTTAGCAACTCGAAAAGTGCCCATTACTGATACTGAAGTTAAAAAGATCATCCCCTTTAGAAATCCAATGAATCATATGACTGTAGGTTTTAAAAAAAGTGCTGTAGATGATGTTGGAGGTTATCCTGATTTATTTCTTAAGGGTGATTATGGATTATGGATTAAATTAATATCAGCAAGAAAAAAATTTAAAAATATTGAAAAGTCTCTAGTAAAAGCTACTACTGGTAACAGGATGATTAGCCATAGAGGAGGTTTTAGATATGTTATCTCTGAAATAGAATTGCAGAAATTTCTAATCCAGCATAACCTTAATAATATATTAAGAGCATTTATAATTTTTTTAATAAGAGCTTTGGTATTTCTAATGCCTTCATTTATAAGATATTACATATATATGATCTTTCTAAGGACAAGAAAAATTAAATAAATTTCAGAAAAACTTTGTATCAATATTCCTATCTTTTAGAATCGTTTGATAAATTATTTTAATATCATCCTCAAGTTTGAGCTTAAATTTGGTACCTGTTATTTTACAAAATTTTGAAATATCTATATTAAAAAATCTTTTATCATTACGAATAATGTCTAACTCTAACTTTTTTTTTGTAACTTGCGAAATTTGATCGATAACTTCATTCAGAGAAATACTCTTTTCAGTTCCAATATTATATATTCCATCTAGGCTATTAATTAATGATAGGTATATTGCGTCTGAAATTTGTTTAAATGAAATGAAATTAACAACTGAATCAATAGAATTAAACAATTTTAGACTTTTATTTTCAATAGCTGAATAAAGCCACTTATTAATAACACCTTGATCAGAAAATCTTTTATCGTAACCATATGCTGAAGCTATCCTTAAAATTGTGAATTTTAAGTTATTTTCTAAAGCATAATTTGATATCATATTTTCAGCCATAAATTTTTGTTTACCATAAAAAGTTTTAGGAGAAACAATATCTAACTCATTATAATTCTTTAATCTATTATCATCAGGGTACAATGTACCAGCGCTTGAAAGAAAAACAATTTTTGATGGATTTATTTTTTTGCATACTCCTATAAAATTTGAGACAATGTTCCTATTTATATTTAAAACTTCCTCGACGTTATTATTAGTTCTTGGTCCTCCACACCAAGAAAACAAAACAAAAACTGTTCTATCATAAATTAATCTTGATCTAATTTGATTTATTAAGGTGCTTAATTCTTTTTGGTATAAAAACTTTCCCATATCACAAGAAATATCATTCTCTGATTTATTTAATCTTGTGATCTTAGTAATATCAGTTTGATTTGAATAATTTTTCAAGAAATTTTGTGCTAATACAGAATTGCCACCGAAAATTACAATACTTTGCTTTATATCCATCTAACTATTTATTGATTTAAAGGATTCAAAAATATGAACCATAATCATTTCATTTTAATCTATGTTTGTTAAATTTACTCTTTCTTTTAAAACGTATTTAAAAAGTATTTTAAGTTTTTATCATTTTTGGCGATATCTCTTTAAAAATTTTTTAAAATTTCCATACCAACTTAAATATTCATTTAAATCAATAGCTACAGTTTAAGATAAATATTTCTACATAAATCGGAATCTCTATTAAAAACCTAATAAACCGACTAAAATCATTCTATTACTTTAGAAATTTAAATCTAATCTAATAAATTTTAAAAAAATGAAAATTTCCTAAAATTTCGAAAATAACCTATAAAGAATTATATTAAATTACTAATTAAAAATTATTTTCTTATCTTTTAAATGAAAAAGATCAATATTGCAAGGGAAGACACTATAAAACCAAATATTTATCAAGTTTTTTTTGATGAAAACTCAAAATCAAAATTGAGCAAATACTTTATAAGTTATGAAAATACTAATCCAATCAATCAAAAAGAATTTGAATACGGTGTAATGAGGCATCTTTACAGACAAAATGATTGGGCAAATTCAACTCACTTAAGTGTTTTATCCTGGAAATTCGAAGAAAAGACAAAAGGAAATCCAGAAAAGCTACAGAAATATCTAACGAAAAAACCTGTTTATGATATCTATATAGTCAATCCTTATGAAGGATATTATAGGATTCCATTTATTTATAGCAAGTTCGACAATATGTGGGATCATGGAGAATATTTTCATCCAGGTATGAAAAAAATAGCTAGTGAATTGTTTGATATTGCTGGATTAGATCCTAAAATTTTAAACAAAAGTCATCCTAAAGATTTAATTTGCTATTGCAATTATTGGATTGCAAATCGCAAGTTTTGGGATCTTTATATGTCATATTCTGAAAGGTTGTATTCTGCAGTTTATAAATCTCCTGACTCATTTAAAGAGAAATTATTTTTTTATGATGCAGATGTTTCATATGATAGAGGAGGGTTTTTCGCTTATATTTTTGAAAGACTTTTTACGAGCATTCTGGTTGAGTTTTATCAATCTTTTAAAATTAAAAATATAAAATTAAGAAGTTTAAGATAATTATTTATATATACATAGAACTATAATTAAATAAAATTATCAAAAAGGGATTTAATATTTTATCTTAGAGTTTATATTTATGCAGGTAATGTATTTCTAATTCTTCGAAATATTTTTTTCCATGGTAGTAAATAATAGGTGTAAAAAGGGTTATATCTGTTATATTCAGTATTTTCAACTCCATAACCTTTAATATCTTTTAAATGACTTTCATCTAAATATGTTCCAAAAATTTTGTCCCAAAAAGGGAATTTCATTCCAAGATTTTTATCATAATGTTCTGGATTTATTGAATGGTGTATCCAATGCAAGGCTGGACTCATGTAGATGTATGAAAGGAATTTAGGGAAAATAAGTTTTACAGAACTATGACCAAATAAAGATCCCATAAGGACAATAAAAAGATCAACCGTATAAATGACTACTGGTATAATGTAACCTTTAGATAAAGATAAATTTACAAGTAATGGTGCTAAAACCACAATAGGTAGAAACAATGGATTCAAAAAAGCCCCTATAAGATTATTATCTCTTTGTTGAGATAAAATTGTCATCTCGGTAGGAGAATGATGAAATTCATGTAAGTCCCAAAAAAAAGGGTTTTTGTGACAAATATAATGAACTGCATATGATTTGAAGTCTTGGAGTAAAATAGCTAAAATAAGGAATATAGAAAGTGAAAATTGAGATGTATTTCCTCCTAATAGAGGCTCTATAATCGAATTAAGCCAATTACTTAAACCTTGATAAGTAAATGCAATATTAAGAGTTACTAAAGAGATAAGTAAAGGGAATTGGACACCTAAAAGGTGCATAAAATAATAGTAAATGTCTGCATATTTAAACCCCTTTGATCTTGATATCCTACCTATGCTTGAGTCTTTAAAATCAACTCTTGTTAATTCAAAAATTAATAAAGCGAAAACTGGCAGAAAAAAGAAAAAACATTTTAAGAAAAAAGAGAATAAAGGCGAAAAAATACCAAAAGAGGAACTTAGGCTACTAACCGATTCATTAATATTTAATTTGGAATCACCCAAATAAAGACTAGATTTATAAAAAGCCCATAGTAAAAAAGGGAGAATCAATAAAGACCATGAAATTTTATTTTGATTTTTATTAAAACGCTTTCTATTAATTTGAGTCATTTAAAAGACTGATATTAATCCATTTTAGGCATATATTAATAAACACTAAACACTTTTGAGGACATTTGTGTTAGAAATAAATTTTATTTTTAATAAAAATAAAGAGTTGAATCATAAATATTAATAAATTAATAGTTATTATAATGAAATAGATCGTGTATTCATATTTATTTTCGTACAAACTAATTGGTATAGCAAGCTGAAATCATTATTGAGCCAAACGATCTCTAACCTCTGACCCCTTTCATTCCATGCGGATCATTAACTAAGGTATGATTATGATTTGCAACATTTTTTGCCAATTTTGTCATGGGGATGCAAGCTAAATGTTTAAATTACAATAGCTGAAAAATTAAATATCTTGCATAAAATCTTATGAAACATTTTTATAAATAAATGATTAAATTTAAAAATAAAAGTGGAAATCTAGTAGATTTTGCGTACAATAATTTTTCTCAAAATGGGGAAGACGGAATAATTCAAGAAATTATAAAGAAAATAGGTCTTCAAAAATCTACAAAAAATTGGTGTGTAGAATTTGGTGCTTGGGATGGAATACATCTAAGCAATACATTCAATCTTGTAAAACAAGGATGGAATGCCGTTTATATTGAGGGGGACAAATCAAGATATAAAGATTTAATAAAAACCTCAAAAAAATATCCAAAAATATTTCCAATAAATGCATTTGTTTCAAAAGAAACCAATTCCCAGAATTGTCTAGATAGTTTATTAAAAAAAACTGAAATCCCTTTTGACTTTGATCTCCTCTCAATTGACATAGATTCATATGATTTAGAGGTATGGGAGTCATTAAAAAAATATAATCCTAAAATTATAGTTATTGAAATAAACAGCGCATATCCTCCTGGCATTATTAAATGGCACTCCAATAAGCATAAAAATACTAACGGTAATAGTTTTTCAGCAACTTTAATTGTCGCTAAAGATAAAGGTTATGAGTTATGTTGTCATACTGGTAATATGATTTTTATAAAACGAGAATTAATTAGTATGTTAAATATTAATGAAAAGTACCTAAAATTTCCTGAATTACTTTATAACGATTTATGGTTTTCTCTTGATAAACAAAATAGGGCTTTAAAATTTATAAGAAGAATAAAAGCCTTTATTAAAGTAAAAATATTGAGTAATTAAATTTTAAAAAAAAAAGAATTTTTAAATTTATTTGATTTATGAAATGTATTTTCTAACATCAATAGGAACAAAGGATTA
This sequence comes from Flavobacteriales bacterium, assembly GCA_002705485.1. Lineage (GTDB taxonomy): Bacteria > Bacteroidota > Bacteroidia > Flavobacteriales > Flavobacteriaceae > MAG-121220-bin8. The sequence goes on along the minus strand of PAGT01000003.1, from coordinate 359 downwards.
GGGAAATATCTGTAAGAAAAATTCTTTATAGCGCTGCAGCAAAAGGTGAATGTGTTTTAGTTCAACCTTATCTTGGTACAGAAAATGGGAATGAACCTGAGAGACTGAAAAAATTTTGGCTTGGTCTAAATATGGGAATGAAATATTCATCAAAATTCAATACGATTTATAAGAGTATTTTTGAATGATAAATGAAATCCTTTCTAATCCTTTTTAATTCTTTAATTTAGATAATTTTTCCTATTGCCATACTTCTTGATTTGGGTTTAGAGAAACATAAATTATGGTAATTAAAACTAATAAAAGCTCAACTAGGAGTATGCGTTTCATTCAGAAATTTAAATTGAAGTTCCTTTTTT